>CANGWA010000176.1 GCA_947457335.1 Sphingobacteriaceae bacterium
ATGTTTTTTATAGGGTTCATGGCCTCATCGCTTAATTTGTTTTCTTCAAGGCAATTGAAGTAGTCGCTTGTACTCGCCTTGGCCCTCAGGAGAGATTCTTCATCTGCCTTATTTACCCTCTCGGTGATTTCAGTGATTGACTGGAAATCGAGCCAAAGGTCGTTTTCAGACCATTTCTTTTCTTTCATTAAGGCTGTTTTGGTAAGCACTTCGACTTGTTCGACGAACCGATCATTTTCCTTATTGTCAATATGCGTGATAAGCGTTTTCATTTGCGCTTGCAACGCATCTAGAAACAGTTTTTGATTCCTAGCGGTATTACCTTCCTTTTCAAAGTAATCAGCCACTTTGATGGGTTCTCCCACGTTAAAAAAGACCTGACTTCTAAAAGAAGTAGGAGCGTCGTAATTCACACCGATTGGCACGACTAATAAATCAGCCCTATTAATTTCTTCCATAGCGCCAAACACCATGCGGGACACGCCCTTTTTAAGTGGGCGTAAACGTCTTTCGATGACGCACAACCCTTCCGCAAATACGATTACCTTTTGTCCCTTTGCTAGTAGTTTATTCACTAATTGATAAGTTGCGTTGTTTTTAGCCAGGCCTTCTTTACCAGCATCGCCAATTCGGAAGATTGGAATGATTCCAATTGATTGAAGAAGATTGGCAACCAGACCCGGCTTAAAAGCGTCGCCGCGCGCTAGGTAATATGGGCGCACAGGTGGGTAGCACACCCATGTTAGGAGAATGGGATCGGCGAATGAATTGGGGTGATTCATTGCGATAATGATTGGCGCATCCGTATTTAGATAATCAATATTTCTTGCTCGAATGCGTTTAAAAAAAATGGGGAAAAACCAAACGACAACGTATTTAAGTAGGTGCCACAGCATAGACCCGTTCAAGGTAGAGAATAGGTCTCAGGAAACCATATTCTTTTAACATTTTGTTAGTAAGATTTAAATAGCGCTATCCCTCTTAAATCGAGGTTTTTTGCTATATTTAAGAGTTAATTATTTTCCAGAGGAGTTATTATTATTTATGTCTGAGACAAGTGTAGAAAAAAGTTATGGTGCCGATAATATCCAGGTCCTAGAAGGGTTGGAGGCGGTGAGAAAGCGTCCCGCAATGTACATTGGGGATATTGGAGTGAAAGGATTACACCATTTGGTTTACGAGGTGGTCGACAACTCCATTGACGAAGCATTGGCTGGTCATTGTAAAAACATCACAGTTACAATATTAGAGAACAATTCTATTTGTGTAAAAGATGATGGGCGTGGTATACCTACGGGTATTCACCCAAAGATGGGTGTGAGTGCTTTGGAGGTGGTGATGACTGTATTGCACGCAGGTGGTAAGTTTGACAAGGACACTTACAAGGTTTCTGGTGGATTGCATGGTGTGGGGGTGAGTTGTGTGAATGCACTTTCCTCTCATATGAAAACCGAAGTGCACCGTGATGGTAAGATTGTGGTGCAAGAGTTTAGTTGTGGCAAGCCTCTCTATCCTGCAAAGGAAGCAGGAGTTACAGAATTGCGAGGGACTATTCAGACGTTTACGCCGGACATGAGTATATTCACAGTAGGTGAATACAATTATAGCACGCTGGCCAACCGCATGCGTGAATTGGCATTCTTGAACAAAGGAATCAGTATTGAGTTAGTCGACGACCGTTCAAAAGACGAGTCCGGTGCGTCATTTTCTGAGACCTTTTATAGTGAAGGTGGTTTGCGCGAATTTGTGACCTACTTGGATGGTGCAAAAGAAAAACTCATCGAAGAACCTATTTATATTGAGAACAACAATGGACCAATACCTGTTGAAGTGGCCATGGTTTACAATAGTTCATTTAGTGAAAGCGTTCAAAGTTACGTGAACAACATCAACACCCATGAAGGAGGCACACACGTTTCTGGTTTCAGAAGGGGTTTGACACGTACATTAAAAAGTTACGCCGAGAAGAACGGTTTATTAGCGAAGGTGAAGTTTGAAATTAGTGGTGACGATTTTCGCGAAGGGTTGACCGCTGTGATTTCGGTTAAAGTACAAGAGCCGCAATTCGAGGGTCAGACCAAAACCAAACTAGGTAACAGTGAAGCGATTGGTGCGGTGGATACGGCTATCAGTGAGGCCTTACAAAATTATCTAGAAGAGCATCCACGTCAGGCACGCACGATTGTCGACAAGGTCATATTAGCCGCTACAGCCCGTCATGCAGCAAGGAAGGCAAGAGAAATGGTGCAGCGTAAAAACGTGATGACCGGTTCAGGACTTCCAGGTAAACTTGCCGATTGTGCGAGTGGGGATGCGATGGCTTGTGAATTGTTTTTAGTCGAAGGGGACAGTGCAGGTGGAACTGCAAAGCAGGGTCGTAACCGCGAGTTTCAGGCGATATTGCCATTACGGGGTAAAATTCTGAACGTAGAGAAAGCATTGGAGTATAAAATTTACGAAAACGAAGAGATTAAAAATATATTCACGGCACTTGGCGTATTCAGAGGCACGACAGAAGATGATCGTGCATTGAACATGGACAAGTTGCGATACCATAAGATTGTTATCATGTGTGATGCCGATGTAGACGGCTCGCACATTACCACGTTGATTCTAACCTTCTTCTTCAGGCACATGAAGGAATTGATTGAGAAGGGGCACGTCTATATTGCATCTCCCCCGCTTTATCTTGTCAAAAAGGGCAAGGATCAGCGTTATTGTTGGAACGAGGAGCAACGGGATGAGGCGGTAAAACAGATGGGTGGAGAGAAAACAGATTCTGTAAACGTTCAGCGCTACAAAGGTCTGGGTGAGATGAATGCTGAACAATTATGGGAGACAACTCTAAATCCTGAAAGCCGCACACTTAAGTTGGTAACCATTGACAGTGCGGCAGAGGCCGACCGTATTTTCAGTATGTTGATGGGGGATGAAGTTCCACCGCGTCGTGATTTTATTGAAAAAAACGCGAAGTACGCAAAAATTGACGCGTAATGAGCAAGGCGATTAGTGTAGAAGAATATCTTTCAGGACTTCCTGTCGAAAGGCAGGAAGCCATGCGTCGCCTCAGAACAGTAATTAAAAAAAATCTGCCGAAAGGATTTGAGGAATGCATGGCGTATGGGATGATTGGGTATGTCGTTCCACATTCACTTTATCCCAAGGGGTACCATGTTGACCCAAACCAGCCATTAGGCTTTATTAGCATTGCATCACAAAAAAGCCACATTGCCCTTTATCACATGGGATTGTATGGCAGCGATGAACTGTTGAATTGGTTTAAGACCGCCTATGCAGCTGCTGGTGTTGGCAAATTGGATATGGGCAAAAGTTGTATCCGTTTCAAGCATCCCGACAAAATCCCGTTTGAACTAGTAGGTGCGTTAGCAAAAAAGCTAACACCCAAAGCTTGGATTTCAGCATACGAAGCCGTATTGAATCGTTAATTAAAATAGTTGGTAAAACAACACTTCTTGCTCCACTTGATTGGGGCATGGGCCACGCAACGCGTAGTTTGGCCATAGCCCAACAGCTAATCCGTGCAGGAGTAAAGGTAATTGTTGCTACGCCTAGTACCTATCAGACCTTTTGGCAACAGCACCTTCCTAGCGCAACAGTTGAGATAATCACTGGTTACAATGTTCAATATGGACCGCATTTACCAGCATGGGCATCTGTACTTTTACAAAGTCCGCACCTTCTAAAAACCATTCGGCAAGAGGGGGTAATTGCCAAAAAGCTTGTGCAAAAGCATGGTGCAGACTCTATCATCAGCGACAACCGTTTTGGTTTTGTTTCAAAAGGCAGCTGCACCGGTATTTACATCACCAATCAACTTTTCCAACAAATAGGTCCGCTGAGTCGTTTTGCTGACCGTATTCATCATCATTACATTCGTGAATTTGATTTTTGTATTGTTCCCGACTACAGTTCACTCGAGAAATCACTTGCAGGAAAGCTGACGCATGGTGACATAACCCGGTTGCCCCCTGTACTTTACATTGATCCCATCAGTCGGCTAGTTCCCTTGTCTCGCTCAACGCAGTATGATGGACTTTTACTCGCTTCTGGCCCTATGCCATTGCGACAAACCTTTACAAAACAATTGTACCGTTATGCGCACCAACATCCAGAAAAAAAATTCGCCTTAATCGCTCCAGAGGCCACCCTCGATAAAGCAGAAAACGTTTTTCCCTTTATTGGCGTAGATGGAGGAACCCTATCATTATTATTCTCCCAATCCAACCATTTGATTTGCAGGAGTGGTTACAGCACCTTAATGGATGCACACGTGTGCGGCATAAAGGAATACACCCTTATCTCTACGCCAGGTCAGCCAGAGCAAGCCTATTTAGCAGAATATTGGAAGGAAAAATTTGACGCAGAGGTGGTGGCGTTTCCTAAAATTTAAAACTCATTTACCCCTTGCACGGTGGTATACTTCATGGTATACTTGATACCTGGGTTCATGTATTTGTAGGCGCTATGGCTCATCAATGCCGCTTCGTGGAAGCCACAGAGTATCAGTTTAAGTTTGTTTTTGTATGTATTGATATCTCCAATCGCATAAACGCCTGGGATATTGGTGCTATAATCTTCCGTATTGACTTCAATAGCATTCTTATCCAAGTTTAAACCCCATGCTTCGATAGGGCCTAGTTTAGGAGAAAGTCCGAAGAGTGGAATCAGATGATCTGTTTTTACCACTACTTCTTCATTTGTTTTTACATTTTGGATGCCCACTTGTTCCAAGTGTGTGTTTCCCACCACCTTTGTTAAAACGGAGTTCAAGTGTAACTTTATTTTTCCTGCTTCAGCCAGGGCCATGACTTTGTTCACCGAATCGGGTGCACCGCGGAAGCTTTCGCTACGGTGAACAAGTACTAATTCACTGCAAACCTCAGAGAGAAAAATTGTCCAATCCAATGCACTATCGCCACCTCCAGCAATCACCATTTTTTGTCCCCTGTATTTCTCAGGGTCAATAATCATGTAATTTATTCCTTTTCCATTTTCGAACGTTTCGAGCCCACCTATTTCCGGTTTTCTTGGCTCAAAGCAGCCGAGTCCACCTGCAATCACTACAACTTTGGCTTGCACTTGTGTCCCCATATTGGTGGTGAGTAAAAAGTCCCTTTCATCACGTTTTTGGAGGGATTCGATCCTTTCGCCGAAGGTATAGGTTGGTTTGAAAGGTTCGGCCTGTTTGAGTAAATTATCGACCAAGTCCTGAGCCAACACAGAAGGATAGCCAGGAATATCGTAAATCGGTTTACGAGGATAAATTTCAGAGAGTTGTCCCCCTGCTTTGGGCAGGTAATCGACGAGGTGGCACCTCATTTTTAAAAGTCCCGCTTCAAATATGGCAAATAACCCAACAGGGCCCGCTCCAACGATTACAATATCCGTATTGATCATAAATTCAAAAACAGGTGCAAATTTACCCTTTTTGGGGAGTATGCGAAAGAACCTTTTTTGTTGAAAGGAGGTGATTATTAGTTATTTGAGGTTAATCTCGCGTTATGAAAAGATATTTTATGTATTTTTAATGACTTATATATAAAGGTATCAACACATGAAAAAACAATTACTATCCGTTCTAGGTGGATTGATGCTTGCAACAGGAATGCAGGCCCAGTTTACCGTGAGTCCATCATGGACAGTGAACCAGCAGGCTGCATTTCCTACAGCGCCTTCATCCGCAACACCTGGCATCCGTTATCTTGATGCTGTAGACCAAAACGTGGTTTGGGTTGTTGGATATGATGGGACAGCTGCTAACCGCGCATACAACTGGTACTCAAAGACAACAAACGGAGGAACTAGTTGGTCAGGTGG
>CANGWA010000177.1 GCA_947457335.1 Sphingobacteriaceae bacterium
TAACACAACTAGTGTTGTTTTTGATTTGAAAATTACATTGTGCGTTAATCCTAGAATTGAAAAAGAGTAATGCTAGAATTGCGACAATCTTAAACAGGTTTAGTCGTTTCTTGTTTCTTGTTTCTTGTTTCTTGTTTCTTGTTTCTTGTTTGCGCGAAGCAAACCAATTGAATAGATGTTTCATGTTTTCGAAATTTGTACATCTAAGTTAAAAAAAATACACATTGTTTTTCAATAAATATATGCATGTTGCAACATGTAAATATAATGATTTTCAGTGATTTATGGTGTGTTTTTTTGAGTTCACCGCCTCAATTCTCAATTCTCAACTTTCAACTTTAATAGGGCGCAACCCTTCAAGCAGAAAGTGATTGGTGAATGAAAATGCTGGTGACTTTCGCTTCAGGGTGACAACGCGAAGAAGCAAAGGCCGCGAAGTCAAGATAAACCCATTCTCAACTTTCAACTCTCAACTTTCAATTTAGGACGTATATTTTGTTAACACTATTCACCATCATCAATTCACCATTAACAATTATTTTCCGCCTCAATCCAACTGCCCCTTACCGCTTAAGATTTTGGGAATGAATTTTTCGATGCGTGCGGTAATGGTGGCCGATTGTTTGGCGCTGGTGAAGTAAAGTAAGTAGCCGCGTTGACGGCCAGGGGTGAGGGCGTAAAAGGCTTTCTCTAGGGACTTGTTTTTCTTGAATTGTTGAAGGAGTTCGGCGGGTGGTGCGGGTGTGCTATCGTTGGTTTTTTCTGATTTTTTGCCGGCCTTGGCGTTCTCAATGGCTTGCTTGATTAAATTATGCAGCGTTGCTTCTTGCTTTAAAATTTGTTCGAGCGAAGTGAATTGAATGAGTCGCGCGGCTTGTGAATGTTCGCCGGCTTTTGATAGTAATTTTTTGGGATCGTTGAGCAAGGCGCCTTCAACGAAACTAATCATGCAATACGCCTTCAACGCCGACACCACCAATACGTTTTTGTTATTGAGTGTATAAACAGGCACACCCCACTTAATGGTTTCTGTTAAAGAATGACTTAAGGCTAAGGTTCGCAGTGCTTCGAGTTCAGCTTGCCAGGTATGAACCTTGCATTGTGGTGTGCCGCCTAGTTTGCAACGCATACAGCCGACGGTGAGGTATTGGTCTACAGTGGTAGGAAGTGCCATTTTAATGGTGCTTGGCGTATTGGAAAATCGCTTTTTAAAACTACACGATTTTAAACCGTCTTGCAAATTGTAAATGGGTATGGGAGTTTAGAAAGTGATGAACGACACCGTGCGCCACCGATCGCAGGCAGTAGCTGGGTGCAGACGGTGCCGCTTGCCCTTGGCCGGCGGAGGCTTGGAGCGAAGCGGAAAGACCCCGCACGGCTTAGGGCAAGCAGGTACCGGCCAGCCCACTACAGCCGTAGAGCGGGGTGACCGCCCTAAGGTTAATGACTGTGCTTGGGCGGGCAGGCGCCATTAAAATAACAAAGGAAGGGTCACACAGCCTCACGATGCAGGACTTGGGGGAGGCAAGCTGTCACTTGCAGAAAAGTTCAGAGTTACCACGTTTGGTTGATTGTTTTTACTACTGAGGCTCATAAAAGTTATCACTCTCTATAAAACGTAGCTAAAACTTTAGGATTTACCTCCTAAATTTATCGTTTTGTACTGCTGTTATGGATCATTTGCTGGAAGACGATGAACACATTGAGGTGATTGGGGCGCGGTCGCACAATCTAAAAGATATTTCGCTTACCATACCGAGAAATAAGCTTGTGGTGGTAACGGGTTTAAGCGGAAGTGGGAAATCGTCGTTGGCTTTCGATACCATTTACGCAGAGGGACAACGCCGCTACATCGAGAGTTTTTCTTCCTATGCCCGCCAATTTCTTGGCAACATGGAGCGCCCGGATGTGGACAAAATCTCGGGATTGAGTCCGGTGATTTCTATCGAACAAAAAACAGTCAACAAAAATCCACGTTCTACCGTTGGCACCATCACCGAGATTTATGATTTCTTACGGTTGTTGTTTGCACGCGCAGGCGATGCCTATAGCTACAATACCGGAGAAAAAATGGTACGGTACACCGATGATCAAATTGTGGACTTAATCGTTAAGGACTACAAGGGCAAGAAAATAAATTTACTAGCACCAGTAGTAAAAGGACGTAAGGGGCATTACCGTGAATTGTTTGAAGACATTCGTAAACGGGGCTTCAACAAGGTGCGCGTGGATGGTGAAGTGAAGGATATTGTTGCAAAAATGCAGGTGGACCGTTACAAGGTTCACGACATTGAGATGGTGATTGACCGCCTGGAAGTGAGTGGGGCTGTGCAAGCGCGGTTGAAGGCTTCTTTGCAAACAGCCATGAAACATGGCAAGGGCACTATTATGGTGAGCGAACACGAAGAAGGTAAGCCTAAGAAAAAGGCGGTGCAACCACGCTTCTTCAGTCGGTTTTTGATGTGCCCCACTACTGGTATAAGTTACGACGAACCCGCACCAAATTTATTTTCATTTAATTCGCCCTACGGGGCTTGTCCGCATTGCAATGGCTTGGGTGAAGTTTCTGAAATTGATATTCGCAAAATTGTTACCAACGAAGCTATTTCGATAGCCAAGGGGGCATTAGCGCCTGTTGGAGCGATGAAGGGAAGTGGTACCTGGATATTTAAACAATTGGAAGCCATTGGCAAATCGTATGATTTTACGCTGGATACACCTTTCAAGGATATTCCGGAAGAAGCCTTGAACGTTATTTTAAATGGCAGTGATGAATTGTTTAAAGTAACAACCGAAGGCGGCACTTACAATACGTCTTTTGAGGGAATTGTGGCTTTTATCACAAGGCAGGCAGAAGAGGAGAGTAGTCCGGCGATTCAAAAATGGGTACAAGGCTTTACCAACAAAAAAGCCTGTCCCGTTTGCGAAGGCACGCGTTTGAAAAAAGAAGCATTGTATTTCCGTATTGATGGTCGCAACATTGCGGAGCTATCGGATTTGGATATTAATTTGTTGCGCGATTTTTTTGAGAACATTGAAAAGCGGTTGAGCAAGCAGCAAAACATTATTGCACTTGAAATTTTAAAAGAGATTCGTGCGCGCATTCGTTTTTTGTTGGATGTGGGTTTGGATTATGTGACGTTGAACCGCTCTTCCAGAACCCTAAGTGGCGGGGAAGCACAGCGCATTCGATTGGCGACACAGATTGGTTCGCAATTGGTGGGCGTGTTGTATATTTTGGATGAACCGAGCATTGGGTTGCACCAACGGGATAACGTTCGCTTGATTCAAGCGCTAAAGGATTTGAGAGATACGGGTAATTCGGTGTTGGTGGTGGAGCACGATAAAGACATGATAGTGGAAAGTGATTATGTGGTGGACATTGGTCCCGGTGCCGGCGTGCACGGTGGTCGTGTGATTGCTGCTGCCACACCGCAAGAGATGTTAAAATTCGACACCATTACGGCGCAGTATATAACAGGACGGAAGTCGATTGAGGTGCCTAAGGAGCGAAGGAAGGGGAATGGTAAAAAGATGTCGTTGAAGGGGTGCACGGGGCACAATCTGAAAAATGTAGAGGTGGACTTGCCACTTGGAAAATTTATTTGTGTAACAGGTGTAAGTGGCAGCGGAAAAAGTAGTTTGATTAACGAAACGTTGTATCCCGTATTGGCGGCCCATTTTTATAATTCAGAAAAAAAGCCGTTGCCGTATAAAAAGATAACAGGACTGGAGCACATTGATAAAGTAATTGACATTGATCAGTCACCGATTGGTCGCACACCACGCAGTAATCCGGCTACTTACACAGGTGTGTTTAGTGATATTCGTAATTTATTTTCTGAAATTCCTGAAGCAAAAATAAGAGGGTATAAACCCGGACGGTTTTCGTTTAATGTTAAAGGTGGCCGTTGCGAAACCTGTGGTGGTGCTGGTGTGAAGACCATTGAAATGAATTTCTTACCCGATGTGTACGTAACATGCGACGTTTGCAATGGTAAACGCTACAACCGCGAAACACTGGAGGTGCGTTACAAGGGGAAGTCCATCAGCGATGTGTTAAACATGACCATTGAGCAAGCTTGTACATTTTTTGAAAGTGTACCAACTATTTACCGGCAGATTAAAACGTTGAACGATGTGGGGTTAGGTTACATTACCTTAGGGCAGCAGGCCACTACATTAAGTGGCGGTGAAGCGCAACGCGTAAAATTATCAACCGAATTGAGCAAGCGTGATACCGGCAAAACCTTTTATATTTTAGATGAACCCACCACGGGGTTGCATTTTGAGGACATTCGTATTTTACTCGATGTACTCAATCGATTAGTTGAACATGGTAATACCGTGTTGGTGATTGAACACAATTTGGATATTATTAAGGTGGCCGATTACATTATTGATATGGGTCCCGAAGGGGGCAGGGGCGGCGGAAACCTTTTGTTTCAAGGTACGCCAGAAGAGTTGGTAAAAGTAAAAGGTAGTTTTACTGCACCGTTTCTGAAAAAGGAATTAGGTTTGAAATAAGTTATTTAGCGGACCATTCATCAACTAAAATCCCCCTGATATACAAGCAGGGGGATTTTTTTTTAGTAGAAAGCTTAACTTTCGGTATGCGAAGGGGCCTCTTGTTGATCTTTATTTTAGTGGCGAATCGTTTTCTTTCACAGATAACGGTTACAGGACTCGTGCTCGATTCTTTGACCCGTCAACCCATTCCCTTTGTGAGCATAGGTAGCAAGGGTGACGTGAATGCAACGATGAGCAATGAAGAAGGTCGGTTTGTATTGAAGGGGGCAGAGAACAGTGTGATAGAATTTCATTTATTGGGGTATGTGGTTAAGCATTTGCCGATTGTTAGTTTGACAAGCGGTGCAACAATTTGGATGGTGCCTTCAGCGCAAACACTTCAAGAGGTAGTGGTGGGCAGCGACGATGAGTTGCTTTATCAAACGTTGTTGGCAGTGCGCGCCAATTTTCTGAAACCAACTGTGGATATCGCGCGGTGTTATTTTTTATTGGATACACGAGTGGGGCAGCAACCAGTTGAGTTATTGGAGATGTATTACAATGCCTATTGGCGAGCCGGTTGCATTGAACAATTGCGGTTTAAAAATGGGAGAGCAGCCATGGCGCCAGTGAACGATCGGTACTTCATGAGTAAAAATCATTCGGCTCTTTTCAAGGCCTCTGCTATGCTTGTAGCGCACCCCGAAATGCCAGTGCACCCGCTGCAATGCAGCGCGCGCGACCTGCGCAAGCATTTTGTTTTGTCGCAAGAATTAGTTCAATCAAGTGGCTTGGTGTACCGTGTTATTCATTTTCATCCGCGAAAAAAAAACACAGCGTTTTGTGAAGGAGAAATATGGATACAACCATTGAAAGATGAGCCGGTGAAGTATTTATTCAAGTCGAAAGCAATAACGCGGCACCCGTTCAAGCCTTGGGTGCCCGGTGAAGGAGAAATTGAGGCGGTAACATTTCAACAAGAATGGCAATTTAGTAGCAGGGGAGCAACCGTTGTGCCAACCAGGGTTCGACTTGAATACGACTATTCGTACCGTTGGTTAAAATTACAGCCTGGAAAAGGAGGGAGCTTGCCAATCCATACCCGCATCAATGCTTTTTTTTACAATTATGAACAAGCGTTTATTGAGCCGCTTGTTGACTATGATGAGCGCATTTATGATTACCGAAAGATTGCCGGCTTAACCTGGAACGATCAATTCTGGATAGATCAGCACTCGATGATAACTACCCGAAGCACTCAAATGAAGATAAGGGAGATGTTGAAGGAAGGCATCACAATTAATTA
>CANGWA010000178.1 GCA_947457335.1 Sphingobacteriaceae bacterium
CCCTTTCTTGAATTTGAGTTTATTCAATTATTGGTACGATACTGGCATTGGTGACGCCTGGTCGTCGGCATTCGATGGATGGAATTTTGCTGTATTCGACTCCATCTCAGGCAAGCCAATTAATGTAATTAGTAACAATTACCCTTCATCTGGTTCTGGACCTTTTAATAGCTGTGTTGAAATCGGTAGTCCCCCTACTCCTCGCCTGGTTTATTCCTTTGGTGCAGTTCGACCTGCCTGTGGACCGCTACCATCATGGAAATCGGATATGGAGAATTTCATCAATTCTATTCCTAATGGGTGTTATGTGCTTGGATATAGCACTGGTTTCACCGCTAATAATAATTATTCTGGAATTTCAACCTATCCTAATTCACTCTTGACTGCATTTGAAAGTATCGGTGCCAAAAAAATACGCACTACACCAGATACTGTAGGTTATATTTTTATAGGAAGAAAATCTGGTCATATTTCAAGAGAGTCGATTGGGCTCAACAAAAAAACGGAAGTATGGCTTAATGACAGTATTCCTGGTACATGGAATTATGGCACCATTGTTTCTGAGAAGATTGGTCCCTCTGCCGGCTGGCAAACTTTGCATTGGCGGATTACCGACCAGTCGAGTGACTCAACGGTCTTGAAAATTATCGGCATCCGTCAAAATGGAGATGTAGATACATTAGCACGTTTTCCTAAAGACAGCATGGATGTCACCATCAGCAACTACATTGATCACAAGGTACACCCTTACATGCGTTTGGTCATGTATACCAAGGATAAGCAAATGGGATCACCGGTTACCTTAAACCGATGGCAGGTGTTTTACGAAGAATTACCAGAAAGTGCCGTTAATCCCCTTCGTGGCTATCAAGCCATTAAGGATACTGTTCAACAAGGTGATCAGGTGACCTTAAAAATTCCAATTGAAAATACAGGAGCTTTGCCATTTAAAGACTCTGTGCTCATTCATTATTGGTACGAGACACCGGATAAGAATAAGATTGAACTTCCACCCCGACTAATTCCGGGACCATTTGTTGCTGGACAGGTTTGGTTGGACACGATTAAAGTTGATTCCTATAAATTGAATGGCAACAATACGCTTTGGATGCAGGTTAATCCAAACACTTCTCTTCGTTATCAACCAGAGATGTTTGCGTTTAATAATTTTCTAAGTCGTCCTTTTCGCGTTACAACCGACAATGTGAATCCTCTGCTTGATGTTACTTTCGACGGTGTGCGTATCATGAATGGTGAAATCATCCAGCCAAGACCTACGGTATTGATAACCTTGAAGGATGAGAACCAATTCTTGCTTTTGAATGATACATCCGCCTTTAATCTTAGTTTGCAATCGCCAAATGGCAGTCTAACCCCGCTTTACTTTGCCCAAGGCTTGCAATTTACCCCAGCAACCGATAAGAAAAATAGTGCTTCTATTTTGTATACCCCAACCTACACGCTGGATGGCCTTTATACACTGAAAGTACAGGCGCGTGATCGCAGTAATAACAAATCAGCAAGTTCTGATTATGTAATCACCTTTGAAATTGACAATCATCCTGCAGTCACGAACGTAGTGAACTATCCGAACCCATTTTCAAGCAGTACGCGTTTTGTATTCACCCTAACGGGAAGTGAAATACCAGAAGTTTTCACCATTCAGATCATGACCATTTCTGGTAAAATTGTGAGGGAAATTAAGAGGGAAGAGCTCGGAAATATCCGCATTGGAAAAAACATAAGTGAGTATGCTTGGGATGGAAAGGATGACTTTGGTGACCGTTTAGCCAATGGCGTGTACTTGTACCGTGTTTTGGTACGCTTAAATGGACAAAAGATTGACTTGCGCAATACTGCTGTGGACCAGTATTTTACGAAGGAATTCGGCAAAATGGTGATAATGCGATAAAGCCAATCGCGCCTTCATTTTTTCTTATTTTTGCGGATATGAAGGAAAACCGGCAGTCCCCTATTCTTGAGTCAGATTTTCAGATAAAATTTAATCAGTGGGCCATAAAAAATGACAGAAAGCTGTTTTTGGGCTTTTTGATTATAAGTGTGTTATTTTCATTTCTGTCCTTTAACGCACGCATTAGTGAGGCGCACGATGATGCATTGTACTTAGAAGGTGGGTGGCGTTATGTCAACGAATTTCCAAACTATTTCTATACCCAAAATGCCCCTTTATACGTCATGTTTCTTGGCGGGATGATTAAGGTTTTTGGCTTCAAACTCATATTGTTTAAAATAGCTTCCCTATTCTTTAACCTAACGGGATTGGCTCTGTTTTATAAGGCGTTTAAGGGGCGACTACCCGCCATGGTATTTTTACCAGTAGTTCTTTTTCAGGCGATTAATTACTTGGTAATGTATTATGCGAGCATGACCTTCACCGAAGCCTTTTATTTCTGTTTACAAGGCTTTTTCTTTTATCGGGCGATGAAAATTATTGATTTAACGGCCACGGAAGTCCCGAACCTTCGAACACAATGGCAGAACTGGTTGTGGTTGGGTCTTTCGATGTTTCTAATGAGTACAGCAAAAAGTGCTGCAATAGTTGTATTACCCGCCATAGTGCTCTACTTTGCCTTGAATCGTCAGTACAAAGCCATTGGTTTCTCACTTGGTGCTTATATGGTATTTAAAGTCGTTTATGAGGCGCTTGTGCGTATTGTTTGGGGCACACAAAATCAATTTGCAGGACAAGGAAAAATTCTACTTCAAAAGGACCCTTATGACATTTCTCAGGGAAATGAAACTGCTGGTGGATTTGTAACCCGCTTGATTGAAAACACCAACCTTTCGCTCAGTAAGCGCTTTTATCAGTTATTGGGTTTTATGGACGAAGGCTCGCTCGAAACCAATTGGTTTCTCACCCTATTAACCTTGGGACTAGCACTATTTGGTTTTTGGGTAGCCCTTAAGAGCAAAAATAAACTGTTGATACTCGCCGCATTATTTGCAGGTTCGCAACTAGCACTCTCTTATATCATTCTGCAGGTGCGATGGGATCAACCGCGTATAACCTTGGTGTGTATGCCAGTTGTTTTGTTCTTGATGTTGTATGGTTTATACAAATTAACCAGTAAAGGCGGATTTGGACAAATGGCGTTTGTAGTGATCATCCTTTTAATATCGGGTTCGGTTTTAGGTTCCACATTTTCACGCAGTATGAAAAACCTGCCAATTGTAAAGAAGAACATGAAGGGGGACAAGTATTTTGGCTATACCCCTGATTGGCAGAATTTCTTACGTTGCAGTGAATGGTGTGCAGACAACTTAGGAGCCACCGATTTAGTAGCAAGCCGGAAGGCGCCAATGAGTTTTGTTTATGGTAAAGGCAAAAAGTTTTTCCCTATTTACAGCGTGATCAAAAAAGACTCTGTTACCAATCAGTCGCATCCCGACAGTGCTTTGGCGTTCTTCAAAAAGAATAATGTCACTCACATCATGATGGGGCATTTGCGATTGAATCCAGGAGAGCAAGCCAACGGCTTTATCAACACCATTCATAACATTCTGTTTCCAATTGCGAGGCAATATCCTGAAAAATTAGAACTTGTGCATGTTGAATCCATGAGTGGCTTCATGGTCGATCCTTCCTTGGTGAATAATCCCGCTCAATTGATTGTGCAATCGGGACAGTTTGAAGAATGTTATGTATTTAAAATCAACTATTAACGCACATGAGTTGGAGGATTAAACTAGGTAATTTCCTATACAAAAGAGCTTTTTTTCTTTATCGTCCCCTTTACAACCGTTTTAAAAAACGGCAAGACGCTTTTGAAATCAGTTTATTGAAGGAACACATCGAAAATGGAGCAGTAGTATTGGACATAGGCGCTAATATTGGTTTTTATGCCAGTATCCTTGCGGACTTGGTTGGAGAGAAAGGAAGGGTGCACTGTTTTGAGCCTGACCGAACCAATTTCAGGTATCTTCAGCAGTCTGTTGGTAGAGACCAACGGATACAGCTCTACAATGCAGCGGTGGGAGCAAACACAACGTCCTTAAAAATATACTTGTCCGACACCCTCAATGTTGACCACCGTACTTATGAGCCCGAACATTATGAGCGTATAGAAGAAATTTCTTGCTTATCCATCGACGAAGTCTTCAAGGGGCAAAAAGTTGATTTTATAAAGATGGATATACAGGGGTATGAACACGAGGCACTCAAAGGAATGGTTCAAACCTTGGAGAACAATCCACGTTTAAAAATTATTTCAGAGTTCTGGCCATACGGTTTAAACAAAGCAGGCTCTTCTGCCGTCGCCTATTTCGATAAACTCAGTTTACTAGGATTTAAATGTGCGTTAATTGAGAACAACGTAACCAAACAATTGGTAAGAAGTACCGTCGAAAAGATGAATCAAGAACCAGAAGAAAAATATTACAACATCCTTGCCTGGCGTTAATGTTTAAAAAATATAATATACCATTTGACTTAGATGACCCACGCACCACGTTGGCGCATAGGGAAATTATTCTAAACAAACCATTTTTGAAAAAGTTGTACGAAGAGTACTATACCATTTTTCTAAATGAGACAGAAACAGTACCTCCAGGTAGAAAAGTTGAAATAGGTTCTGGTGGTGGTTTTTTAAATCAGTTTACGGATGGATTTGTCACCAGTGATATTCTTCCTCTCGATGGAGTCGAACTCTTTTTTAGTGCAGAGGAAATGCCCTTTCAGAACCAAGAATTATCAGCCATTTGCATGTTAAACGTGTTTCACCACATTCCCAAACCCTATCTATTTCTGAAAGAAGCAGAGCGCACATTAAAGTCTGGAGGTAAAATCGTTATGATTGAACCGGCTAACTCCCTGTTTAGTCGATTTGTCTACCGGCGATTTCATCACGAACCCTTTGAGCCAGGAGGAGAGAGAGAAATTACCCCTGGTAATCCCCTTTCTAATAGTAATCAAGCCCTACCCTATATTTATTTTCAACGTGATCGTGATTGGTTTAACAGCGAATTTCCAGAGTTGAAAATCACTAAAACCATTTACCACACTCCGTTTTCTTACATACTCAGTGGCGGAGTTTCAAGGAGTGCCTTGCTACCTGGTTGGATGTTTTCATTTGCTCGCTTTGCCGAATGGCTGCTCACACCTTTTTCACGCCAAATGGGTTTATTTTGCACGGTAGTAATTGAACGTCGCTAATTTTCAATTGATTATATTTGAACTTCTGAAATGGAGACGTTGAATCAGGCATTGGCATATTTTGAAGATTTAGGTAAAAAACGAAAAGAAAGGCGTTTTAATAAATATTATTGGCAGGAAATAACCCAATATACCGAGTATTTCTCGCATGAAAATGGCTCTGTCCTCGAGGTTGGCTGTGGCAATGGTGATTTACTTGCAGGGATTAAAGGCGTTAAGAAAACTGGTATTGATTTTTCAGAGTCGTTTATTGATTGGGCAAAAGAGAGGCACAAGGATAAGCCAATTAATTTTCTTGTGATGGATGCCAATGCGATTGAGTTGAATGAAACCTATGATTTAATTATCATTAGTAATCTCATTGGTTACGTTAGTGACATTCAGCAGGTATTTGAACAGGTGAAAAAGTGTTGTCATCAAAACACTAAAATCATTGTACAGTATTACAATTCGTTCTGGGAGCCCGTTATCAAAATAGCAGAAACCATTGGCTTAAAACAAAAAACACCAACTCAAAATTGGTTAAGCACCAGGGACATCAATAATCTTCTGTACATCTCGGGGTTCGACGTTTTC
>CANGWA010000179.1 GCA_947457335.1 Sphingobacteriaceae bacterium
ATAAAACCACAACTGGACATAGGTTATAACTTTTTATACAACGAGAAAGTCAATTCCTATCTCAGTACAAACAATTATAAATGGCAAGCCACCTTGGCTTTTCCTTTGTTTTTAAGGACGCCTCGCAATGCTTATAAATTAGCGAAACTGGATGTAGAGAACAATGGTTACGATTATTTAATGAAACAAGCCGAATTGTTGTACAAGCACACCTACCTTAATCAATCCACAAAATTACTACTCGATCAGATTGCTTTGGCTACGCAAGCCGCCGAATATAGTAAGCGACTGCTTGAAGCAGAACGTATGAAATTTGGTAACGGTGAAAGTTCGGTTTTTATGATTAATTCAAGGGAAAGTAAGTGGTTGGAAACCGAGCTTAAGTTGTGTGAACTGAAATTAAAATTCATCATCAATTATTTCCAATACGTTTACCTAACAGGCGATAACCGCTATGTGCGCTGATCTTAGCCGCTAACCAATTTCTTGATTTCATTCAATTTCAATAGGGCTTCTACAGGCGTTAGCGTATTGATGTCCATTTGAAAGATGTCGTCCTTAATCTGTTGCAAAATGGGATCGTTCAGTTGAAAGAAACTCAATTGCATTTCGTTATTATTAATAGGTTTAATGGTTTCAGAACCTCTGACCTTTAGTCCGTCACCTTCGAATTCAATATCGTGGTCACGTTCTAATTTTTTTAAAATTTCGCCAGCACGTTCGATGACGAAGGGAGGCATGCCTGCCATGCGTGCCACGTGAATACCAAAGCTGTGTTCGCTACCCCCATCTGCTAGTTTTCTAAGGAAAATGATTTTGTTGCCACTTTCTTTGACCGAGACATTAAAATTTTTGATGCGCGGAAACAAGCTACTCATCTCATTGAGTTCATGGTAATGGGTTGCAAAGAGCGTTTTGGCGCGTTTGTTTTCTTGACGATGAATGTATTCAGCAATAGACCAAGCAATCGAGATGCCATCATAAGTGGAGGTGCCTCGTCCGATTTCATCTAGAAGCACAAGGCTTCGGTTGCTCAAGTTGTTTAAGATGCTTGCGGTTTCATTCATCTCCACCATGAATGTGGATTCGCCTGAACTGATATTGTCAGTGGCGCCGACACGCGTAAATATTTTATCGATTAGACCAATTTCTGCGACTTGTGCAGGCACATAACAGCCGATTTGTGCCATGAGCACGATGAGTGCCGTTTGTCTAAGGAGCGCTGATTTACCTGACATGTTAGGACCGGTAATCATCATGATTTGTGTTTGTTCGTTGTCGAGTGTCACAGAATTGCTTACGTATTCTGTTCCAGCTGGCAATTGTGTTTCAATCACAGGGTGGCGGCCTTCTAAGATGTTTATGGCGTAACCTTCGTTGAGTTGTGGTTTGGAATAATTGCCTGCGATGGCGAGTTCTGCAAAACCATTCAGGACATCGAGTCGGGCTAACAATGTAGCGTTTAATTGAATCGGCTGAATGTAATCGGCGACGAATCGAACGAGTTCTTCATAGAGTTGTGTTTCGATGGCCTGTATTTTTTCTTCAGCACCGAGAATTTTTTCTTCGTATGTTTTTAGTTCAGGCGTAATGTACCGTTCAGCATTGGTAAGGGTTTGTTTGCGAATCCAATCAGTAGGTACTTTATCCTTGTGGACATTGGTCACTTCGAGATAATAACCAAAAACATTGTTATAAGCTACTTTCAAGGAAGGAATACCCGTGTTCGCACTTTCTCGTTGTTGAATCTGTAGGAGAAAATCCTTACCGTTATAGGAAATTTCACGCAATTCATCGAGTATTGAATTGACACCTTTATTTATAACATTTCCTTTTTGTACCGCTACGGGTGCATCTTCGTGTAATTCATTTTGAAGTTTTTCAATCAATACTTGACACGGATTCAATTGGTCAGAGATGCGAGACATGGCGGAGTTGCCAGAGGCGGCAAGGACTGACTTGATTTCAGTAATCAGCAACAATGATTTTTTCAGATGTACCAACTCTCTTGGGGTTACGCGCATGGCTGCAGCACGAGAGATGAGTCGTTCGAGGTCGCCCGTTTCTTTTAAGTTTTCACCTAGGTTCAGACGTAATTCTTCGTTTTGAATTAAGTATTCAACTGTTTGAAGGCGGTCGTTGATGGCGTTCAAATGTTTTAATGGTAGCGCCAACCAACGCCTGAGTAAACGAGCCCCCATTGGTGTAACGGTGCGATTGAGTACATCAATCAAACTTTTTCCATTGTCATGATTGGTACCATAAATTTCAAGATTGCGCACAGTGAATTTATCGAGCCAAACAAAATCATCTTCTTGAATACGGCTTACGCGGGTGATGTGTTTGAGTCGGTCGTGCTTGGTTTCATTTAAATAGTGCAGGATTGCGCCGCATGCACTGATAGCTAACCGCAATTCCTCAATGCCATATCCTTTTAATGAAACCGTTTCAAAGTGTTTTGTTAAGCTTCCATACCCGAAATCAAAGGTGAAGGCCCAGTCATCAAGTCCAAAACTATAAAAACGTTCTCCAGAGAGTTGATCCAGTTCGGTCTTCTTGTTTTTTTCAAACAGCACTTCATTAGGACGGAAGTTTTGTATGAGCTTTTCGATGTTTTGCAACGGACCTTCGGCAACAAGAAATTCACCTGTGGAGACATCGCAAAGGGCAAGTCCAGCTTCTTTTCCATTAAAATGAATAGACGCAAGGAAATTGTTTTGTTGGTGGTTGAGTATTTTATCATTGAAGCTAACGCCAGGCGTTACTAATTCGGTGATGCCACGCTTCACGATACCTTTTACCATTTTGGGATCCTCAAGTTGATCACAAATAGCCACACGGTAACCAGCACGTACTAATTTTGGCAAGTACGAGTCGAGCGAGTGGTGGGGGAAACCAGCCAACTCTATGTGTGAAGCAGAACCATTGGCTCGCTTAGTTAAAACAATACCTAATATTTTTGAAGCCTTAACGGCATCTTCTCCAAATGTTTCGTAAAAATCACCAACACGGAACAGCAGCACAGCATCTGGATATTTTGATTTGATGCTGTTGTACTGCTTCATCAACGGCGTTTCCTTTGCCTCTGCAGTTTTACTCATGTTGACTAAGATAATAAGAACCAGTGTTGAGCAAGGGCGCTACTTGCTAACACAAGGAGGGATTTATCAATAAAAAAAGGGGACCGTGGGCCCCCTTTTATCTTCTTCTGAAGAGGTTTAGAGTTGTTGAGCAAAGCCTTCGCGGATTCTTTCTGCTGCATATTCGCCACCATACAATTTGTCCTTTATTTTACTAAAGCATTCAATTGTATACTTTACATCTTCCATGGTATGCACGGCAGTAGGAATGAGGCGCAAAATAATCATCCCCTTAGGTACAACGGGATATACGACCATTGAACAGAATACGCCAAAGTTTTCGCGTAAATCGATGACCATGTTGGTTGCTTCTGGAATAGAGCCGCGCATGTAGACAGGCGTTACCATGGTATTGGTCACGCCAATATCAAATCCAGCTTCCACAAGTCCTTTTTGGAGGGCACGGGCAATGTCCCACAATTTGTTCCTGTACTCTGGGTGTTTGCGCATCAGTTCTAATCGCTTGAGCGCACCAACGACCAATGGCATTGGTAAACTTTTTGCAAATATCTGTGAGCGCATGTTGTAACGAAGGTAGGTGATGATTTCCTTAGTAGAACTAATGAAGCCACCAATTAGCGCAAATGATTTAGCGAAGGTGCCGAAGTAAATATCCACACCCTCTTGACAATTTTGTTCTTCGCCAGTTCCACCACCGTTCGGACCCATAGTGCCAATACCGTGAGCGTCGTCGACGAACAAACGGAAATTAAACTTCTTCTTTAATTCAATAATTTCTTTGAGTTTACCTTGGTCGCCGCGCATACCAAATACGCCTTCGGTAATGACTAAAATTCCACCGCCTGTTGTTTCTGCCAAACGGGTAGCACGTTCCAATTGTTTCTCACAATCCTCAATATCGTTGTGTTTGAATACAAAACGTTTGCCCATGTGCAAGCGCACGCCATCAAGAATACAAGCATGACTCTCTGCGTCGTAAACAATAACATCGCGACGGTCAACCAATGCATCAATGGCGCTGACCATGGCTTGGTAACCAAAATTACAAAGGATGGTATCTTCCTTTTGTACGTATGCAGAAAGTTCTTTTTCTAATTGTTCGTGATAGTCGGAATTGCCACTCATCATTCGGGCTCCCATTGGTAGACCTAGTCCATAATTAGCAGCTGCATCAGCGTCTGTTTTGCGCACTTCAGGGTGGTTTGCCAATCCGAGGTAATTATTTAAACTCCAATTCAGCATCTCCCTACCACGGAATTTCATATGCGGGTTAATGTCCCCTTCAAGTTTAGGGAATGTAAAATAACCATGCGACTCCTTCGCATGTTCTCCAATAGGACCAAGGTTGGTCTTTATTTTATCAAAAATATCCTTCATAATAATCGGTGTACAAATTTAAGATTTTAGAGGGAACGGTTGTTAATCCTAATTACTTGATTTACAGTATTATAAATAAAATTTCACAAAAAAATTATGGAAATAGGGGCATGGGGTCATCTCCATATAAAAAACACAATCATGACAAATTTGCGCTCCACCACTTTTGCATCCTTTGCAGCACTAGCAGTATTTTTTGGTGCCTCTCTTATGACGGACACGGATTTTTTGGCGGAAAAGGATTCGCCCTTTTTAAAAGAGGTAAAGTCCAACATCAAGTGCTTTCACGATTATTTTCCTATTGACCTCCTCTCCATCTCCACGGACCGTCCACTCTATGCTCCCGGTGACAAACTGCAAGTAAGTATTGCGGTAAGGGATGGAAGAACGCTGTTGCCATCAACCAAGAGTGCAATTGCTTATGTGGAATTGGTGGGTCCAAATGGAGGCGTCATTGAAACGCGGCGACAATTGGTTAGTGATGGCATGGCACACTGTGAGTTTGGGTTAGGTGAAGCGGTAGCGGGGGGACTATACAAAATAAGAACCTACACCCATTGGAAGAAAAATGAAGGCAAGGATTTTATGGTCGAAAAAACTTTGGTTGTTCAAAAAGTTGTATTGCCGCGGTTAAAATTTGATTTAGAATTTGAGAGAAAGTCTTACTCGAGTGGAGAAATAGTAGGCGGATATGTACAAATGACGGACAACAGTAATCGATCGCTTTCATCTCACTATGTGAAGTACGTTCTTTTAAATAAAGGGTTTGTAGAACAAACCTATTCGGCAAAGTCAGATGGTGAAGGGCTTGTAAATTTGAAAATTACCGTTCCACCAAAGGCGAAACCAGGCGATTTGATTTTAAATGTTGAAACGCAATACGAAGGACAAACGGAATCTGTTAGCCGCGCAATTCCAATTGCTGGTGAAGAAGTGATATTAAAATTTTATCCCGAGGGAGGTGAACTGGTAAGCGGATTAGTTTCTCAAGTTGGGTTTTTAGCCATGGATAAAAATGGTGAACCAGTAGAAGTGAGTGGCGACATTATTGATTCAAAGGGCGAAAGAGTAGCTGCTTTTAATAGTGTAAAAAATGGTATGGGTAAGATGATATTCACGCCAAAATCTGGAGAAAATTACCATGCCATCATTGAATCGCCAAAAACACTAGATCCCCGAGTAGAACTCCCTTCGGTTCTTCCAAGGGGGGAAGTGCTGTCGGTAGAGGCAAAAGACGAGTACTTGCAATTGAAGGTGCTTACGC
>CANGWA010000180.1 GCA_947457335.1 Sphingobacteriaceae bacterium
GACGGCCGGCTCCAATAGCGCCCGATGAAATATTTGAAGTTAGTCAAGTTACCATTGAAGTGGCGGAGAGTCTACTTTGCTAAAACTAGGTAGCTTTGCACGCTATTGGCATACCTTAAGACATCTTAAACGGATTCAGTTTTACGCCAGAATTAAATTCAAGCTTTTTGATAGTTATGGATCAAGAGAGGGGTTATTGATTAGCCCCCCCCAAGTTCGCCCAAGGGGTTGTTTATGGCGTAAGCCTATTCCATCGGAAATTTTTCAGTTAGGGCCGCGCATTTTTCGGTTTTTAAATAAAGAACATGAGCTTTTGCCTGAACGGGGATGGCAAGACAAAAGTCTCGACAGGCTGTGGCTATATAACTTGCATTATTTCGCGGATTTGAATGCAAAAAATGCACTAGCAAGAATAGCTTGGCATCAATCATTGATTTCTGAATGGATAGCTGAGAACCCACCTACACTTGGAACTGGATGGGAGCCATATCCAACGTCACTTAGAATTGTGAATTGGGTTAAATGGGCTTTAACTAGAAAAGTGTTAATTGATTTTCGGCTACCTGATGATTTTGATCAAAGCCTCGCAACTCAAACACGCTGGCTGATGAAGAGGTTAGAGTGGCATTTACTTGGAAATCATCTCTTTGCCAATGCAAAAGCATTGGTTTTTTCTGGGCTTTATTTTCAGGGTGTAGAGGCAAATATTTGGCTTAGAACCGGTTTAAAAATTATCAGTAGCCAGCTGGATGAGCAAGTACTTAATGATGGTGGAAATTATGAACGCAGTACTATGTACCATGCAATTTTCTTAGAAGACTTACTTGATTTGATTAATCTCAGTAATACATTTTCAAGTCAGGTTGATCCTAAATTAGTAGATTATTGGTGTATAGTCGCAAAAAAAATGCTGAGTTGGCTTAAAGTGATGAGTCATCCGGATGGAAAAATAGCATTCTTTAATGATGCTGCATTTGGGATAGCATCATCTCTTGCTGATTTAGAGGCATATTCAAATCGTTTAGAAATTAATTTCGATAGTCAGGAAAGGTTTGATGGCCATCAAAATATACCAAGCAATATTCAGCATTTAAAAGATAGTGGATATATAAGAATGTCATCCGGGAATGCAGTTGCACTTCTTGACGTCGCTCCTATAGGACCAGATTATTTACCTGGACATGCTCATGCTGATACATTGTCATTTGAAATGTCCTTATTCAATCAACGCGTGATTGTGAACGGGGGAACATCACGGTATGGTCTTGGCCCAGATCGTTTGCGCGAACGTCAAACTGTAGCTCACAGTACTGTTGAAATTAATAGTCTAAGTTCTTCAGAAGTTTGGGGTGGGTTTAGGGTTGCTAGGCGCGCCTATCCATTTGATCTTGAGTTATCTAAAAACTCTGCCCAAATGGCTGTGTCGTGTTCTCATGATGGGTACAAATACCTACTAGGAAGGCCGGTGCATCGAAGGTCATGGCTGCTGAGAGAAAATGCAATTGAAATTCGTGATGCCATCCAAGGCTCCTATTCTAAAGCTATTGCAAGATTTATTCTTCACCCAGACATTGAGGCCCGTGAGGTAGCTCAAGATGTTTGGGATCTTAGACTTCCTCAGGGTGATTTAATTATCTTTGTAGTTGAAAAGGGGGCTGCTCAAATAGAGCGTGCTTTTTATGCGCCTGAATTCGGCAAAGTCTTGTCAACGCGATGCCTTGCAGTCCAATTGGAACATGGTATTTCCAGTGTTCACATGAGGTGGAGCTAAGTGCACATCTTATTTTTATCTGACAATTTTCCTCCTGAGGTGAATGCTCCAGCAAGTCGTACATTTGAACATTGCAGAGAATGGGTTGCGCTTGGCGCACAAGTAACAGTGATTACCTGCGCGCCAAATTATCCACAAGGAAAAGTATTTGATGGCTATCAAAATCGACTTTGGCAAAGTGAAATAGTTGAAGGTATTCATGTAATTCGGGTGTGGTCTTTTATCACGGCAAATGAAGGGTTTACTCGGCGGATTTTGGACTACATTAGCTTTATGGTGAGCGCAACTTTAGCCGCTTTTTTTATGCGCAAAGTCAATATAGTAGTCGGAACTTCACCGCAGTTTTTCACCGCTTGTGCAGCTTGGCTTGTAGGGAGGATAAAGTGCGTACCCTGGGTCTTTGAGCTAAGAGATATTTGGCCGGAATCTATTAAAGCAGTCGGTGCAATGAGTGATTCCTTGACTATTCGACTATTAGTGCGATTAGAGCTTTTTTTATATAGAAATGCTACATCTATTATTACTGTTACGCACACCTTTAAGTCAATCCTAATTCAAAGGGGGATCGATGAAAAAAAAATTCAAGTTCTAACCAATGGGGTTGATTTAAATCATTTTGTTCCACGAGAAAAAGATTCGGATTTAGCCTATGAGTTGGGCCTGGACAATAAGTTTGTAGCTGGCTATATTGGTACTCATGGAATGGCTCATGGATTGGAAACTTTGCTTGACGCTGCGCAACTTATCCAGAGCAGATCGGGCGGGGAAAATATATGCTTTTTGTTTCTTGGGAATGGAGTGAAAAAAACTGAATTAGTTGCTGGCGCTAAATCTAGAGGACTTACCAATATATTGTTTTTAGATTCGGTTTGTAAGGCAGATGTAACTCGTTATTGGTCTCTATTAGACACTTCAATTATCCATTTGCGTAAGACTGATTTATTTGCATCGGTAATCCCATCGAAATTATTCGAGTGTATGGGGATGGGGATCCCAGTATTACATGGTGTTGCTGGGGAGTCGGCTCAAATTGTGTTTACAGAGCAGGTTGGTGAAGTATTTGAATCTGGTAATTCCGGTCAATTGGTTGAGCTCCTCCTCGATTTAAAAACCGATCCAATTCGACTCAATAAGTATCGAAAAAATGGAATTGATGCTTCTAAAAAATACGATAGAAAGCATTTGGCTGCAAAGATGCTGGGAATATTAGGTGGGCTTGTAAATAAATGAAAAAAATTATGCTCGTCTTAGGTACGAGGCCTGAAGCAATCAAAATGGCACCTTTGTATCATGAACTGAAATTGCACCCTGATCTCTTTGAGACTCAGGTTTGCATTACCGCCCAGCATCGTCAAATGTTAGATCAAGCTCTTAAGGTTTTTAATGTAAAGGTTGATGTTGATCTAGACCTAATGAAGGAAGGTCAAGACTTATTCGATATTACGTCTTCTGTGTTGCTGGGAATGCGCGAGGTTTTAAAAAGTCATCAACCGGATGTATTGCTGGTGCACGGCGATACAACTACAACTTTGGCCGCTGCTATTGCAGGATTTTATGCAGGTATTCCAATCGGGCATATTGAGGCTGGTTTGCGCACGCATGATCTTTATGCACCTTTTCCGGAGGAGTTTAATCGTCAGGTTGTCACTAAGATTACAAATCTGCACTTTGCACCAACAGCTTTTAGCCGTCAAAACTTATTGAATGACGGAGTGCCCGAGACTCAGATTACGGTTACCGGTAACACCGTTATTGATGCACTATTTTGGGTTATTAATCGAATTGATTCGGATGCCTTGCGCCTGAGAGACGTATGTAAATTTTTAAATGAACGACTATCATTTTCGTGGCAGCAAGATCGCTTTATACTAATTACAGGGCATCGTCGTGAAAATTTTGGCGATGGATTTATGCAAATTTGTGAAGCACTGAAAGAATTGGCAGTAAGTTATCCAGATATTCATTTTGTATATCCGGCGCATCTGAATCCGAATGTTCAGGTCCCAGTAAATTCCATCCTGATGGGCCTACCTAATATTCATCTAATTGGTCCATTGAGCTATGAGCCTTTTGTTTATCTGCTCAAGCATTGCTACTTTGTGCTCACTGATAGCGGCGGAATTCAAGAGGAGGCGCCTAGCTTGGGTAGGCCGGTGCTTGTCATGCGTGATGTTACTGAACGCCCTGAAGCGGTTGAAGTTGGAGCTGTTCGATTGGTTGGTGCAAACCGAGAGCGCATTGTTTCCAATGTGTCCGAATTGATTGAAAACGAAGCTAGCTATAAGAAAATGTCTCACGTCCGTAACCCTTACGGAGACGGCAAGGCATGCGCAAGAATTATTGACGTACTAGGAAAAATTAAATGAAAAGAAAAACTATTTGTGTTGTAGGTTTAGGTTACATTGGCCTTCCAACGGCAGCACTTCTCGCTAGTTTTGGATATCACGTCGTTGGTGTTGATGTAAGTACCCATGTTGTTGAAACAATTAATCAAGGTTTGATTCATATTGTTGAGCCAGATTTAGATGCTTATGTTCGTTCAGCGGTGACCGCGGGACGATTGAAGGCATTTACTAGCCCTCAAGCTGGTGAAATTTATATAATTTGTGTCCCAACTCCCTTTCATGAAGAGGAAGGCATCCCCAAGCCCAATGTTGATTTTATATTGGCGGCAACACGAAGTATCGCAAGCTACGTAAAGGATGGGGACATGATTATTTTAGAGTCAACGTCACCTGTTGGTACTACACAAAAAATGGCAGATGTTTTAAGAGAAGTAGGCGTGGATATCTCCACAATTTATATAGCCTATTGCCCAGAGAGAGTATTGCCTGGAAAAATAATGATGGAGTTGGTAGAAAATGATCGAGTTGTTGGTGGATTAACCTTTGAAGCAACCCAACGTGTCGCTAGTTTCTATCGTTCCTTTGTTAGGGGCCAGGTATTAGAGACGGATGCCAAGACGGCTGAAATGTGCAAGTTAGCCGAGAATAGTTTTCGCGATGTGAATATTGCTTTTGCGAATGAGCTTTCTATTATCTGTGCTAATGATGGTATTGATGTTTGGAATCTAATTAAATTGGCAAACCGTCATCCGCGAGTTAATATTTTGCAGCCTGGTGCTGGTGTTGGCGGTCATTGTATTGCAGTGGATCCCTGGTTTATCGTCGCACGTGATCCTGAGAATGCGCAAGTCATTCGAGTAGCGAGAGAGGTTAACAATAGCAAAACGGATTGGGTGATTAATCAAATTAGAATTGCTGCTTCGGATGCTGCTAAAAAAATAGGCCACAAGGCAAAAATTGCCTGTTTAGGACTAGCATTTAAGCCGGATATTGATGATTTACGGGAGTCTCCTGCAGTCTATATTGCTCAAGTACTGTTATCCGAGGGTTATGATCTTGTTGCTGTTGAGCCAAATATTCAAGAAGATAATAGATTTAAATTGACTAGCTTGGAGGAAGCCCTGAGCTCTAGCGATGTTTTAGCTATCTTGGTTAAGCACAGGCAGTTTATAGAGATTGAAAAAAATGGGAAATTTGTTCGAGATGGTGTTATTGATTTTTGCGGACTTTCAGCTTAATAACTTTAATAATCTTTTATGCGATGAATTAGGAGTATGCTCTTTAACACTCAGGGCGTAGGAGTGTCACCTCTAGAATATTTCGCAACATTACATTGCCGTCTATTGAAGTATTTAAGATTTGGTATTGATAATGGTGTCGAATAAACTCTACGTAGGATTTAGACAGATTCACATAGGTTAGCGAACAGATGGGCAATCAAAACTATCGTAAGCGCAAAAAATAAATCGCATCACTTAAGTGCTGTAAGTGCAACACCTTCTCTAAATCCCTAGATTCGTTACTAGCCCCATCCAGCTTATTCCAAGAATTGGCGGTGGGAACAATTGTGGAATATGGAAAGGAAAGAAATGCCAACAAACCTAGATTAACGCACCACCC
>CANGWA010000181.1 GCA_947457335.1 Sphingobacteriaceae bacterium
GACGCCAAACAAAAAGCAGAAGCGGAAAAAATTGCAAAAGAGAAGGCTGAAAACGAAGCGAAACAAAAAGCAGAAGCCGCTAAAACAGCAACCGTAGCGCCACAGAAATCAGAAGAAGATAAAAAGAAGGAAGCTGAAGCGATTGCTGCTAAAGAAAAAGAAGCAAAAGCCGCTGCTGAAGTGGCTGCTAAGAAAAAAGCAGAGGCTGATCGTATAGCGCGCGACCGCGCCGCATTTGAAGCGAAGAAAAAAGCGGAAGAGGAAAAGGCAGAGAAGGAAAAAGTAGCGGCTGAAAAGGCAGAAGCGGAGAAGAAGAAAAAAGAAGCAGAAGCGGCCAAAGCCAAGCCGGCTGCGGATACGGCGGCGGCTCGTGTTGCTAAGGAAAAGGCAGAGCGCGAACGGGTAGTGAAAGAAAAAGAGAGCGATCCGAATAAGGGTAAAAAGACGGAAGAGGAAAATGAAATGTGGCGCAAGCAAAAGGAAAAAGAGAACGACAATGTGTTGAAACGGAAGTCTACCGAAGGAGAACCAACCGAGCCGTCAAAAGCCGGCACTGGAGGCAATACCAAGAAAAAAATACCGGGATTGTTAGGGGTAGACAAATACAAGGAAGTGATTACCCGTGCAGAAGAATATTTTAAAATGAAGCGGTACGACGAGGCCAAACCTTTGTACGAAGAAGCCTTGAAATTAAAAGAGGGCGATCCTTTGGCTACCAAACGCCTTGAAGAACTGGCCGCTATGCAGGCACCAAAATAATGTCCGAATACTATCCACAGTTTACTGCCATTGAGATCCGCGTTCTTGGAACGCTCATTGAAAAGAGCCGCATTACGCCCGATTACTACCCCATGACGTTAAACGCGCTCACCGCTGCCTGCAACCAAAAAACGGCGCGGTGGCCAGTGACCGATTATAGCGAGGAAGATGTACAGGCGGCCCTGCAAACGCTCAAAGGATACAGCCTCGCAGCTACTGCAGTGGGAGCAGGTTCACGGGTAGTGAAATACAAACATAATTTCTTAACGGTACATCTTGTTTCTGATGCTGAATTAGCGGTGTTGTGTTTGTTGTTTTTAAGGGGACCACAAACTCCCGGCGAACTCAATACCAATGCTGGTCGCTTGTATGAATTTGCTTCGTCTGCCTCGGTACACGAATTGCTCATCAACATGCTTTCTGCTGAACACCCTATGGTGGTTGAACTTTCGAAGCAAGCGGGACAAAAGGAAACACGCTTTGCCCATTTGTTTTCACCGGTAGGGGAAACAGCCATGGTGTCTGAAAGCCCAATGGAGACAGCCTCACAAGTGACCTTGACCACGCGTGTTGAACAACTCGAAGCCCGTGTAGCCGAGTTAACAGAGCAGTTGCAACGCATCACCAAGGAATTGTTTTAGCACTGCTCTAAAAAATAATGGCATCTAAATACTAAACGACTAAGCAACGCTCCGCTTTTATATTTTACCGGCATGAATCCAATTGAGATAAGTCCCGTTTTTGAACAGGTTCTCCGGTTTGTCAACGAAACCAATCGTCCCGTTTTTCTCACCGGCAAAGCCGGCACGGGAAAAACGACGCTTCTAAAATACATCAAGGAAAACACCTTCAAACAAATTTGTGTGGTCGCCCCAACAGGTGTTGCGGCCATCAATGCAGGAGGGTCTACCATTCATTCCTTTTTGCAAATCCCTTTCGGACCTTTTGTGCCGGCGGTTGACGCTTCCGGCGAATTGGATGTGGCGCGCACGCGTTTGCCAGAGATGAAGTACAACAGCCGGCGCTTGCAATTGTTTCGCACGCTTGAATTGCTGGTGATTGATGAGGTGAGCATGGTACGCGCTGATTTATTGGATCAAATGGATTTGATGCTGCGCCGCATACGCCGTAACAACCAACCTTTTGGTGGGGTTCAGGTGTTATTGATTGGGGACTTGTACCAGCTGCCCCCCGTGGCGCGCGCCGAAGAGTGGGCCTTAATGAATGGGCGTTACGCTACGCCTTTTTTCTTTGATAGTTTTGTGGTTCGCCATTTTCCACCCGTCTATGTGGAACTCGAAAAAATATACCGGCAAAATGAACAAACTTTTCTGGATGTACTAAATGCTGTGCGCAACAACCGCATGGACGCACACACACTGGAATTACTCAATGCGCGCTTCCGACCGCATATTCCCGATGAGGTGTACCGCGAACACGTGACCCTCACCACGCACAATGCCAAGGCGGATGCCATTAATTCGCGCAATTTAGAAGCACTCACTACACCAACAAAAAAATTCAAAGCGGTGGTTGAAGGGAATTTTCCTACAACCAGTTTTCCAGCGGAAGAAGAGTTGATTTTGAAAGTGGGTGCCCGCGTGATGTTCCTAAAAAATAATTCGGAAAAGGATTATTTCAATGGAAAAACCGGAATTGTCATCGACTTTGAAGAGGACGAAATTGTGGTACAATGCGATGGTGACCAATTGCCGATTCATGTTCTGCCCGAAAAATGGGCCAATACCACCTATAGCATCAACAGCAGCAACGAGGTAAGGGAAGATATTCTCGGCACCTTTGAGCAATACCCGTTACGGTTGGCCTGGGCCATCACGATTCACAAAAGTCAGGGACTTACATTTGATAAAATTATTATCGATGCTGCGGATTCGTTTAGCGCGGGACAAGTGTACGTGGCCCTTAGTCGCTGCCGCACGCTGCAAGGGTTAACATTGAGTTCACGTATTGATACACGCGCCCTCACCAACGATGCGTCTGTAGTGCGATTCGCTGACACGAGTGCCCATGCCGAAAAATTAACCGATGCGTTTGTCACCGCTCGTCAAGGATACATCCGCAGTATCTTGTTCGCCATTTTTGATTTTAGCGTGTTACAAAAATTACGCGAAGATCTCGGTGGTGCTTTGATGATTCACCGCTCTAAGTTTAACCAAGATGGTATAACGTGGCTTCAACGGTATTTTAACGCGATTGAAAACCTGAACCAGGTGGCCATGAAATTTAAAACGCAATTGGGTGCATTAACTGAATCGCAACCTGACCCGGAACAACACCCAGAATTACAACAACGGCTTCAAAAAGCGGCCGTTTATTTTATTACAGTTTGTGAGGAAGAGCTGAAACTCATGCAACAATCGCCTTTACGCACCGATAGCAAGTTGGCAGCTGATGCCTTCCAATCGCTGATGCAAGATTCGGCCAATGCATTAAACGAAAAGGTAAGCCATTTTAGAGTCATGGCCGAAAATGGGTTTTCTTTCTCTGGCTACGTGCGCCAACGGTTGAAAGCAAAAACGCCACCGTTTACAGTGCAAGTGCTTGAAACAGCAAAGAACGTGAAAGTCGCGTCAGACGTGCGTTACCCGGCGCTATACCGTGCGCTATTGATTCTTAGGGATGCTATTTGTTTGGAAGATGAATTGCCGAATTACCATGTGGCGACAGCAAAAACACTCACCGAACTCACGAATACACTTCCCCTTACTGAAAAACAATTGCTCAAAATTTCCGGCTTTGGTCCGGCTCGCGTCAATGCATTCGGGGCCCGCTTCTTAAAAATCATCAACGATTATGTGAATGAAAACGGTATCACGCCTGAAATAAATTTAGAGGAAGAAGCGCCTAAAAAGAAGAAGGAGAAAAAAGAGAAAAAGGAACGACCAGCTAAAGTAGAGAAGGAATCTACAGCTGCGATTACCTATCGCATGTACCGGTCGGGCATGGATGTGGCGACAATTGCCAGAGAGAGGGCGTATGCGTTAACTACTATAGAAGGCCACCTGGCGCGCTACGTGGCCAGCGGCGACATTCAGGTGGAGGAATTGGTGTCACCCAACAACATCAACAAAGTGAACGCCATACTCGATGAAGGGGATATGAGCAGCCTGTCGGAAGCAAAGGCGCGATTAGGGGACGATGTGAGTTGGTCGGATCTTAAATTTGTGGTGGCCGCCAGAAAGGGCAGCCAAGTAGACTAAGTGCTACGGTTGCTGTTTACAATTATTCATTTTTAGTCCTTACAGTGTTCATGGAATGGGCCTTAAGCCCTATTTTTACAGCATGAATGCATTGAAGGAACACTTCCTGTTAAAACCAGATAGTACCTTTCTAAACTTTGGTTCTTTTGGCGCAACGCCCCGACCTGTTTTAGAAAAATGGCAGTCGCTGCAACGGGAATTTGAGGAAGAACCGATTCAATTTATGACGGTGCGCGGTCCGCAATTGTTGGCCGCCTCGCGGGCTGCATTGGCCGGCTTCTTGGGGTGCGATGCCTCTGATGTGGTGTATGTGACCAATCCTTCTTATGCCGTAAGCATCATCACGCATTCATTGCATTTACGTCCCGGCGACGAAGTTCTCACCACCGATTTAGAATACGGTGCCTGTGACCGGGCTTGGGACCATATGTGTCAGTTAACCGGTGCCAAGCTGGTGCGCGTGAAAGTGCCCTTTCCGTATACCGACCACACAGAATTGGTGCACGCCATGGAGCAGCACATCACGCCCATGACCAAGCTGGTGTTCATGAGCCACATCACTAGCGCTACGGCGTTAATTTTTCCTGCCAAGGAAATCTGCGACTTGGCTAAAAAACACGGTATACTCAGTTTTATCGATGGGGCACACGTGCCAGCACATATTCCGCTCGACTTAAAAACGCTCGGCGCAGATATCTACACAGGGGCTTGTCACAAATGGATGATGGGTCCGAAAGGAACGTCGTTTTTGTATTTAGCGAAACCGCTTCAAAAAATAATTGCACCCTTGGTGGTGAGTTGGGGCTTTGATCCGCAAAATCCTGATGCGTCTGATTTTGTAATGCGCCACGAAGTGCAAGGTACACGCGACATCACCGGGTTTATTACGATTCCTACTTGCATCGACTTTATGCAGCAACACCAATGGACAACTGTTTCGGCACAATGCAAGGAATTGGTGCACGCCAACGCGGCGCGTTTTTCGGCGTTGTGTCAAACACCCATGACAGCGGCAGCAGATGGGCGGTACACGGGACAAATGTACAGCATGCAAATTCGTTGCAAGGAACCGATGCAACTGCAACGGCATTTGTACGAACAACATCACATTGAAATACCGGTGATGCAATTGGGTGACAGAGTCTTTATTCGCTACTCCATCAACGCTTTTAATTCGGCAACCGACTTAGATAAACTTTATACAGCTCTTGAAACTATCATAAACAAGGGTATATACATTCACGCTTAAATCATAAACAACTTATTATGCTTTCGTTTCAGGAAGAAATATTGGCAGGGATTCCTGCAGAATTACCACCGGCAAAACCATACGATGCACAGGTCAACCATGCGCCACGCCGCAAGGAAATATTGTCGGCTACTGAAAAAAAATTAGCGCTGCGCAATGCCTTGCGTTACTTTGATAAAAAACACCACGCCACGTTGTTGCCTGAATTTGCAGAGGAGTTGCGGGTGTACGGCCGCATTTACATGCACCGTTTTCGTCCCGATTATAAAATTTTCGCCCGCCCGATTCACGACTACCCCCACCGTTCGAAGCAGGCGGCAGCGATTATGCACATGCTTAGTAATAATTTAGATCATGCGGTAGCGCAACACCCGCATGAACTCATAACGTATGGTGGCAACGGCGCAGTTTTTCAAAACTGGGCCCAGTACCGGCTTACCATGCAGTACCTGGCCAACATGACCGACGAGCA
>CANGWA010000182.1 GCA_947457335.1 Sphingobacteriaceae bacterium
AAATTCTCGAAAATTATTTTGGATCGGACATTCGATTGATAAAGCGAAAAATTAATTTGACCTCCAACGAAGCAGTAAAGCAAGCCGTAATTGCAGGATTGGGTTACAGCATTTTACCAACTACTGGAATACGGCATGAAATGGCTGCAGGTGAAATTCGTCTTCTTAAAGTAGAAGGCTTGCCTATAAAGACACAATGGCGCTTAATCTGGTTAAAAAACAAACAACTCTCCCCCGTTGCGGATGCTTTTGTCAAATACCTGCGTAACCACAAAAAGCAAATTGTCGACAAGCATTTTCAGCTTGGCAAATAAACCATGTACTAACGCATCTGTACTCATTTTTTACTACGATCACTAACCGCTTTCGACTAAAGAGCTTAAACGCATTTTTGTCACATCTGATTCTTGCCTCATAGCAGCCCACCATCTACCTATAATTTGCCCCCTTTATCTCCAGTCAGCGCGATAAATCAGTAATTACACGCTTTTAGCCGTGCGTATTTCATCACCATTTACACTTCTAGCACAACTTAAAATCGCCGCTTTTTAACCTAAAAGCAATTTAATACGCTGTATATTTTCACATTACCGTAATGTCATCAAAACTTCATTTTTGTTTTGATTATTAATAAATACTGTAATATGCGTCTATTTTTGAATATTTATTTTATATTCGTGTCTATTTAATAAATAAATGAGTATATATTGCAAAATGGAGTTAAACCATTCATTGTATATTTAACTTTTTGAAAATCAATCTTCAACAAACCATGAACCACGTGTACATTTTATCAAGAATACCACGTATTTTTCCGTTTCTTTTACTGACCCTTATTGCGTTTTATACGAATGGGGCAACCAAGACTTGGAACAACACATCAGGTGGATCGTGGGGAACAGCCTCTAATTGGACACCAACTGGAGTTCCCGCAACAGACGATGATGTGATTATACCCCTGTTTGGTAGTTCTAGCACCAACATTACCAACGTTCCCACACAAACTTTAAATAGCTTAACTTTTACTGGAACTGGTTTCAGTTGGATTCGCGCTCAAAACTCTGGTGACATCCTCACCATTCGCAACAGTATGTTGGTTCCCGCCAGTTCAACAGTTCAGGTAAGTACAAGTGGAGAACGTCTCGTTATGACATTATCCACAACGTGTTCTGCAACTTTAATTGGCTCAATGGCTTATGATGCTGGTAACACCAATCGGGTATTTACAGTGAATGGAACCCTAACCGTTTTATCCAATGGTTGTTTGTATGATCCCAATCCAACAGGAGGAAGTGATTTTGTTTTAGGCGCTACTGGTATGATTCGAACTCAAAAAAGTCAGGGAATCACCACTACTGCTGCTCCTAATACTGCTGGAATTAATTTCAATGTGACTGTGAGTTTTGGAGGCAGTTACACTTATAATGCAGGAGCACGTTATGAATACTTTGGTACGGCTGGACAAATTACTGGAGCTGGCCTGACTCAAAATACCCCAGGTCAACTTATTGTAAATCTATCTGCCGGCACTCTGACCCTATCCAATACGACTACTCTATCTGGTACGCTCACCATGACCTCTGGAAACGTCAATCTCAATTCAAACACTCTTACCTTAGGCACGTCAGCTGCTTCACCCGGCACACTGGTAAGAACCTCAGGTTCACTTTTTGATGGCACCTTCCGCCGCTGGTACACCACCACGGCCGTTACTGTTCCCGCTACGAGTGGCTTGTTTCCAATGGGCACCAATACTGGCGATTACCGTCCCCTTTGGTTAGGTTCTAGCTCCAACCTCAGTTCAGCAGGCACCATCGCAGTGCGCCACATTTATGCCTACCCTGCCACAAACAATACCGTGTCTTATACCGATGCAAGTTGGGGTACAGACGTGAAAGGCGTTTCCAATTCCTCATGGTCCATAACCCCCGCCAACAGTTTTGCATTCAACGGCAGTACTGGTGTGATCCGTTATGGGGGACAAGGATATGGTACAAACACGCTAACAGATCTTAACGCCTCGCTTGCTTCCTCTGCCATTGGCACCTTTGGTGCGGCCACTAATGCGAACGTTACTATAGAAGTCAACCGCTCCGCCTTGGCTACTACCAGTGTAACTAACACGTGGTACATTGGCACCAAGAACCGAGCAGCCTCAGCCTTGCCTGTCGAATTGTATGGATTTGAAGGCAAAGAGCTTGACAATTCCGTCCAACTCAACTGGTTCACCGCTTCAGAAAAAGACGCCGATCATTTTGAAATACAACGGACTACTGACGGCAAAACGATTTCAGCCATTGGCACAGTAAATGCTCAGGGTGATTCGCGCACAAAGGTAGCCTACTCCTTTGTGGATGAGCAGCCATATAATGGTATCAACTATTACCGCTTGAAACAGTGTGATTTTAACGGCGTGTGCAAAGAATATCCTTGGATTGCTGTGCAAGCTAGCCGAAACGAGGAGGCCATTATTTCAATTGTACCAAATCCTGCCGACAACGTCATTCGTTTCCATGCCAAAGGATTTGATCCCTCCTCCATACAACACTTGCAAATTCAAAACATGCGTGGTGGTATCCTCTATGCAGCAGATGCACTGCCTGAATCTTTAGAAATAAATGAACTCCCTTCTGGTGTGTATTTCTTAACCGCCACGCTAATGGATGGAATTATTACCACCAAATTGGTCGTTAACCATTGATTTTATAATAAAACAATTTAAAGCGCCGGGCACACACGTTTCGGCGTTTTTTATTTCATTATTATGAGCAGGTATTGGTATCTAAAATCTTAATTAAATCACCTCAGTATGCAATCGCAGTTTTGGTTAGATGTTGCCTTACGGTTTAATAAACACTTCTCTTAGAGATCGAATGCCTCTTTTGAAACGTTCACTAATCGTCGTTGTAATAGGAATCACATAGGACAGAAAGAGACATATAGGGCTACACGACGCGTTGGCTATGTTAAAATATAACTGGAAACACGCAGGGGATACAGTGGGGACAACCTATCTATGTGTTCAATGTGTTTACATATAATGAAACCACATAGGGCATATAGGGCACATAGGAAGCAACCATTCTATGTTTTCTCAGTTTTTAAAGGGTAGTTGGATACACATTGAGAATATACCGCAAATTGACACAATCGGTCAAATTTTTTCTAGATGTTATGGCTTAAATCAAAAGGCCTCAAGAGCATTTAAATCATCTTACAGTGTAATTTTTGCGATTGAAGTAATTATCAAACAAACGTATTAAATCGTGCCCATTCTAAAATTATACTGAAAGCAGGTGTGACTTCAAGGCTTATCTATTCGAACGCTATTAATTCAGTTTCTAACCTTATCCTTGATGGTATAAAAAAAACCGGCGAACATATTCAACCGGCTTTCTTGTGGGTGGCAATGTATTATTGTGCGCTTATGATTTTAAACTCCGTTCTTCTATTCAAAGCACGTTGTTCATCTGTATCATTCGGTGCGTAGGGTTGTGTCTCACCATACCCTTTTGCTATGAGTCTTGCAGCTGGAATCCCCTTACTGATAAGTACCTGAACCACCACATTGGCACGATCTTGAGATAATTTGAGATTGGTTTCGTCATTACCAACGTTATCGGTATGTCCTGAGATCTCCACCTTCAAAGTTGGGTTCTGCAGGAGTAAATCGTAAAGCTTTTGAATTTCTACATTGGATGCATCCGTCAATGCTGCCTTGCCCGTCTCAAAGAAAATATTGTTCAACACTATTTTTTTTCCTTCTTTAAGCCGCTGAAGCAAGACCTCCTTCCTCACTTCTTGGAAGGCGTGGTTGGTATCGATATTGAAGTTTTCAGAATAGAACAGGTACCCCCCCTTGCTTACGGTTAAACCATAATTATGTCCGGGAGTAAGAATGACCACAAATTTTCCAGTAGCGGAGTTAGAAACGTAAGTACCCACCACTTTCGCGCTATCCAAATCATCAATGGTGATGCCCGCTTCAAGAGCTTGTTTTGTTTCTTCATCAAAAACGTAACCAACAAAGGTGGTAAGTTTTGTTTTCTTTTCTTCAGGATAGGTGATTTCATAAATATCATCTGCACCAATGCCGCCTGGACGGTTGGAGGCGAAATAGCCTTTCAATCCTGAAGGGGACAAGACAAAATAATTATCGTTAAATTCAGTGTTGATGGGGTAACCTAGGTTTTCAGGAGTTGTGAAGGTACCATCCTCATTAATGGTTGTCTTGTAGATGTCGGTCCCACCAATGCGAGGTGAGCGGTTGTTAGAAGCGAAGTACAAGGTTTTACCATCAGGGTGTAAATAGGGTGAAAATTCAGAGCCAGAAGTATTGATGACACTTCCTAGATTTCTTGGTTCACTCCATTGTCCATTGCTATTTTTCTTTGTCATCCAGATATCTTCCTCACCATAGCCACCTGTGCGGGTTGAGCAAAAAACGAGTGTGTTACCATCGGCGCTGATAGAAACTTGCGCATCCCATTCCTTTGAGTTCACCACCTTACCCATGTTGACTGGTGTTTTCCAGGTATTACCCACAAGTGTTGCCCCATAAATATCACACCCACCAAATCCGTCAACTTCATTGCAACGGCCGCAGACCACAAACTGGCCATCCCCTGTAAACGAAGCTATGCCGTTGTTTTGAGGCGTATTTACGGGTGTTCCGAAATTTTTCGGTGACTGCCATTTACCAGTTGAATCCTTCGCGCTGTACCACAAATCCTCGTCGTACTTCCCTTCTTTGAGTTCACCTGTCGATCCAGCCCTTCGAGAAGTGAAAAGCAGCATGGATTCATCAGCTGTAATAGAGGGAAAGTAATCCCCTTCTTTACCATTGATAACACTACCCATGTTTTTCACAATTACATTTACTGGATTGTCCTTCAATTTCGCACCTGCTTCAATTTGTGGGATGGCATTTTCACATTCCTTCTTCCATTGACGGAGAAGATTTTTCTGTTTATCGTTTAATCCGAATTTATCGATGGTATAGTCCAGCCATTTTATTGCATTTCGAAAATCATTTTTGTTTTTATGGGCAATGTATAGGCTTACCGGAGCCATGTAATCGATTGTTGGATTGATTTCGAGTGCCTTTGTGAGGTACTTGATGGCATTATCCGCCTCACCATCTTGATCGGCATAACTGTAACCAAGACGATAGTAGAACAACGCATGCGAAGGTTTGGTGTTTTTAAGCAAGGGTAATGCTTTAGAATACGCGGCAATGGCGTCGGGGTAATTTTTCGCATCAAAGGCCTTATGTCCTTCAACAATAAAACGGTTGGCTTGAATTTCATCGGGTGTTAGCGTAGCATTCGGTAATCGTGAATTGAGGAAGGAAGCATCGGCATCCATCTGCTTTTTAATATCCAGAAGTGCTCTATAGAAGGCCTTATCGCGCGCACGGTCTTTTGCATCCTCACTCTTATACCCCCAATAGCCTGCAATCATGGTAGTATTGCGCCCCTTAGCGATATATGTTTTAATTACATTACCCGAAGGATCCTTTACATCTACTGCCAATTTAACCACCCCGATACGATGACCAATGGGAAGGCCAAAGATTGCTGGCAATCCGACGGTGACCAGGTCGATGGGCATAAAAAACAGAAAAAGAAAAGGATTGCGCCGGTTTTTGTCCTTAATAAGCCGATAACCCAC
>CANGWA010000183.1 GCA_947457335.1 Sphingobacteriaceae bacterium
ACAAACCAAGTGCAACAACAGGAATTTACCAGTCAGTTGTTAGTGACGCTACTGCGCAAATCAATGTTTCTTCCTCATTTGCTCCTTCAATAACCGTATCGGGTAATTCTGTGATTTGTACTGGTTTTACAACTACATTAACTGCATCAGGTAATCCTACCTATACGTGGACGACTCCTGCAACAACATCCTCTAGTATTGTTGTTTCACCAAGTGTCACGACGATTTATACCGTGCAGGGGGCCGACCCAAGTGGTTGTATTGGTGCCAAATTGTTCACAGTTAACGTAACCGCCCAGCCGACGGTAGCTGTGAGTGGGCCGACCAGTGTTTGTACTGGTTTGAGTTACACGCTTACAGCGAATGGAGCAGATAGTTACAGTTGGACCAATGGATCGACCAATACCAATTTAGGATTAACAGGTGGTGCACCTGGAACGGAGACAATAGGTGTGACGGGTACAAGTGGTAATTGTCCCCCAAGCACCAAGACCATCAGCGTACTCATAAAACCGCTACCACAAGTCGCAGTAACGAGTTCAGGAACGCTTTTTTGTACCAGAACCTCTGGAGGAGAAACAGTTGCGTTGATTGGTTCACCAACGGGAGGGAAATACAGTGGTATAGGTGTTAACAGTGCAGGGGTTTACAATCCTATTAATGCAGGAACCACAACAGCGATATACACCTACACCGACCCGATAACAACTTGTATCAATACCAGTTCAGTGGTTTTGAAGGTAGTGGATTGTACAGGATTGTCTGACAACACTGCGTTAGCAATAACGGCGTTTCCCAATCCTACCAGAGGGTTAATCACGCTTACGGGATTGGTTAGAGGAAATCGAATTGAAGTTCATGGAGCAACCGGAGCGTTGTTAGCGAAGTACCTTGCGGATGATAATGCAGTGACCATTAATTTAACAGAACTACCGGAAGGCATTTATTTAGTGCGTGTGCACACTAACGGTGGAATAAATACGTTAAAGGTTTTACATGCACATTAGGGTATTTTTTATTGAATCCGGCATGATTAAGCGAAAAGAAGTAATTTTGCCTCTCTGAAAAAGCACTTTTTATATTTATTGGTGGTTGCTTTTGTATTCGTTGCGTGCGACGATTACAACAAACTGATGAAGAGTACCGATTACGATTACAAGCTTCAAAGGGCAGATGAATACTACGATACAAAGGTATACGCCCGGGCAGCTGAATTGTATGAGGAATTGATTCCCATTTTTAGAGGAACCGATAAATCAGAAAGGATTTATTATCGGTATGCTTGGTCTGAATTTAAGATTGGGGATGCCATTTTGAGTCAATACCACTTTAAAAACTTTGCCAGGCAGTTTCCCAACAGCGAGCACACAGAAGAATGTTACTACATGAATGCCTTTTGCTATTATTTGAATTCACCCAATTATTCATTGGACCAAACCTATTCCCGTAATGCGATAAAGGAATTTCAATCCTTCATTGATCTGTATCCCCAAAGCAGTAAGGTGGATACATGTAATGCGATGATTGATATTTTAAGGGCAAAAATTGAGCGAAAAGAATACGAAATCATCAAACAATACCATAAGATATACGATTTTAAGGCAGCGGCAGTAGCAGCGGGCAATTTCATAAAAGAGTACCCATTAAGCCTTTATAATGAGGAAATGTATTGGGTCATCATTGATTCATATTATTCCTTGGCGCTAAACAGTTATCCGTCCAAGAAAAAGGCCAGAATCGAGGCAGCAATTGAAAATTATGTAAAATTTGCGTCCTTATACCCTAAAAGTTCGTATCTTAGTCGCGCAGAAAACATTTACAACCACTGCATACGATTAAAGGAAAAGTTATAACTCATGGATTTCAGAAAGACAAACGCCGACCAAAGTATCAATACCCGCGACATTCGTCGGTTTGATGGTCCTACCGGTAACATATACGAAGCCGTTGCAATTATGAGCAAGCGTGCGAATCAAGTTGGTACTGAGTTGAAGGAAGAGTTAGCTGGTAAGCTTCAGGAGTTCAATACCCATACCGATAATCTGGAAGAGGTGTTTGAGAACCGCGAGCAAATTGAAATTTCTAAGCAATACGAGCGCTTGCCAAAGCCAGCGTTGATTGCTATTCAAGAGTTTCTTGATGACAAAGTATATTACAGAAATCCCTCTAAGGAGGCAAAATAATTTCCAGTGCATTGATAGAAATGGCAGTAAACACAATGTTTACTGCCTTTTTTCTTTATGAGTCGTCTTAGACATAAGCGCATCTTATTGGGAGTAACGGCAGGAATAGCCGCTTACAAAGTCCCTCATTTGGTTAGGTTATTTGTAAAAGCGGGTGCTGAAGTAAGGGTGGTTATGACTCCTGATGCAGCACAGTTTGTGACACCACAAACCTTATCGGTACTAAGTAAAAATCCGGTTTTGTCGACATTTTTCAGTCAAGAACGCCAATGGAACAATCATGTGGAATTGGGTGAGTGGGCCGATGTAATGGTGGTAGCTCCGTTAACAGCCAATACGTTAGCGAAAATGAGTGGCGGCATGTGTGATAACCTATTATTGGCGACTTGGTTGAGTGCACGTTGTAAGACCTTGGTTGCGCCAGCAATGGATTTAGAGATGTACCAGCACCCAACCGTTAAAGCCAATCTCGAAAAAATAAAGGATTGGGGGGTAGTTGTACTGCCGGCAGGAGTGGGGGAGTTGGCCAGTGGTTTGAATGGGGAAGGCCGGATGGCAGAACCAGAGGCAATTTTTGCTAGCGTGGAGCAGTATTTTGCGGACAATCAGCCCTTTTTTGGTACACGTGTTTTGGTGAATGCTGGTCCCACTTTTGAAGCTATTGATCCGGTTCGTTTCATAGGGAATAGAAGTACGGGTAAGATGGGAATAGCCATTGCCAATGCGTTTAGTGCAGCGGGGGCTGAAGTTACCTTGGTGCTTGGCCCCACCCATTTACGTCCTGTTTCGGAGGTGAACATCATTCCAGTTGAAACGGCAGAAGAAATGAATCTGAAAATGCTTTCAGCATATCCTGCTGCCAATATAGTTGTTTGTAGTGCTGCCGTTGCTGATTATCGACCTGTCACAATTGAAGCACACAAGATTAAAAAGAAGGCTCAGGATATAGCCATACAATTGACGCCTAATGCAGATATTTTAAAGACATTGGGTCAACTTAAAACTACCCAGTACTTGGTTGGATTTGCTCTGGAGACGGAGCAATTGTTGGAGAATGCGCAGCACAAGTTGACTAGCAAGAATGCTGATTTAATAATTGCCAATGAAGCAGGAGAGAAGGGGACTGGATTTGGATTTGACACCAATCAGGTTTACTTTGTTGCGCCCGGCAATAAAATCACTAAATTTGAGTTGAAGGACAAGAATGAAGTAGCGAAAGATTTACTTCAATACATTTTGGAAATACGCGCACGAAAGAAATGAAACGTTTCCCGCTATTCTTACTAGTTTGTTTTATGGCATTTGGGCTTGAGGCTCAAGAACTAAGTTGCCAGGTGAACATTAATACAGAGCAAATTCAGGGAACTGCCAATAAGCAGATTTTTGATCAAATGCAGAAGTCCATTTTTGAGTTCATGAACAATACAAAATGGACAAATGATAATTTTGGTCCCCAAGAGCGCATTGAATGTTCCATTTTGATAATCATAAAATCGGCTTCTGGAACCGATGATTACCAAGGATCCATACAAGTTACAGCCCGCCGTCCCGTTTATAAAAGCGGATACTACAGTCAAATTTTGAATATTGAGGATGATGAGTTTTCATTCAAGTATCAGCAATTTACCCAATTGGAATTCAATATTAACACCTTTCAAAACAACATTACTTCGGTGTTAGCCTATTATGCCTTCGTTGTATTGGCTACGGATTACGATTCATTTTCGCCATTGGGTGGCACTGTTTATTGGAAGAAGGCACAAGAAATTGTAAACCAAGCCCAAATTACCAGGGAAAACGCATGGTCAAGTAACGCCAGTGGTCAGAAGAATCGTTATTGGGTGATTGAAAACACCTTGCAGCCTGCATATAAAGGCATTAGGGATTGTATGTATGCCTATTGCATGAATGGATTAGATGTCATGTATCAGAAGCCGGAGGATGGCAGATCAGAGGTGTATAAAGCACTGGAGCTATTAAAGCCAGTAGCTCAATCCCGTGTCGGATCCTATGTCATGATGGTGTTTTTTAACGCCAAACGAGATGAGATCATTAACATTTTTAAATCCGCTTCACCAGAAGAGAAGACCAAGGTGATGGAACTTTTGGCCATCTTGGATCCAACAGGCACCACGCGTTACCAGAAAATACAAGGTTAGTAGCCCGTATTGAAGTGCAGTAAACTTTCTCTCTGCATGGGTTGAATAGTCATGACAGGAATCGGACTTTGGTCCACAATTTTCTGTGCATCTGTTCCAGTGAAATACTCAGAAACGTTAAGGCCAGGTTTGTTCATAATCATGATGAGATCTGCTTCTATTTTGTGGGCATAGTCTACAACAGTTGCGGCCACATCTTTAGTAGGTACCGATTTATTAGAGCAGGGTATGTGCTTGCTTTTGATAAACTGTTTAACCTGATGGCAGTAACTTAAAATCTGGTTTTCGTAATCGGCATCACTTGGGTCAAAGAGTCCTAAAATGCGGATGCTTGAGTGAAAGTATTTTGCGAATTGTATGGCGACATCCACCTTTTCTCGGCTTTCGGGAGATAAATCGAGTGGAAGCAGGATGTTTTCAATACCATCGTGGTTGTCTTCACCACGGATGGTAATAACTGGACAAGGGGCAACGCGAACCAATTTTGATGCACTTTGTCCAATTATGTCTCTAAAGCGCATGTGGCTCTCAAGTCCTGCTATAATCAGTGTGGCTTTCAATAGTTCAGCAATTGTGTCGGTTAATTCATAGATATCTCCCTGTCGGTTAACGCATTCTGTTGGCACACCACTTTCTGCTTCGGTCTGCTTAGCCAGTTTCAAAAGAGCCTCTTCTGCCTCCTCGCCTGGCCGACTATAGGCATGTAGTAGCATAAGTTTGGAATGGGTGTACCTAGCTAGATTGTAGGATTGGCGGATGGCGGTAAGGGACTGTTTCGAAAAATCGACAGGTATTAGGATAATTCCCCTTTCTTTGAGTTGCATGGTGGAACGATTGGAAGTGCAAATTTAGCACAATAAAGCCTGTGAAGCCATGATGCCGATTTTGTTGTTGGAAATCAAAATAATACCTATATTTGCGCCCTCTAAAACCAATGTAATATGGCAGTTAAGATCAGACTACAAAGACATGGCAAGAAAGACGCTGCTTTCTTTCATGTAGTAGTTGCGGATGGTCGTGCACCACGCGATGGAAAATTCATTGAGAAGCTTGGTGTTTACAATCCGACAACTAATCCAGCAACAATTGACATCAATTTTGAGTCAACGCTCAAATGGTTGATGGATGGCGCTCAGCCAACCGACACTTGTCGTGCGATTCTTTCCTACAAGGGCGTTATGCTCAAAAAACACCTTCTTGAAGGTGTGAAGAAAGGGGCATTGACAGAGGCGCAAGTAGAACAAAAATTCAGCAAGTGGCTGGAGGAAAAAGGTTCAAAAATCGCCGGAAAAACTAACAATTTGAAGTCGGCACAGGACAAG
>CANGWA010000184.1 GCA_947457335.1 Sphingobacteriaceae bacterium
ATGTTTTCGCTAGCCTTGGCTTCTATCCTGTTTGCCCAGGCTCCAACGAATACGCAGTTACCGCCCCTTTGTTCGATAAAATCGTTATCCACACCGACAATGGAAAGGCAATTACGCTGACAAAGACCAATCCTATCTACAAAAAACCATTTGTCACCCATGAACAATTGTTTGGCACCATAGATGCTGGACCAGCTCCACAATTGCTCGGATATGGCGTGGTGCCAGCTCCGCTAATTATTGCACCATCGCGGTCTTACAAAGACAGCATGCGGGTGATCATAAAAAGTATTGACCCCAATGCTCCAGAACTCCTTTACTCGAATGCTGGTGCGCAATTGCGTCCCTACAAAGGAGCAGTACTCGTGCGCACCAGCTTACCTTTTACTGCTGCATGCATGGGCCCAGATGGTACCCCCAGTTGCCGCAATGAAACCCGCTTCTTTAAACGCTTTACTGATTACACGGCCACCTTGGTTAACGCTCCAAACCGTCAATACGCAGCCGAAGGCGGCAATTCACTCACCGATGGTATTATGGGTAGTAGCGATTGGCGCAAAGGTGACTGGATTGGGATACAACAACAACCCTTTGTAGCCATCATCGATTGTAAAGAATCGCGCAAGGTGGAAGGCGTAGTGGTGAACTGCTTGCAAGACACGCGGTCTTGGATTGTGTATCCCTCCAAGATAGAAGTGCTCATTTCGGACGACGGTGTGAACTTCAAACCGGCTGGGTCGGTAGTAAACACAAAGTCTGCTCAAGACAATGAGACAACGGTGAACGGTTACGATATATTACTGCCAGCTGGCACCCAAGCGCGGTACATTAAGGTGATTGCCCATCAATTTGGCACCTTACCCGAGTGGCACATTGGTGCTGGCGGAGAGTCGTTTGTCTTCATCGACGAAATCATGGTTCATTGACAATTGCTTTGCTTAACTTTGCGCATTCATGGAACAACCTTTTTCAGAAAAATACTGTAACAGCTTAACAACCTGGTCGCGCTTTGTGACCAGAGAAGTCACAATTGGCGATTTAAAATTAGGTGGTGCCAACCCTATACGGGTGCAATCCATGACCACCACTGATACGATGGACACTGCAGCAACGGTTGCGCAGTCGATTCGTATGATTGAGGCAGGTTGTGAATTGGTGCGCATTACTGCACCAAGTTTGAATGAAGCAAAGAACCTCGAAGTCATTAAAAAGGAGCTCAAGCAAAAAGGATACAATACCCCTATTTGCGCCGACATTCATTTTACTCCAAACGCTGCTGAATTTGCCGCCCGAGTAATCGAAAAAGTGCGTGTTAATCCTGGGAACTACGCCGACAAAAAGAAATTTGAAACCATTGAATATACAGATTCGGCTTACATCGCCGAGCTCGATCGCATTCGTCAACGTTTTACCCCTCTGGTAAAAATTTGTAAGGAATACGGTACTGCCATGCGCATAGGCACCAACCATGGATCGCTCAGCGACCGCATACTCAGTCGTTATGGCGACACACCACACGGCATGGTAGAAAGTGCTATGGAATTTTTACGCATCTGTGAAGATGAAAATTTCCATAACATCGTGATTAGCATGAAAGCCAGCAATACGCAAGTGATGGTGCAGGCCTACCGATTGCTGGTAGCACGCATGATGGCTACTGGACGTAATTATCCCCTCCATTTGGGCGTTACCGAAGCCGGTGATGGTGAAGATGGGCGTATTAAATCCGCTGTTGGTATTGGCACGTTACTAGAAGATGGTTTAGGCGATACCATTCGTGTATCGTTAACGGAAGAACCGGAATTTGAAATGCCTGTTGCGCGTCAACTAGCCGAGCGTTACAGTGCCTACAAAACACAATCGCCCCTACCTGACATCCCTTCGCCCCTACCTTATTCCCCATACGACCATCAGCGCAGAGCAACAAGAGAGGTCATCAATATCGGGGGCCATCACGTTCCCCGCGTTATTGCGGACTACAGTGACAAAGAAAACATCACCCCTGCCTCTTTATTTGCTGTGGGGTGCAATTACAGCGTGCCCTTAGACAAGTGGAACTTAACCGATATGGCCGCCGATTATATTTTTGCTGGCGACAATGACGTGGATTTTGAGATACCAGGCACACTCGGTATTATTTATAATTCACAAACATGGGAACAACATCGGGGACAAGTTCGCGCGTATCCCCTGTTTTGCGGCGAAGAATATTTCAAAGCAGCACACACCTCGCCAACACTTAATTTCATTGCAGTAGACATCCATGTGCTGACCCCTGCATTTGTTGAGAAAGTAAAAAAAGACACGACCATTTGTTTAATTCTCGACAGCATGCAACCCCACCCCATGCCAGAGTTGCGCCACATGGCTATCACGCTGTCACATGCACATTGTGAAGTGCCGTTTATAATAAAAGCGAATTACCAGGGACTCGATACGTCGAAGTTTCAATTGTACAGCAGTACCGATATTGGTGCCTTGCTGATTGATGGCTTTGGCGATGGCACGTGGATTCGCCAAAAAGATTGCGTTAGCCGTCAAATTTGTAATTCAACTGCCTTTGGTATTTTACAAGCGTCACGCACACGTATCAGCAAAACTGAATACATATCCTGTCCAAGTTGTGGCCGTACGCTATTTGATTTGCAGGAAACGACACAGAAAATACGCGAACGCACCGATCACCTCAAGGGTATTAAGATTGGCATCATGGGGTGTATTGTTAACGGACCTGGTGAAATGGCCGATGCGGACTATGGTTATGTTGGCACAGGTCCCGGTAAAATCAGTCTATACAAAGGCAAGGAAGTGGTGAAAAAAAATGTCACCTCCGAAACTGCGGTGGATGAACTCATTAACCTCATTCGCGAACACGGCGACTGGGTAGAAAAAATTTAATCCTTCATTTGAAGCCTTACAACCACTTTTAGGTATCCCTAATCCTTTTCATTAGGTATAGCTAAATTATTATTACCGTTTATTTGCAATGAAGTAAGAGAAGCGAAATGAAATTAAAAGGACGCAGAGAGGTATAAGATCGCAACCCATGAAACAGAAAGAAATTAATGCCTGTTAATGCTCCCAGCTTTCGCTTCTGGGTAAGGGCGCGAAGTGAAGTTCAACGCACTCTCAACTCTCAAATTAGGGTGGAGGTTAGGGGGCAGAGGGTAGCGTCAACGCTATCCGCTCTCGCTCTAATTCGGGGTGGGGGGTGGTGTAAACGCCTCAACTTTCAATTTGAAGTTTTGCGCATGCAGCGTTCACTCCATTGACCATTTTCAATTCACCATTTAAAATTGATTTCAGTGTTAATGCCATTAACCATTTACAATTAACCATTAACCATTCACGTTTAAATGAACGTCACCACTGCATGCGCCAACATTCAAGTGCTACCCCTTCCTGTCTTTCCAACCTACAATATCACGAATCACAACCGAAGCACACGTAAGTCCGAAGGTAGCAGGCAAGTAAGAAATGGTGCCGTAAGCGCTTTTTTTGTAGCGACTGCCATCGGTCACCATAATCGAATGACGTGCTGGTAATTCAAATGAATATACGGCCTTGAAGCCTTTAAAAATATTCATGTAGCGCAAGCGCTTGCGCACGTATTGTGCCATAGGACAAATGCGTGTCTGTGAAATATCAACCACTCTTATCTTGGTAGGATCCATTTTACCACCAGCTCCCATGCTTGAAATCAAGCGCTGATTGTTATAATAGGCCGTTTGAATAAGGTACAATTTGGGAGAAATACTATCTATGGCATCTACCACATACGTGAATTTCTGTTGCATGAAGGTCATCATTTCCCCTGGGTCCTTGAATTTATCAATCACATCCAATTGCACCTCTGGATTAATGAGTTTTAACCGTTCGGCCATCAGGTGCGCCTTGTTCTGTCCGTGTGTGCTGCTTAATGCCTGCAACTGCCGGTTGCGGTTGGTAGGATCAACCGTATCACCATCAATAATGGTTAGTTTTCCAATGCCCGCGCGCCCAAGGGCTTCGGCCGCGTAACTGCCCACACCACCAAGGCCAACAACCAATACATGTGCATTGACTAATTTTTCTACACCTTGTTCACCCACCAACAGTTGGGTGCGTTCCATCCACGAAGTATCCATTAGGTTACTGTTATTTTAAAAACTGTTTCAAAATTCATAGCAACTTGTTGTTTGAGAATAGTTTCATCAATTCCCAACAAACCGGCTGCTTTATGGTAAATATATTTAATAGACACATCGGCATCATCGGTCTCAAGAAAAAACCGTTTACGTCCTACCGACTTCAGTGCCTTAGCAGCATTAGATTCATACCCCAATAGTGCTTTACCAAACGAGAAATAACAGCCGTAATCCAATAAAACGCGTGCAATGTTCTCGTTGTTATTAAACCCATGAATTACTACCGGCATCTCATTGTCCAATTGATTCAATACGTTCATCAACTCGTTAAAGGCTTTCACGCAATGAATGATAAGGGGCTTCTTCATTTCATTGGCGAGGACTACTTGTTTTTCAAACACTTTTAATTGCAATTGAAAATCTATTTTACAGACTTTATCCAGGCCACACTCTCCCAAAGCCAAACAACGCTTCTCGTTAACAGCTAAGCTTAGTTCATTGAGCTGGTGTTCCCAATGATTAGCGTCAACGTACCACGGGTGAATGCCGTAGGAGTAATAATCAGGTTTTTCCAATGCCCCTGGCATTAAATTCACTAATTCAATTTTGGCATCGTGCAGCCGCGCGTGTGTATGTGTGTTAATAAACACGATTAAAATTTAGGGAATGCTGTTCCCGCTTAAAATACCAAACTTACTAACTTTAACTACCTCACTTTAAACATGGATCAAGGGAATTATAACAAGGTAACGTCAATAATTATTGCCGAATTGGAACGGATTTGCGGAAAGGACTTTGTGACCACCGACACCGAAAGATTGCAACACTATGGGCAGGATGAAACAGAAGACCTCATGTATCTGCCAGAAGTCGTAGTCCGTCCGCAAAACACTCTCCAAATCAGCGCCGTGGCGCGTTTATGCCATGACAAGCAATTACCGCTTACTACCAGGGGTGCCGGTACTGGTCTTAGTGGTGGTGCGCTTCCCATTCAGGGAGGCGTGGTTTTAAGCACAGAGCGACTCAACAGCATCCTTCAAATCGATACGCGCAACATGCAGGCTATGGTAGAACCGGGTGTTATTAATTACGTCTTCCAAGAAGAAGTACGTAAACTCGGGCTCTTCTACCCTCCTGACCCAGCGAGTTGGGGTTCATGCAGCCTCGGTGGCAATATTGCACACAGCAGTGGTGGACCACGTGCGGTGAAGTATGGCACCACCCGCGATTATGTACTCAATCTGGAAGTCGTGCTGGCGAATGGCGAAATTATATGGACTGGCGCCAACACCCTCAAATATTCTACCGGTTACAACCTCACCCACCTCATGGTGGGCAGCGAAGGCACGCTGGGCATTGTTACCAAAATTGTATTTAAACTCCTACCAGCACCGCATAATGATCTGTTAATGTTGATACCCTTCCCTTCCGCCGAAGACGCGTGCAGGGCTGTGGCTGACGTTTTTAGAGCCGGTATTGTACCCAGTGCCATGGAGTTTATGGAGCGCGATGCCATTGAGTGGA
>CANGWA010000185.1 GCA_947457335.1 Sphingobacteriaceae bacterium
AACACCAATTCTTTTGCTTTTTCTTCTGGTTCTTTTACCTTTTCTGCCTTTTCGTCTACCACCTTGGTTTCAAATTCGTCGTTATCCGCCTTGGTCTTCACCGAATCTTTATTGCGCACCGTGACCGCTTGAATGGGCACCGCAGTTACTTTGTTAACACGCCGTGTTTGAATGTCAACACTGGCGCTCATGCCTGGACGAAAAGGAATCAAATTACGTTCGTTCACAAGATCTTGGTAGGATTCGCGCAGAATACGCACCTTCACGGTAAAATTCGTCACCTGATCAATGGTAGTGCCTACGGCGTTAGATGAATTAGCAATTTCAGTTACAATGCCCTTAAATTTTTTATCCATATAAGCATCCACTTCAATCAAGGCGCTGTCGCCTTGATGCACTTTAATGATATCGTTCTCATTCACTTCCACGCTAACTTCCATCTCATTGAGGTTGGCCAAGCGCATGATTTCAGTACCCGATAAACCCGTAACCCCTACAACACGCTCACCTTTTTCGACAGAGAGTTTAGAAACAGTAGCATCAACAGGAGAATAGATGTACGTTTTTTCGAGTGTTGTTTCTGCCTCACGCAAGGAGGCCTCTGTACTCTCAATATTGTATTCACCAGCCTTTACTGCCGCTTGCAAGGCGCTTACATTGGCCCTTGCTCCCTCGAACTGTGCTTGTGCGGCCTCGAATTCTTGCTGCGAAATGGTTTTTTGATCAAATAGTTTTTTGTTCCGGTTAAAGATGGCTTCGGCATTGGCGAAAGATGCCTTCGCCTGCAACAATTGTGCCTGTTGACTTTTGAGATTTTCACGGGTGGTGTTCACGGTAGCATTCATGCGTTCCTTGGCGCTGACGTAGGTATCGGGACGAATGCGGCAGAGTAAATCCCCTTTCTTCACCTCTTGTCCCTCCTTCACCAGCATTTCAGTAATTTCGCCGCTGACATCGCTGGTAATTTTCAATTCCGTTTCCGGTTGAACTTTACCCGTGGCGGAGACCACTTCAATAATATTTCGCGTAGAAGCCGCCTCAGCGTATACCTCTAGCGGTTTAGAACCACTAAAAATTCCAGCCAAAACTAGTGCCGTAAGCACAACTACACCCAAGATAATTATCCAATATATGCGTTTCATAGAATCACCATAAAGTACAAAATTACGCATTATTCGTGCGTTTATGTTCCCTCCTGTCACTCCTCTTTACCCGACATACGAGGTTTTTACCATTTGTCATTTAATGGTCCATCCTGCTTAATTGGCGACTTACTTCATTATTCTATTGTCTCAAAAGTAACGATGGACCACCATGGCATTGACATCGCTGAAAGTAGCGGTCGTGATGGTGTTGATGGATGTTTTGGGCGCCTTAACCCGCTTTCCGCTATAGCCAACACACCCGGTGGCAAGCAGGCTGATGCCGTGCGCGGTCCCCGCAAAAAAAAGCGGGGCCTGCGCCGCTCATCGCCTGCTAACCACCAGCTGCGTTGGGCTGCCGCTGCAATCGGGGGCGTGCTTTAACGTGAATCCTTTTCATCCAACTACGCGCTTCTCTTACTCCTTTATGCACTTGGTTTTTCAAATCCACGCTGCACCACGATTCCTTTTTAAAGACCATTCTACGCGCGTTGAATAACAGAAGGAACCTACGGGTGAATGCCAGCAGGAAATGGGCTCCCTACTCGAAGCACAAAGGAAAAGTGGGTTGAAAAAGCGTTCCATTTCAACTCACAACTGGTCATGCACTTTTTCAAACAATTCAGAACAAAAGTGAATTCATCACTTTCAGTGAACAAACGACCTATCTTTGTAAAATGAGCACAGCAACTGCCAAGTCCAACCGGTTAATACACGAAACAAGTCCGTATTTATTACAACACGCCTACAACCCTGTTGACTGGCATCCCTTTACCCCTGCGGCCTTTGAATTAGCTCAATCGCTCAATAAACCACTTTTGATCAGCATTGGTTATAGCGCTTGCCATTGGTGTCATGTCATGGAACACGAGAGTTTTGAAGACCCTACCGTGGCTGCCGTTATGAATGAGCATTTTGTTTGTGTAAAGGTTGATCGCGAAGAACGCCCCGATGCCGACCACTTGTACATGCAGGCGGTGCAATTGATGACCGGGCATGGTGGTTGGCCCCTGAACTGCTTTGTTTTGCCCGATGGCAAACCTTTTTACGGAGGCACGTACTTCCCGAAAGAACAATGGATTCGGCTGCTCACTCAATTGTCAAAATTGTGGCAGGAGCAATCGGAGCGCGTAACAGAATATGCGATGGAATTAACCGCTGGTATTCGCCGTGCTGAACTGATTAGTATTTCAGACGAGCATGCTGAGGACATAACGGCAGAAATCGTGCGTCAATCAGTAGAGCGTTGGAAACAGCGGCTCGATGATGAAAAAGGAGGGCCTGATAAAGCCCCTAAATTTCCCTTACCCAATAACTACCTATTTTTACTGCGCTACGCCTTGTTAGAACAAGACCACACCTTACTCGATCACGTGAATGTTACCTTGCGTCACATGGCATTAGGTGGCTTGTATGATCAACTGCACGGTGGTTTTGCGCGTTATAGCACGGACAAAGAATGGAAGGTGCCACACTTTGAAAAAATGCTCTACGACAATGCCCAATTGGTGAGCTTGTACAGTGAAGCCTGGTTGCATACGGGCGATCCCCTTTACAAAAAAATTGTGGAGGAGACCCTCGCCTTTATGTTGAACAATTGGAAGCATCCGCAAGAGGCCTGCTTTTTTTCCGCAACCGATGCCGACAGCGAAGGAGAAGAAGGAAAATATTATGTATGGACGACCGAAGAAATAGAGGCATTGTTAGCAAGCGACGCTCAATTATTCAGTTCATTTTTTGGCATTGGGAAGGAAGGCTACTGGGAACATGGAAATAATGTATTGATGCACACCCACCGCACAGCCGATGTGTGTTTACAATTTCAACTCACCGTAACTCAGCTCGAAGAAAAAATAAATAAATGCAAACAGCTACTACGGCAAGCAGCTACCAACCGTGTGCCTCCCGGTATTGACGATAAAACATTGATGGCCTGGAATGCTATGGCAGTGAGTGCTTTTGCCAGAGCGTGGATGACCTTTGGTACAGCCGCTTATAAGACCATAGCGGTGGAGACCCTAACCTTCTTGCTCTCAAAAATGAAAAACGGTGAAGGACTCTTCCGTACCTTTAAAAATGAAACAGCCCGCATTCCCGGTTTTCTCGACGATTACGCCTTCTTAATCACGGCCCTGATGGATGTACACCAAGTCACAGCAGAAGAAAAATGGCTACACGAAGCCAATCGGTTGTGCAACTTGGTGGTGAATGAATTTTCGCACGACGACGGTGTGGGCTTTTATTATACGTCCGCCAATTCACACGATTTGGTAGAACGCACCTCTGAGATGAGTGACAATGTTATACCCGCTTCCAATTCACAAATGGCTTTGAACTTATTTTATTTAAGTACCTATTTCCACCGAACCGACTGGGCAGAACGTGCGCGCAACATGCTCGCGCGAGTCGGAGAAGAAATGAAAAATTACGGTGCAGGGTATAGCAATTGGGCCATTTTAGCCTTGCACTTGCGTTGGCCATTCAAAGAAATTGCCATTGTTGGTAAAACTGTTGAAGAAAACTTCCTTACCCTCTACCGTCACGGCTTGCCAAATGCGATGTTTGCTTTAAGTGCGAACAACTCCGACCTACCTTTTTTGCAACATAAAACGGCTAATGACGTTACCAAAATATATATCTGTGAAAACGGACACTGCGAGTTGCCATGCGAAACCATTGAACAAGCCTTTTCACTCCTTGACTAAAACGCTCGTCCTCTATCTGCTACTACTAACAAGCATTGCTGGGGCGCAGGTGCTATTGCCCACTGCACTCACTGCTTTTGAACCGCAACACAGTTTCAACCCTGAAATTATACGGCTTCGTGATATTCGTCGCATTACATTCGAAATCATTGATAAAAAAGATTTTGAAATCGCTGAGGATAAAAACCTCACGGAGACGTATGAATTTAATCAAGAGGGGCTAGTGTCGCGTTACTATTATACCGTGATTGCTCGCACCATCCAAAAAGAAATAACCGGTCGCCATGGAACAAGTACAACAACCGAATATGTGTACGACACAGTAAGCACTTCTTTTTTCTATGATGGACAGAATCGTGTGATATTGCGCCGTTATCACGACGGAAGCAATTACTACGAAAGCCGTTATTACCGTTACAACAGCGATGGGCAAATGACGCGTGAACTGCGATACCGCGAAACCAACGTGAGTCCAGTTAAAAGTTTTTTCATTCTCGGTAATCAAGTGTTGTTGAGTGAAGACAGTTTCCAGTACCAGAACTATAGTGCCAAACAGTACAAATGCATTGTGTTGAATAACGAAAAGCGTCCCTATAAAGAACGCGTGATCAATCTCGATAGTATTGGTCGTCAAAAATCAGCCAACGAATATTACACAGCTGCCTCTTGGTTGTTTCAAAACTACACTTACCGGTATGATGGCAAACGTTTAGTAGAAGCGATTTATAAAGCCAATTCAGGAGTAGAAACAGTGATGAAAAATCTTTACGAATACCAAGAAGGTGAATTGTACAGTGAGAAGCAGTACCGGGATAATGAGTTACTGCGCGAAATCAGTTACGTTGCCGACCGCGCCAACGGCTTACTTAATTCGTTTGTCCTCCGCGACCCTGTAGCCCGTACCATGCGCATTGTGCGTTTGCGCTACGAATTTGGCTTGCTCACGAAGGGGGGGAAATAATGGTTAATGACGTGAATGCCGCATGAGCCAAACTACTAATTGAGAGTTGAGAGTTGAGAATGGAGAATGGAGAATGGAGCATTGTGTTGAACTTCACCTTACGCGCTTTGCCACTTCGTGTCCTTAGAGTCCCTTTTTAATTAAAAGTTGAGAATTGAAAATGGAGAATGGCGTTGAGCTTCACTTTACGGCCTTTAACCTCTAGCCCTTGTGTGCCTTGGTCTTCTCAGTGTCCTTTTCTTCTTTGAGTTCTTTGCGAGCCTTTTAATTGAAAGTTGAGAATTAAAATTGATAGTCGAACGTTGAGAATGGGTTTCACCACTCTCAACATTCGATCATCAAATAACTAGTGGTGGTGGCCATGTGGACCGTGTACGTGTCCATGGTCAAGTTCTTCTTGAGAAGCGTCGCGAACTTCAAGCACTTCACCCATAAAGTGGAGATCGAAGCCGGCCAAAGGATGATTAAAATCCATTTTAACATAAGCATCGGTAATTTCTTTCACGATACCCATTAACGGATTGCCTTCTTGGTCGCGCATTTCAAGCTCTGCGTCAACTTTTACGCGGGAGTCGTCGAATTTGCCATCAACTTCAAATGCACCGCGATCGATATCAATGACATAATCCGGCATCAATGGTCCGTAGGCATTATCAGATACAATTTGAATATCGAAATGATCGCCACGGGTCAGTCCCATCAGTTGACCTTCAAAATCTTCGAGCACACCACCGAATCCTGCCAAAAACACAAAAGGATGTTCCTTTGATGTTTCTTCAATCATTTGTTCAGGTCCTTTGTCCTTGCTCGCTGTTAAACGGTAATGCACTGACACGACTT
>CANGWA010000186.1 GCA_947457335.1 Sphingobacteriaceae bacterium
CTCTACTAAGGTATCGATATTTAAAGAGGATGGTGAAATACCTTCCATAGGAGAAATAAGGCCCCCTAAGACATGGTACAAACCCTTGTATAAACCTGTATTCTCAATAGCAAGTATATCGCGGTAATCCTGAACAATACAAATTAAATGGCGGTCACGACTCATGTTGGAACAAACTGTGCAGATATCTTGCTCTGCAATCGTGTGGCATTGACTGCAGTATTTTAAATCAGATTTCAAACGGTCAATGATCATACTAAGTTGATTGGCTTTCTGCTGATCCTGCCGAATTATATGCAAAACATAACGTAGAGCGGTCTTTTTCCCAACGCCAGGAAATTGACCGAATAGCTCAACGGCTTGTTCAATTATCTTTGAACTATACTCCAAACTACCAAAGTTAATAAAGTCACCCCTAATGCCATAAATTTCTGTGAGAGTTTCTGCAAATTGTTGTTCACATTAGAATTGTGTGAAATTTTAGAGAGTAACAGATGTATCTGTGCCTAAAAAAATCAATTTTGAATCATGATTGCACCATGGCTAATCCTACTTTTTATTGGATTGTATTTTTTATCACTCCTGTTCATAGGTTGGTTGACTTCTAGAAATAGTAACGCCGAAACCTACTTTATCGGTAATAAACAGTCACCCTGGTACCTTGTGGCTTTTGGCATGATCGGTGATTCTTTAAGTGGCGTGACTTTTATTTCGGTACCCGGTAATGTCGGTGTTGCTCACTTTTCATATCTTCAATTGGTCATTGGCTATTTCTTTGGGTATTTTATCATCTCCCATGTACTATTACCCACCTATTATAAACTAAATTTAATTTCAGTTTATGAATATTTACTGAAACGTTTTGGTCCAATTACTCAAAAAACAGGAAGCTTCTTTTTTATTCTTTCACGGTTACTCGGTGCGGCGGGCCGCCTCTATTTGGCTGCGTCTGTCATTCAGTTTTTTGTTTTTGATCAAATCAATGATTTTCATGTTCCATTTTCGGTTAGCGTTTTTATCATTTTAGTGTTAATGATGCTATATACATACCGGGGAGGCATCAAAACCCTCGTTTACACAGATACTTTTCAATCGCTTTTTTTGGTTGGAGGGGTTATTCTTTCCATCGTGGCCATAGGGCAGGGAATGGATAAATCTATGCCTGAACTCGTTTCGGGAATCATTGAATCTGATTATTCTGAAACGTTTTTTTGGGACTTTAGAAGGTCAAATTTCTTCTTTAAAGAGTTTTTAGGTGGTGTGTTTATTGCAGCGAGTATGACGGGTTTGGATCAAAATATGATGCAGAATAACCTTAGCTGCAAGTCGCTTAAAGAAGCTCAACGCAATATTTTTTGGTTCTCAATTGTATTGGTTTTTGTTACTTTTTGCTTTCTCTCCCTTGGAGCACTTATTTATCAATACTACGATTTTAGTGGTACAGCATTACCTACGAACTTGCAAACAGGGAAAATTATTACCGATAAGGTGTTTCCTAATTTAGCACTGAATCATCTCGGCGTTTTTGCAGGAATGGTTTTTATTATTGGCCTTACTGCAGCTACTTTTAGTAGCGCAGACTCTGTATTGACTACCTTAACAACTTCTGCTTACATCGATATTTTTGAATTCGATAGAAAAAAGCAATTAACTGAAAAAGAATCGAAGCAGAAACGAGTGATTATTCACGCTACTTTTGCACTGTTAATTTGGCTGACGATTCTCTTGTTTGAACGTTGGAACCAAACAGCGATTATTTCAACAATACTGATGGTCGCAGGTTATACCTACGGGCCATTACTGGCCCTATTCTTTGCTGGTTTGTTCACGAAATGGCAATTTAAAGATCAATGGGTGCCAGTTATTGCTATTCTTGGCCCATTGTTTTGCTATGGCGTTAAATTAATTACTGAGAATTTCCCAAATGGTTACCAAATTGGCAACGAGTTAATTCTTGTAAATGCGCTAATTACTTTGTCCCTTCTCCAATTGGTGAGACTGCCAGTGAAGTAGTTTGAAGGTTTTCTTTTTCTGAATAAAGTACGACCACACAATCGCCTTTGGATAAATACCAGTTGTTGTATAACGGAAATTAGATAAACGAGACATTTGCCTGCGCTTCTGTATGAGCTTGGGAAGCCAAGCATAAAAGGAAAAATGAGCTTTTATTACCGCAAAACAATGGAGCGCTTGGCCTTCAAAAAGAAACTTTAAGCCAGCGACTCCGTCTAATACCAATCGGTATGCTAGTTTGAAAATTAATGTGGAACCTTTGTCGTTTTTGAATAATGTACTGAGATTGTTCCTGAAATTTAGATAGGTTTTTTTAGGGGAAATGGATAAAGTTCCACCTCCTACATGATATACACAGGAATCAGGTACTGAAAGTATCCTGTATCCAAGATTTTTCATCCGCCAACATAAATCAATCTCCTCCATATGAGCAAAATAGTCAGGGTCAAAACCGCCTGCTCGTTTGAATGCCTCCATGCGAACGCACATTGCTGCTCCTGATGCCCAAAAAATATCAGAGACACTGTTAAACTGGGTTTCGTCAGACTCAATGGAAGTAAAGATCCTTCCCTTACAAAAGGGATAACCAAGATAATCAATATAACCACCCGCAGCACCAGCATATTCAAAATGATTCCTGTTGCGTTGATCTAATAATTTAGGTTGACACGCTCCAATAGTAGGATCCTTGTCTAATTCTTCAATTAATGGGACTAACCACCCTAAGGTGGTCTCTACATCATTATTTAATAATAGGGCATAGGGGGTGGTTATGTGTTCAAGGACAAAATTGTAACCACCAGCATACCCCTTGTTTTCTGGAATAGAAATGAGTTCAATAGCAGGATAATGTTGCTTTATCCATGCTACTGAGCCGTCAGTACTGTTATTGTCTGCGATGACGACCGGATGAGGATAACTGTCTTCAATGACGCCAGCTAAAAAAGTTTCAAGAAAGTGCTTGCCATTAAAATTCAAAATAACGACGGCTATTCGTGAAGTAGATTTAGTCATTACCGTGGACTATTATAAAGGTCGTTAAATTGACTTTGCTCAGTACCACGTGGGGCCGCGTTGTCAGGATTTTCAATCCCTGTGGGGTTTGATCTCGAAACCTGATAACGCCATCTTGGATTGTTGATTTCACCTCGCATGTCACTGTGAATTAACATAAAACACTCATCCCCCATGTTTCTGCTTACAAATACAAATTTACGGTTACTGTAGAATTCTCCGGTACTTTCATCCGTGGTTCGGTAATAATGCCATATTTCGTAGGGATAGGTATTGGATTCGTTATACTGCTGTGCTCGCTGACTTGGGGCACCATACTGCAAATATACCCTCCCCCTGTCTGTGTAATAACCTTTTTGCTTGCCACATTTAAAAAGTACCATCACCTGTTGAACTCTTTTATAGTATTCTCCCCAAAGTTTTAATGGACTGGTGGTATCGGCAGCCCTGCGCTCCCAAAAATCAACAACGAATTTTTTCATCATCTCAGGATCCTTACGAATGGCTTGATTAATTATGCGATCCTTGTCTACTGTATTGGCTATTGGCCAGAGACATTCCACAAACATTTGTAAGGTGTCTGCATTCTGAACGCCTCCAAAATACTCCTGTAACTTTTTCCTTTCAGCATCTTTGTTAATCACCGAAATATCCAAAGCGTCATTAATTCTGAAAAAACGAATTCGTTCTTGTAAATGAATTTTGTTATCAGCATCCCGTAACTCCAATACAAGATTATATGGACCAGTACCCAGTGATTTCAAGGATAAGCGACCAACAATCGGGTTAACAGCAGCGGATTTTATTTTTTTAAATCCACCTACTGATTCAATGTTTGAACCACTATGTGTATGTTCTATTCGGTAAGTAAACACCATGAGTGCACCTGAATCAACAACAAAATTCGTATTATACAGTTCGAGATAGAAATTTAAGTCATTAATCGTTTCAGGAAAAATATCGACAGGCATCGGCTTCATGTCATAGCCATTTCGACTGAGTGAATTGACTTGGACCGTCTTTACAATCGATTCAAGGTATTCAACACCGGACATGGATAAAACTCCACTTTGGAAATCGACGCGAATAGGCTGCTTAATCGTCAATGGCTTCTTGCCAGGATCATTCAAGTCTTTTAAGGTGAGCTGAATCGTGTAAGTGCCGTTTTGTGATTTATACCGATGGATGTCTATAAATGCCGGTGGAATGGTGCCCGAATACAACGGTCCGCGTAAATTATATTGGTTCTGTTGAACAAGTATACTGTCCTGGTAAAGTGAATAGATTACCTGAACCGACTGCTGGTCTTGCCCATTCTCCTTCTTTGAACCCAAGAATTTATCGGAAATGGTTAGATAAGTCTCTATATAAGGCTGATTCTCAGGAGTGTTAAATGCAACACTGTTAAAGTAGGCATTAATCTGCGCATTCAACTGTGTGGCGAATGCGAAAAGAAGCAATACAACGCCCGATAAATAAGGCCTTCCGAAAGATTTCATCGACAAAATAAAATTAGAGAAAAAAAACGGATTCAATTGTGCCAGTTATCAAAAAAGTAGTACTTTTGCCCCCGGAGAAATGGCAGAGTGGTCTAATGCGGCAGTCTTGAAAACTGTTGTCTGTAACAGGACCGGGGGTTCGAATCCCTCTTTCTCCGCTAAAAAAAGCAAAATGGTTTGAGCGCGAAACTCAAACCATTTTTCATTTCCTCCCAACTCATCGAAATCGATTGTGCCGACACCCATCTGCCATAGTCAAATGCCTTCACTGGAATGGCCCAACTGCCATAGCTTTAAGTACAGCACTAAATCAGGTCGATGGTGTGCGCGGTCACTACTAAAGTGAAATCCTATTCTGCGTTATTAATCCACTGCGATAGCACTATTCATTAGATATGACACCTCTATCTTAGGTGCAACTTACAGGTTAATTATCCTTTGTGCTGATTCCTAGGGTCAATGACATGGTTTTGCATAAAAAAGCCCCCCTGTTTACAGGGAGGCTGGCGCTGAAATCAAAATAAACTAAATTCCAGCTACAGACTGAATGATATCGTGCTTAGTAATGATGTGTACATTCCCACCCATGTCCCGCATTAGTACGGCGTTATTGTCCTTTGTTATCAATTTACTCACTTCTTCTATGGTCGCTTTTTCTGCAACTACAGGAAATGGAGCAGACATCACCGATTTTACCTTCGCAGATTTTATGCTGTCATCAGTAATCAGCTTGGTGAACAATACACTTTCATTTAATGAACCAACAAACTCACTGCCTGACTTAACTGGAATTTGTGAAATATCATACTTGGTGAAGAAGTCTAATGTTTCGCCAACAGTTTGTTCGCAATCAACAGTGATGAGTTTTTGATGCTTGTGCGAAGCCACCAAATCAGCAGCGGATGGTCGCGTTTTATCTAAGAAGTTACGGTCGCGCATCCAATCGTCGTTAAACATTTTTCCGAGATAGCGAGTACCATGATCATGAAAAATAACAACTACAACATCGTTGGGGCCGAACATGTGTTTCACCTGTAGCAGACCAGCTATCGCGCTTCCGGCGCTGTTTCCAACAAATATCCCTTCCTGACGCGCAA
>CANGWA010000187.1 GCA_947457335.1 Sphingobacteriaceae bacterium
AACAGTACCTTCAGATGACAACAACACGACGAATCAAATTGTTTGGAACCAAACGGTCACTTGTAATGAGTGGGGTGCTAATCCACCATCAGGAAGTTATACGAATGCAGTCGGTTTCAACACTGGTAGTGGCATTCTGGCAATAAATTACCTTAGTCCCGTGACGAGCTCTATCAGTGGACTTCGAGCAGCCATTAGCACCAACACTGCAACCGTTAACAATTCTGGTTGGGGTGTATTGTTATCTTCAACGGGAGCCATTCTCGCTACAACCAATACCATTACAATTACCAGTGGTATGTTGGGTACGGATGTGGTTTTGAATTTCAGCAGTCCTCAAGCATTGAGTGCCAACACTGCTTACTATCTCGGTTTTGCACAACCAGCGAATTCTTCCTTGGGGTATTTTCCAATGGGAGCCCTCACCTACCCTTATGTTCCACAAACCTATTACGCAACCATTCCCCTGATTGGCGGTACACCTGCCCCCCTGCTTAACAATTTGGGTTACTTCCGTATTGAAGCCCTGTTTACACCTACTATCAACTTAACAGTAAGCAATCAAACCATTACCTGTGGTAATCCTGCTGTATTACAAGCCACCAGCAGTACCAATTACAGTTGGAGTACTGGCGCCACAACCTCCTCAATCTCCATTACTCCTACCTTAAACACCACTTATACCGTTGTTGCAACCAATACAATGGGTTGTGTGAAGTCCACCACAGCCAGTGTGATCGTTCAGCCGCTCGCTTTACAAGCGGGCAGCAGTGCCTCAATCATTTGTTTAGGTAGTGCAGTTACCCTTAGCGCTTCTGGAGCTCCGAACTACTCTTGGAACACTGGCAGTACAGCTTCCAGTTTTACTGATGCGCCAAGCACAAACACCACCTATGTGGTAACGGGCACTCACTCAGCAGGGTGTATCGCCACGGTTGCTGTTCCTGTGGGCGTACAGGTGTTTTCTAATTTAATCATCACAGCAAGCAATGGCAGTATTTGTTCAGGAAATAGTGCTACACTCACTGCCTCTGGAGCCGCCAACTACACGTGGCTGACAACTAGCGGCACAAATACCACCCCTGCTATTAGTGTTCAACCCACGCTAAACACAACCTACACCGTTATTGGTGCAGATGCATTGGGGTGTCAACAAGTAAAAACCATCAATTTACAAGTACAATATGTCACAATTGGTATACAAAACAACATAGCATTGTGTTCAGGTCAATCAGCCAGCATAACTGCTACTGGAGGAGCCCAGTACTTGTGGAGCAATGGTTCACCATTTCCTTTAATGATTGCTACTCCCTCCGTTTCGACCCCTTATACAGTGATTGTTACAAGTCCCGAAAACTGCACCAACCAAGCTGTTGTGAATGTAACGGTGAACCCAACCCCTACTTTAACCACATTAGCTAGTCGAACACTTATTTGTAGGAATGAAACCACCACTCTAACTGCCAGCGGCGCTGGTACTTATGGATGGAGTGATGGCACCCAGGGTGCAACAGTTGTTGCAACAGGAACCATCACTGGCACACAAACCTATACAGTAGTTGGTACGAGTGCCGCAGGATGTGTATCAACAAACACCATTTCTTTCAGGGTGAATACGTGTTCAGGGCTCTCTGAATGGAGCCCTGAAACATTGGTTATTTATCCCAACCCCAGCAATGGACTAATTTATGTTGGTGGGTATGAAAGCTACAGTCATTTCCAGATTATGGACATGAAGGGTGCGGTTGTAATGGAGGGTAAATTGACCACGCGGGAATTAAATTTATCGGAGCTTCCAAACGGCTTATACTTGGTTAAAGCCTTCCAAGCAAACGGTACCGACCATCAAGTAAAGGTTTTGAAACAATAAAATAGACCAAAAACGGGGGATAAAAAGCATTTTTTAGCCTCCTCCCCCTTTTTCATTGAATTTATTTGTAAACCGTTGAAAAAACACCTATATTTGCGCCTTTAAATTGCAGACGTAATGTATTTGACTTCACAAGTAAAGAAGGATATCTTCAAGAAATTCGGCGGCGCTGAAAAGAATACCGGTAGCGCAGAATCTCAAATCGCACTGTTCACTACCCGTATTGATCACTTAACTGGTCACTTGAAGGCTAACAAAAAAGACTTTGGAACACAACGTGCACTGCTTAACCTTGTTGGTAAGCGTCGTGCCTTGTTGGACTACCTAAAGAAAAACGACTTGATGCGCTACCGCGCAATCATCAAAACACTTGATATCCGTAAGTAATTTTGCGGGTCAATTTATTGGAGGGGGCATTTCGAATGAATATTCGAAATGCCTTTTTTGTTAACAAGGGAACTATTTAATTCATATATACCGTTCCGAAAAGGTCGGAACATTAAAACACAAAACACATGTCACAAACACCAGTAACACATCAGTTTGATCTCGGCGATGGCCGTATGATCACACTTGAAACAGGAAAACTTGCCAAACAAGCCGATGGCTCGGTTGTCGTGCGCTTAGGCGACACCATGATCTTGGCCACTATCGTTAGTAATAAAGATGCAAAAGAAGGCGTTGATTTCCTACCATTAACTGTAGACTATCAGGAAAAATACGCGGCAGCTGGCCGTTTCCCTGGTGGCTTCTTCAAACGCGAAGCTAAACTATCCGACTACGAAGTACTTATCAGCCGTATTGTGGACCGCGCCTTGCGCCCACAATTCCCCGATGATTACCATGCCGATACACAAGTCATGCTTTCCCTAATTTCTTCTGACAAAGAAAATATGCCAGATGCATTGGTGGGCTTAGCAGCCTCTGCTGCGATTGCAGTCAGCGACATCCCATTCAATGGTCCCATCTCAGAAGTTAGAGTTGCTAAAATTGACGGCAAACTCATCATTAACCCAACTAAGTCGCAATTGGCCAACAGCACCATCGACATGATTGTTGCAGCCTCTGCCTCTGATATTGCGATGGTAGAAGGCGAAATGAAAGAGGTAACCGAAGATGAAATGTTGGAAGCCATTCAATTTGCACACAACGCCATTAAAGTACAAATCAATGCGATCAATGAATTCGCTGTAAAAGCCGGTTTGAAACCTAAGCGCGAATACAACCACGAGACCAATGATGAAGAACTTCGTGCCAAAGTCATGAAGGATACTTATGATGCCGTTTATGCCGCAGCAAAAAAATTAGATCCTAACAAAAACAACCGCAAAGAAAGTTTCAAAGCCGTTCTTGATGCTTACAAGAAAACCTTCTCTGAAGAAGAATTGGCAGCAAAAGAAAGTTTGATTAACAAGTATTACCACGAAGTTGAATACAAAGCTGTGCGTCGTTTAGCAATTGACGAACAAGTGCGTTTGGATGGCCGTAAGACCACCCAAATCCGCCCTATTTGGTCGGAAGTGGGTTACCTGCCTGCTCCACATGGTAGCGCCGTGTTCACCCGGGGAGAAACCCAATCCTTGACCACCGTAACTTTAGGTACACCAAACGATCGCTTAAAAATTGATGGTGCATTCAACCAAGGTGAAGAAACGTTCCTGTTACACTACAATTTCCCAGGATTCAGCACGGGCGAAGCTAAGCCAAACCGCGGCCCAGGTCGTCGTGAAGTGGGTCACGGTAACCTTGCTTTGCGTGCCTTGAAACCTATGGTGCCTACCGATACAGGGTATACCATCCGTATCGTGAGTGATATCCTTGAAAGTAATGGTTCCTCTTCCATGGCTACTGTTTGTGCAGGTACGCTTGCATTAATGGACGCAGGTGTTCAAATCAAGAAGCCTGTTAGTGGTATTGCCATGGGGCTTATTACTGATGAAAATAACAACTACGCCATCCTATCCGACATTCTTGGAGATGAAGATCACCTTGGTGACATGGACTTCAAAGTATGTGGTACGAAGGACGGTATTACAGCCGTGCAAATGGACTTGAAAGTCAATGGACTTCCCTATGAAGTAATGGCAAAGGCCTTGCATCAAGCAAAAGAAGGGCGATTACACATCATGGGTGAAATGATGAAGACGATGGATAAACCGCGTGAGGACTACAAGCCACATGCACCACGCTTCGAAAAAATCGTTATTCCTGGTGAATTCATCGGAGCGGTTATCGGCCCAGGTGGTAAAGTCATTCAAGAAATGCAAAAACTCACCAACACAACAATTGTCATTACAGAAGTTGAAAAAACAGGTGTTGTTGAAATATTCGGTACGAACCTTGCCGACGTTACAGCCGCTAAAAACCGTGTAAAAGCGATTGTTGCTGTTCCTGAAGTAGGCGACATCTACCAAGCAAAAGTAAAATCCATCATGCCTTACGGTGCGTTCGTTGAGATCATGCCAGGAAAAGATGGGCTGTTGCACATCAGTGAATACGACTGGAACCGACACGATACACTTGCTGGACTGTTGAAGGAAGGTGATATCGTTGAAGTGAAATACGTAGGCGATGATCCTAAAACGAAGAAAATCAAATTAAGCAGAAAGGCCCTGTTACCGAAACCTGAAAAGGCAGAGAAAACAGAAAATAATCCTTCTGAAAACTAAAACGGAAAGGCTACCAAATGGTAGCCTTTTTTGTTTAATCACTTATTTAGCCCTTTTAATCAGTGTATCACGGGATTGGATAATTCCCCCTGTGTCCCTTTCCAACTATCATTTAACTTACTCCATCAAACACACACCAATGAAAAAGCTACTCACCTACCTTTTCGCACTTTCCATAGGGCTCGCCCTTGGTCAGAACTTCACGTGGATGCGCGGCAGTACGTTGTCCGCAGACCTCGGAACACGCGGCACCATGGGTGTGCCCAGCAGTTCTAATGACCCATCTGGACGGCATGGGAGCGCCAATTGGGTCGATAACAATGGTAACTTATGGACTTTTGGTGGTGAAGGGTATGATAGCAATGCCAATTTCGGTCATATCGGGGATTTGTGGAAATACAATCCTGCAACCAATCAATGGACTTGGGTCAACGGACAAGATGCTGTTGATTTTAATGGCGTATATGGTGCATTAGGTGTCCCCTCCTCTTCCGTTTATCCTGGCGCTCGGGAGTTTACTTGCAACTGGGTTGACAATGCAGGTAATTTCTGGTTTTTTGGAGGATTTGGATTTGATGTGAATAGCACGAATCCCGTTTACCTGAATGACATTTGGAAATACAATCCCTCTACCAACCAATGGGCTTGGATGGGGGGGGCTCAAACCGGCAACAACGCAGGGATTTATGGTACAATGGGTGTGGCATCTGCCACCAATCTCCCCGGATCACGCCGCTATGGCGGGAAATGGGTGGATAACAGTGGCAATTTTTGGCTGTTTGGCGGAAGAGGGTATGCAACATCTACCAGTAATGTGGGCACCCTTAATGACATGTGGAAGTACAATCCAACCAATGGACAGTGGACGTGGATGAATGGTACCAACCAAAACGCACAAAATGGCGTATATGGCACCATCAATGTTCCCGCTAGCAGCAACATTCCCGGTACCCGCGAACTAATTGCTTCGATTAAAGACAATACTGGTAATTTTTATTTGTTCGGTGGACT
>CANGWA010000188.1 GCA_947457335.1 Sphingobacteriaceae bacterium
CCTCCTTCGTTTACATTCGCCATAAATTCAAAAGCGAATGAATGCGATGTGCCGATATTTTTTTACGCTGCTTCCCTTGATTTATTATTCTAGCCTGTTTGCCCAGGTAGGGGTCAATGTTTTAAATCCCCACCCTTCGTCAGCACTACAAGTGGCTAGCCCACCAGGGACTAATAAAGGATTACTAACGCCTAGCATGACCACAGCGGGCCGCATGGCCATGACGACAGGAAGTAATAATGTGGCAGATGGTCTAGTTGTTTTTGATGCCGACCATCACTTACTCTATTGTTACAACGGTTGGCTCAATAAATGGGTAGCCTTAAGCCCCCTTGTCTTGTCTTCGCCTACAACTGCAGCTACCAATTACCCAAGCGGTGTTATTTCAACACCAATCAGTTCAGTAGCTACAACGTATTCTTTGGCAATCAACAAGACGAACCCTTCTCATGTGCTGGATGTTGTTGGAAGTGCTACGGTGAGCGGTAGTATTGCCTCGGGCAGCATGGTATCGGCTCCGGTGGTGTCGAGTAATACGTTGTTTTCTAACAACATCTTAGTCTCTGGCTTTGCTTATAACGCGCTTGTCCCCGCCGGTACGATTGTGATGTGGTCGGGCGCCAATGTCCCAAATGGTTGGGTGGTGTGCGATGGCACTAATGGTACACCAGATTTAAGAGGGCGATTTATTGTTTGTGCAGGCCAAGCGACTGCGGCAACTGTGGCAGGCGATACTACGCCGAATTATACTTTAAACAGTAAGGGTGGTGTCAATTCTCACACCTTGTCAATAGCAGAATTACCACGTCACCAACACGAAGCTGCAACCAACAATGCCAATATTCTTGTTAGTGGAGGAAGTCATGCACACAATGTAACACCTAACGGTCAAGGCACCGGTGCGCAACGCGCAGGAGGAAATTCAGGTGGCTTAGCAAGTGATAGTCCTGCCACTATTTCAACAGCGACGTCCACTCACACGCATGCCACCAATGAATTCTCAGGCAAAGTAGGTGATGGTGGTGGAAGTGGTTTGAATAATCAGGGGCATGAGAACCGGCCAGCGTTTTATGTGCTTCAATTTATTATGAAGCTGTGAGGAAAACGTGGTATATATTTCTATTCTGCTTGGCGAACGCTTACGCGCAGAGGGGACTTTTCATCAACGGTCCCGATGCAGCCTTGCAAGTGACAAGTGGTTCAACAGTCTGTGTGAAGGGTAATTTTTCGAATCTAAATTGTGATCCTGTATCCAAGGTGCGCATTTCTGGCGTCTTGTATTGTTCGGGCAACCTCGTTAATGACGATTCGCTCGTTTGGCTGCCCATTCAGTCGGCTGCGAATGAGGCTTTATTGGTAATAGATGATTTAAACACCGACACTTTTTTTATAAGCGGTAGTGTGCGTACTGTGTTTCGAACAGTAACCATTAACAGAGCCTTATCACCCGTGCTTTTGCAACAAGATATGGTATTACAGGACACGTTGCGCTTTAAATCCGGCCACTTATTTCTAAACCAAAACACTTTGTATTTGCAAGAGCCGCAGGGGCAACCGCTAGTGATGCACCATCCGTGGATAAAAGACGAGCGACAGTCCTCAGGCATTCGCACCTTGCATTTATCCGATACCGGTAAAGTGCACTACTCTGGTTATGCAGTGATTAATAATGGCATTGGACTAGGTAACATTGGTTTGGCGGTGAAAGGTCCCGTTAACGTTGGTGATCACGTGACTGTTGTGCGGCGCCATCAATTACAGTATTTAGCTGGAAAGAGTAGTATTGCTTTGTGTTTTGATATTAGTGGACAAGCACTCACCAATCAAGACACCTTGGTTGTCAATTATTCAGCCCATCAACTCAGTAGTTTACCAACAGGTCTGATTACATCCTCCTTGCTCGGGGTTTATGTTTCTTCGGGTCAGGACCTGTGGTGGTATGCCTTGCCTATTATATCCGGTTCACAACGGGTGGGGACGAGCCAGACAACAGGCACGCTCGTTTCCCCTCTGCACGCGATGACAACACCCTTGGCTCAAATTTCGCCAACTTTATTTCGTGTTACCATTGCCGATCCATCGTGTGGTAATTTTCCACCAGGTTTCGTTTCTGCTGACACCTTGCATCTTTGTCAAGGCACGAGTTATACCCTTCAAGCAGGCAACACATCTCCTGTGCCCAATACACCCTTGCGCTATGAATGGCGCACACCGCTTGTTGCTTATACCGCCACCTGTGTCGTTACACCAACCGTTTCATTTCAGAAAATCAAGTTAACGTCTGTTGATGTACGTGGCTGTATCACCCTTGATTCCTGCATAGTGGCGCCAACAGCCCCATTGCCTCAGGTACTCTACTTCAACCATCTGAATGCTTGTTTCGGTGATTCTGTTCTGTGCAAGGACTCTGTCATCATATCATCTGGTACCTACACCAACACCTTTCTGACAAGTGATAATCAATCGGGGCTGTCACCAACAAATGTATTTAAGATAAAATTCCCTTCAGCTGGAATCTATACTATTCAATTAAAGGCTACCAGTAATTATGGTTGTGAATCGGTTGCCATCAGAACCAATGTACAGGTATATTCCCCGCCAATTGCTATAGCTAACGTTAGTTTAAATTGTTCAAATCACCACCTACAGTTTAGCAGTGTCTCCTTGCCAGGTCATGCTAATTTGCAGGTTGCTTTTCATCAATGGACGATTTTGAATACAACTTACCAAAGTTCAGCGGTGGCTATAGCAGCTCCCGTTGCTGGACAGTATACGTATGCACTGCGTATTGAAGACAATGCTGGGTGCAAGGATTCCTTGACAAGCCTATTCCTTGTACCCTCGCAAAATACACTTTCCATGAATGTTTACAACCGATGTGAAGGGGACACCACCCTGTTACAGTTTAACGGTACATGTGCCTATGCCCCGTGTCAAGTGAAATGGCGTCCTGGTGATGGTACGTTGGATTCAGGCACTGTTGTTTCACGGGTGTATCCAACAGCAGGTCAAAAAATTGTGAGTCTCTACGTCACTGGGCAACAGGGGTGCGTCGATTCATTACAGCAAGTAGTCACTTTGAATAGTCAACCATCGGCGAGCATCAGCGGTGGAACAACTATTTGTTCGGGTGTACCATTGGCCTTCATAGGCATGGGCGTTGTGGCACAGGGCAGTGTCATTACTTATTTATGGAATGGCCAACAGGCTTCACCTGTTGTAAGTTTTACGGCATTGCCTGGATACTACACACAGCACCTTGAGGTGATAACGGATTCTGGTTGCGTTCATAGCAGCACACATTCCTACACCGTTTGGCCAAGGCCAGTAGCTGCCTTTTATGCTAACCCGGTTTGTAAAAAGGATAGCGTTTATTTTTTGCATAATGGATCAAATGGGCAGCAAATTTACCAATGGCACTATGGCAATGGAACTACCAGTGGATGGCTTCTATCGCCACAACATCATTATCTCTATTCCGCCTCAGGAAATTACACTGTACAAGAAACTGTACAAAACAACTTTGGATGTAGCGATTCGGTAACCGCTGTGGTGCAGGTGCAGGCCTTGCCCCAAGTCAACTTAGGAGGCACATTGACGACGTGTGGTACACAGTATTCCCTTCAAACAATCAATGCTAACTCTACTTACACCTGGTGGCCAATGGGGGTGAACACTTCCACGGCAATGGTATTTCAAACGGGTTGGGTAGGGGTAAGGGTAAAGGGTGCAAACGGTTGTGCAGCGCGTGACTCAGTATACATACACTTAAATGCAGTGTATCGTCCACAATTAGGAGACGACAGAACAGCGTGTGGTCCACTTTTACTCCAACCCAATGCACCTGCGCAAACGTATAGTTGGAGCACAGGGGCGAGCACCCCCACACTGCAAGTGATTAACTCGGGTCTTTATGTATTGACGGCTTTGGATCAAAATGGGTGTTCAGGTGCCGATACCATACAAGTTAACATTTTACCACCCGCAAGTATTCATTTACCAGAAGATACTTCGCTATGTTTTCAGAGCGGAGGTTTATTTATCGCCGCAGTAGCGAATACAAGTCTCGTTACCTGGCAGGATGGTGTCATTGGCGCCACGCGGAATATTTTACGCAGTGGCCATTACATCGCCACGGCGTTACTTGGGAACGGTTGCAAGGCGGTGGATACCCTACGGGTCCAGTTTAAAACTACTCCTGTACTTACCTTGAGTAACAGCTACACTTCCTGTACAACTGTTCTGATATACACAGGGATCAATGATGCTCTTTTTGATTGGAGTGATGGCACACACCAGTCCTGGCTTATGGTTGATCGTTCGGCGCAGTATACCGTTACAGCAACAACACCATCCACGGGTTGTTCAGCCCACCATTCGTTTTCTGTTGGCATCTACCCGCCTGCGCCTATTGACTTGGGCAGGGATACCGTCCTTTGCAGTAACAGTGGTTACTGGCTGAGCACTGGTAATTTTATGGATACGATTCGTTGGATGGATGGTGTTACATTTCCCGATCGTTATGTTACATTGCCTGGTGTTTACACGGCAACAGCAACCAATGTATATGGTTGCCAGGTAACCGATGCGGTGGTGATACAAATGCGTCGTGCACCAGATTTGGCAATTGGTCCTGAGTTGCAGTATCTCTGTGGAACAAATGCTTTAACCGCACACGCCAACGCTGTTTGTGACTGGTATTTTAATGATCACTATTTAGTACAAACAGATCTTCTTTCAATAGATCAACCTGGCATCTACGTGGCGAGTTACTCTGCGAATGGTTGTACGAGTACACGGTTGTTACAAGTCATTCAAACAAACGATTCACTGACCGCTGATTTTTTAGTGGCTACCCGCGACACCATTCATCAACCTGTTCAATTTGTGTGTCTTACCAATCCCTTACCATTAGCGGTGGAATGGGATTTTGGTGATGGCCAACATTCCACCGAATTACATCCTGTGCATGCGTACTCGCTTCCGCGGGACTATTCCGTTACTTTAACGGTTTGGAATGAAGAATGTGAAGCGACACAAAGCAAATCGTTGCGAGCTTTGTTTAGAAAAGCTAAACGTGACCAGGTGGCTAAACAACTTGAAGTTATTGCAGTTAACCTTTATCCTGTGCCTGCCACTAAAGTGTGTTATATTGATTTGGAAATTTCACAACAAGCGGACATACACGTTCAGCTTTTTGACGCTACGGGCCGATTGCTTTTAACGTCTCAGTCATTTGCCAACAACCACTATAGGGAACGGATGGATTTATCTTCCTTGCAGCAGGGCTGGTATGCGTGCGTGTTGCGTGTACAAAACACCAATGGATGTATCCTCTTGAATAAAAAATTAATCATTGAATGATGCGGACAATTGTGCTTTTTTTTGTTTTGTTCCTGGGCAAATCCCTTTACACCCAGCCCTGGGTTTGGTTTTATCCTGCGATAGCCACAAAGTTGGTGATGGAGAACACGCTGCCGTTGGCTTTCGCACAGAGTGGTTTCAAATTAACCGATGTGCCTGGTTTTCCGGTTTCAGA
>CANGWA010000189.1 GCA_947457335.1 Sphingobacteriaceae bacterium
AATCGCCTTCACCCGCTTCAATCTTATAGGTATTTCCATTGAGTTGAATGGCGGTGGTGACCCCTTCGATGGCTCTTAATAGGCTCAAATCAACAGGTTGATCGAATTCTACCGAAATAATTTGACGGTTGCCAGAAACCTTCAATTTATCGGTCGTGTCTTGAGCAACGATTTCCCCTTGATTGATAATAATAACTTTATTGCATAAAGCCTCGACCTCTTGCATGATGTGTGTGCTAAGCATCACTGTCTTTTCCTTACCAAGATTGCGGATAAGGCCTCTAATGTCTTCGAGTTGATTAGGATCGAGACCAGTGGTGGGTTCATCGAGGATTAAAACAGCAGGATCGTGGATTAATGCTTGCGCCAATCCCACCCTTTGGCGGTAGCCCTTACTCAACATTCCAATTTTCTTATGTTGTTCCCGTTCAAGCCCAGTCATTCCAATCAGTTCGTTAACCCTTTTACTTGCATTCGGAATAGTAAAGAGAGAGGCCGTAAAAGCAAGCGATTCTTTCACATACATATCCAGATAAAGCGGGTTGTGTTCAGGGAGGTAGCCGATGTGTTTACGCACATCAAGACTTGCAGTGGCCACATCGAATCCCATAACCGCTGCTGTGCCCTTATCGGGGGGAATATAACAGGTCAGAATTTTCATCATTGTACTTTTCCCTGCCCCATTGGGACCGAGGAAGCCCACAATTTCATTCTTACCAACCTCGAAGGAAACGTTATTGAGTGCGGTTTGTGTCCCGTATAATTTGGTAATGTTCTGAACTGAAATAGACATATTGTGTTATTGGTGGAATACATGCGTTTCAACCCAGCCTTTACCCCAATCTTGAAGTTCTTGCTCGGTCCATAATTCAGGGTAGAACACCCGTTTTTGAAAACGAGGTGGCAGGTATTTTTGCCAGTTGGTACCACCCGTTGCTGCTACATCACCACTATTTTGTTGTAAATAGCGCACAGCGCTTTTATAGTGCACTAATGGCCAATTGACATTTACATTGACATCAAGCTCCTTGAGCGCATTAATGACTTTGGTATCCATTTGAGCCTCCTGGCTTAAACTTTTATATTTCTGCCAGAGGTTCGATGATGCGTATTCATTAGCAAGTGCCAAGAATTTTGAGGCGTACTTCTTTTCAAATTGTTTGAGAGTTAGTGTTTTTTTACCCGTCGCCAATTCCGTTGCCCCTTTATTCCAATAGATAAACTGAAACATGTCTTCGATGGATGCCTTTTTTCCTACGTAATTGGGGCGAACATCTTTATCAACGAGGTTGATAAAATCGGTACTACAAATTTCGATCATGCGGTACTGAGCACTTTGGAAACCACTTGCTGGCAACAAGGCCATTCTAAAACGCAGGAATTGTTCCTTTTCCATACCGTCCACCATGATGTCGAATGATTTAGTGAGCGCTTCAAAGTAACGGTTGATGCGGTTCACTCGCTCAGCAAAAAAAACAGGATCGAGTTGGTCCTTCCAACCCAAATTATGTCCGTTATCGGAAATTTTGATACCGTTGTGAGCAATTTGGTTATACTCGTGTAAAGCCAGTTTGAAATACAATTCAGTAATTTGGTGGTACATGATGAAGATGACCTCATCAGGGTAATCTGTCTTTGGATTTTGTAAAGTGAGCAAGGTGTCTACTTGGGTGTAATCCCAATAAGTCAAGTAATTTGACAGCAACAATCCATCCAGATACCCTGTAATATCCTGTCCCATTTGAGCATATTTATCGCCCAATTGTTTTATTTTTTCATTGATAACGTTTTCCATGTCAGAGATTTTAAAAGTACGAATTTACCGGTTGATTCCCCGTTTATCCAATGACTTTTGATAGGTTTCGGCATATTTCTGATGCTGTTCATAGGACTCAGAAAAATCGGATAAGCCATTGAGTTGTGGGCGTGCGCAGAAGTAATAAAACCGGTGCTGGTTATAGTTGAGGGTAGCATCGAGTGCTTGCGGATATACTAGGCAAATGGGACCTGGTGGTAATCCTTTATATTTATAAGTATTATAAGGAGAATCTACCTTTTTATCTGCATTGAGAAAGCGTCGCACACCTGACATTTTATTAGCAAACCGCAGCGTTGGGTCGGCTTGTAGGAACATATTTTTCTTCAATCGGTTCATGTAAACACCTGCAATCTTCTCTTGTTCACTGCGGAGATGGCTCTCACTTTGCACAATGGATGCCAATGTTACGCATTCTTCCAGCGAAAGATTTATTTTTTTAGCCTGATTGCGGCGGTTGGCTGTCCACATTTCATTGAATCGTTTGTAAAACAAATATGTTAAAGAGTCTGCACTAATTGCCCAATTGACATCTATGGTTCCAGGAATTACGAATGCAAATGCAGACGTGGGTTTTAATCCCACCGAAAATAATCTTTCGCCATCCAATAAAACTTCCTCTAATTCCTCACTCGAAAGTGCCAATTTATCATCGAGGTATTCAATCAACTTTTCCAAATTGGTAATTTGTTGATTGAGACTTAGCTTTACTTTTTCATCGCGACCAGACCTTAACATAGCGATGATGTTTTTCACATTCATGGCGTTGGTTATCCTGTATTTTCCCGGTTTTATTTTTGTTGGTAGTCCCAAACCTTTCGCCGCCAACTCAAATGCTGCCTTACTGTCAACCACCTTATCTTCGACCAATTGATCCACCACCTTTTCAAAATCCTCTCCCTTATCAATATACAAGTAATAAGCGCCCCCTTGCAGTTGGACTGTTTTGAAATATTCCTTGTACACCCAAACACTGGCTACCACGACCATAACTAACAGAAAAAAACGACGAATGCCCTTGCTTCCCTTACTCATCTATGTGCAATTGTTTTTAAAGCCTGAATTGCTTGTTGATTCTTAGGGTCTACCTTTAGAATTTTTCTAAGCCAAATTTCCGCTTCCTTTTTATTGTTGGTGTAAAGATAATAACCCGTTATATTCATCAGCAATTGCATGTTTATAGGATCGTATTTCAATCCATTTTGATAGAGTCGGATAGCCTCTGATGTATTGCCTTGGAGCATTCGCAAGTAGCCGAGGCTTGTGTAGGCAGGAACAAACCAGGGTTGTTCAGTAAGTATCTCTTCATAGAGCGCAATGGCAACCTCTTTTTTTCCACGCATGGCCAAGGCACTTCCCAACTTATTCTTGAACTCCAAATTAAAAGGAGCCAGTAGAGAGGCTGCGGCATATAACTTTTCAGCGAAGACATAATTACCAGTGGCATAGAACGCTTCACCAGCACGATAGAGTACCCATGCATCGTGGTTATCGAAGCTCGTATTTTTGAACTGATGGATTAAGGAATCAACACCAATCCGTTTTAGAAGATTGAGAAGGGAATTATAATCCTTTTTAATGAAATAATAACGGATTTCTAGCTCCACTCGTTTTGTTTTTTCGGTTTGACCAATGAAGTGAGCCGCTGAATCGAGGTACATTGGATCTGGTTCAAACTTTTCATATTGATTAAGATAAGCTTGCGCTTTGATGGCATTATTTGGTTGTTTTTCATTCACTGCACACAATCCCTTAAACCGTTTTATTCCCTCCTTCAATTCCCTTTTTACAGGGACGCGAATGTAATGATCATGCACGGAAACATGTGGAATATCAATAGAGCCAGAAGCTGGCATATGGCAACTAATGCAGTTATTGATTTGCTTATCAGGAGCGTGTTGACTGGCGAGTTGTTGTTTGGAGTTATGGCATTTTTGACATGCCTCGTTGAAGACATTTGCGTTTGTCTCCTTTACACTTTTATGCGGATTATGGCAGGTGACGCAGGTTAATGCATTTTTATACGGTTTTAAAGTTCGATCATTTTGAACATGTTTAAGCGAAGCATTGAAGCATTTGCTCATTTTCAACCTTTCGGCATGTGATGCCATAATAAATGTTTCATCATCGGCATATCTGGGCACGAAGACCGATAAATATTTACTCAGCGTATCACCCGGTTTAAAATCAAAAAAAGAGCGGTTGGGTTTAAGTACAGTATTACCTTGTAAGTGACACCGCTGACAGATATCGAATTGGCGCTCCACAGGCAATTTAGCGGGGTTAACAATAGAATAATCAATTTCTTTTGCTGTATCCACTGGTGGAGATTCAGATCTAAGTTTTACGTGGTAGCTTCCTGGTCCATGGCAACGCTCACAGTTAATCCCTTGGGGGAGACTGCGGTACTTGTTTTCAGAACCCATAATAAAATCTGGAAACGCATTATGGCAGGCCATGCACTCGAGTCCAATTTTACGGTCAAACCGAGTATTGTTACCCCCTTCAAAACCCGGTGGTAAATCCCATTTCCTTTTTTGCGAATAGAAGGTCATGGGCACTTGATAGAGGTAGCCATTTTGTAACCACAGGTGTGAATTCGTGTGTTGCCCTGATCCAACAATGTAGTTCACTTGTTTTGTGAATTGATGATCTGGCACAAGCCTTTCCGTTACGAACAAACTATCCTTGTCCCATTGTGCATGGTATTCGTAACCAGTTGTTGTATCGGCTACATCTGCCTTTGAAAAGTCCGCAACAGATTTATTCCGTTGCGCCACTTTAAAGGACTGACCCATTCCTGTTCTCAAAAAGGACTCATAAATAGCCTGGTGACATGTTGCGCAGGTGGACATTCCAACATATTTTGCATCAGGAAAAAGGCCCATGTATACTTGGCGGTTAATGACTGATGTATCGCTTGTTACATCGGTCACACATCCTGCAAAGAACAACGTAACAAGTATAAGCAGCAAAATAAGACTACGCATTGAATTTTTGAAGTAACCAAACATCGGAAAAAGTTGCGTTACCCGTTCTGTTCCATTGCTTTTGTAATCCACTTTTTTCAAAACCGCACTTAGTGAATAGCGTGAGGCTATCTGTATTTTTTGCGTCAACGAGGGCGTAAACTTGATTAAGCAATAGAATTTGAAAACAGTATTTTAAAAGCAAATTAATTGTTTCAGCAGCTAGACCTCTACCTCGGTGTGAGGTTGCTATAAATATACCGATGCCGCTTCGGAGATGGTGGGGATCAAAATCATATAGATCTGCTGCGCCAATCACTACAGAGGATTCAATCTCTACAATCATCAATCGCAGTTGGCGTTGCGTATATATATCGTGAGGGCCATCAGCAAATTGTTGAATGGTGAATTTACTAAAGGGTTCGATGGTTGCACTTACCGGCCAGATGGCCACGTCGTTTTCCCATTGATACAATTTGACTGCATCATCCGGTTCAACAGCACGCAATCCAATTTTAATTCCTTTGATAAACATCTTATTGAATTTGTACAACGCCTGTGAAAACTTCTAAGGCTGGTCCCGTTAACCAGATATTGTAGAAATTTGATTCGAGTACCTTTTCATAGGAGACCTTGAGGAGACCTCCCATAGTATGAAGCTCGCATTGGTTGCGGCCGGCAATGCCAGTTAGGGCAGCAACGATGGCGCAGGCGGTGGCGCCTGTTCCGCAGGACAAG
>CANGWA010000190.1 GCA_947457335.1 Sphingobacteriaceae bacterium
ACATCCGTTACTTATACAAGGAGAAATACCCTACCAATTCCCTTCTACCCTCACCGTTCATACCTAGCAGGCGAATGCGGTAGACATAGGTTCCATCACCAGCTTTTTGACCGTTGATAAGTCCGTCCCAACCTTGCTCTGGGTTTCGTGTAAAGAAAATTGGTTTACCCCAGCGGTCGAGGACTTCAAAAGTAAATCCTTCTTTTTTAATGCCAGCACCCTTCACACCAAAATAGTCATTGATGCCATCTCCATTTGGTGTAAATGAGTTTGGAACAAAAATAGCCAAGTTATCAATCACCTTCATGAACCGCACGATGGTGTCGGTGCAACCTGATTCAGAAGTTGAAATGAGCATCACGGGATAAGTACCCAACGTTTCATATTTGCGGATTGGGTTGGCAATATTTGCTGAATCTAGACTGGCTTGTGTCTTTTGCCACGAAGTATCGATCGTTGCAGGAACACCGCCTTGGAAGAACCAGGAGTGACGCACTGCAGGGGTGTTGGAGTAAACAGGACTGAAGGTGACTTCTTCAACTGTATTCGGCGACTCAGGTGACCAAGCGATACCTGCACCTGGTTTTGAATCCACGACAATTGGATAAGGATAAGTATAGTAGCCTGTACACCCGTTATATCCCTTTGAAATAATGTTTAGGGTGTAAGTACCGGGTTCATTGAGGCAATAGTTAACTAAACGACCACTATCGGCTTGTAATTGTTTTACTCCACCAAAATCATATGTAGTAAGGAAGGCTTCCTTCTTGGTTTGTGCATCATAATTCATACACAGAGGGACGCAACCCTGATTGACAGGGACTTTTAAGTCTGGAATTGGCGGCTGTTTTACGTTAACTTCAAAAGAGTGCACAATTTTGTAATTGGGACAAGCGATATCGTGCACCGTCACATTGTAGGCTACAGTACTTTTTGGAACAGCTACTTGTTTCGGCCATGTTGGATCTTGAAGGAAGGATGATGGAGACCAAACATAAGCGTAGTTCTCAGAGCCAAGAGTTGCTCCAATTTCAAGAAAGACTGAGTCGCCTGCACAAACCGTGCGGGAAGAAGGCGTCAAGGAGAATTGAATTGGTTCGAGAACATCAATGACCGTAGAGTTAGAAGTGATACAAGGTCCCAACGATACATTAAGCGTATACGACCCAGAATGTTTTGGTTGGATACTTGGAAAAGTAAGAATGCGGTCATTCGAGGTAAATCCATTCGAACTCGACCAAGTATAGCCTGTTGCCCCAACTGGACCTTCGACGGTTACAGAGGTATTGTAGCACATTTGCTGACGAGGAACCAATGTGAATTGCAGTATGGGATAAACATTTAATTGAACAGTGGCTGTGTTGGTACACGTAATGTTACCGCCGCTAAAAGAGGCTGTTACTGTGTAAAGTCCGCTAGCACTTGGTTTTGGATAATACACCGTCACATTCGATCCGGGTGAAGCAAATCCATTTGGTCCGCTCCAAACATACCCAATCGCCCCAACTGCACTGGCTTGTAAGTAGGCATTGTTGGGTTGACAAACAGGTGTTGGCGGGATGATGGAAATGGAATTAACTGGCACCACGTTCAATTGCAGTGAATTGGATGCTGCACAGGTGGTAGAGGGGGCGGATGGCAAACTGAATTTCGCGGTCACATAATACAGCCCTGAAGCAGAAGGTTGTACTGTATAAATTTGCTGTATGGCCCCTAACGGATTGGAGGTACCGAACCCTGGTCCCACCCACGAGTAACTGTTAACGAATTGATTTCCGCTAACATTGGCCTGAAGGGTGACTTGTCCATTTTGACAAACACTGTTACCACCTCCCAGGTTGCTAAAGCTCACTTGAGGTATGTTCACTGGCACCACCGATACATCGCGCACTGCAGCGGTAGAACAAGAGATATTGCTACCAAAAAACCAAGCAACTACGGTGTAATTACCTGCTGCACTTGGAGAAACGTTGGTGAGGGTTTGGCTTTGCCCTGAAACCGGTCCAAAACTACCTGGACCAGTCCATGAAATCACATTCGGGTTACCTCCTACGTTTGCAATCATGTTCAAGGTGGCGCCTTGGCAGATGGTACTGGATGGTGAAGCGGAGATGTTGACTGGACTGGTATTTATGACAGTAATTGCCGTGGTTGCACTCACTGGACAACATGGTAATGTACCAAAAGGGAAACAAGCCTGAACAGCATAAACGCCGCTAGCAGTTGGTGTTAAATTAGAAAGCGTGATGCTATTGCTGTTAGTGAGGGTCGCACCGTATGGATCGTACCAAACATAAGAATTTCCGCCGCCCACGGTTGCTGTCAGCACTGCCGACTGAAGATTACAGACGGCACTACTGGAATTCACTGAGAGTTGCACGTTTGGAGCAACAGAAATGGTGGTCGTGCCCGTTGCAGTGCATGAGCCAACCGAAGTGATGGTGTATACCCCTGCAGAACCAGAGGTCAATGGTCCAAATGTTATAATATTTCCAAATGTACCTGTTGGCGCCGTTCCACCAGCAATGGTGTAATAGTTACCCCCGAGAGGGGCTGTTAACGTTGCTGTTGCGTTGTAACAATAGCTGGCTTGGTTTTGAATAACCAGGGGAGCAGGTGCAATAACGTTCACGTTAAATGTGAAACTCTGAACAACCGGACCATTGAGACCAACACCATTGACAGTGCCGGTAAATATACTGTTTCCGTTGGAGGAGCAGCTGGTAAAGAGAACGAACGAGTTGCTGTTGGGAGCTATGGGTGCAGCCGTGAACCCAGCAGGAAGAGTGAGGTTAATTTGTGTAATAGAAGTATTAGGCCATGAAGCGGTCGCCACGAAAGACTGGCACGGACATGAGGTATAATTGGGAACAGTTGGTTGCGCCCAAGCCAATATTGGCACAAAGGCAACTAGTAATAGCGATAATATCTTTTTCATGGAAACTTCCATCCTGTAAATATAATAAAAAGTACGGGTAATTCTCCTTCAAAGATAGAGAAATTTCAACCTTTTCAATCACATTTTCAATCAATTATACCCCCCTTCTACTCACTCATTGAACTGTAACTGTTATTTCCTATTGAAATTGACATTCCTGAACCAATTACTCATCTACATTCAACAATTTTCGGATATTTGCAGGGTTAACCAAGTTTCAATGAAAGGAATTATCCTTGCCGGCGGTTCCGGCACCCGTCTCCATCCGCTTACACTTGCCATGAGTAAGCAAATGATGCCTGTTTACGATAAACCCATGATTTATTACCCGCTATCTGTGCTCATGATGGCTGGCATTAATGAAATCCTGATTATATCCACCCCCCACGATCTACCTCACTTCCAGCGATTACTGGGCAATGGCGAATCGCTCGGGTGTCAATTTCAATACGCAGTGCAAGAGGTTCCGAATGGACTTGCTCAAGCCTTTGTGATTGGGGAGAAATTCATTGGCAATGAAAAAGTAGCCTTGATTCTAGGCGACAATATTTTTTATGGGGTAGGTCTTGGCTCTTCATTAAAATCCATCAACAATCCTGATGGCGGCGTGGTGTTTGCTTACCATGTGAGCGACCCTGAGCGCTACGGTGTAGTGGAGTTTGACGACAACCATAATGTTATTTCTATTGAAGAAAAACCGAAAGCTCCACGCTCCAATTACGCTGTTCCAGGCTTGTATTTTTACGACAACGATGTCGTTTCCATCGCTAAAAACTTACAACCAAGTCCCCGTGGTGAATACGAAATCACCGACGTGAACAAGGAATACTTGAAGCGTGGTAAATTAAAAGTCTCCATTATGGATCGTGGCACGGCATGGTTAGATACTGGCACCTTTGCATCATTGATGCAGGCGGGACAATTTGTGCAGGTAATAGAAGAACGTCAAGGACTTAAAATTGGATGTATCGAAGAAGTTGCCTTTAACATGGGGTACATTGATGCTGCACAATTGCAAAAAATCGCTCAACCGCTCACTAAGAGTGGGTATGGTAATTACCTCTTAGATGTTGCTAAACAAGGCTAATCCAAATGACCAATAAGGCAGAACAATTGTCCGTTTTGTTTGCTTCGCATTTGGAAAATTACCAATTAGTGCTTGCAAAACGGTTGCCAACTTCGCTTTATGCACCATGCATTTACATCCTCTCCTTGGGTGGAAAAAGGGTTCGTCCGTTGCTGGCTCTAGCAGGAGCTGAATTATTTGGTGCGTCGCCTGAAGTAGCACTTGACAGTGCCTTAGCAGTAGAGTTATTTCACAATTTTTCATTGATACATGACGACATATTGGACAATGCGCCCTTGCGCCGTGGACAACCGACTGTTCACGAAAAATGGGGACGCGATACGGCCATTTTAAGTGGTGATGTGATGATGGTCCAATCGGTGCGCGTTCTTGAATCCTACTCCTCTCTTGCCTATTACCATCTCAGCCAATTGTTAAACAAAACGGCCACAGAAGTCTGCGAAGGGCAGCAATGGGATATGGATTTTGAAAAGAATGATTCCGTGACAGTGGATGCCTACATTCAGATGATTGCCGCCAAAACAGCCGTTTTACTGGGCTGTAGCTTGCAGATGGGTGCTATTTGTGCTAACGCTTCTTGTGATAATCAATTGGCCTTGTATGAATTTGGATTGAACGTTGGCATTGCTTTTCAATTGAACGACGATTTACTAGATGCCTTTCCTGGTGAAGGTTTTGGGAAACAGCCCGGGGGAGATATTTTAGCGGATAAAAAAACTTTCTTGTTACTGAAAGCAAGAGCGCTAGCAGAGGGTGAAGCGGAGCGAACCTTAGAGGCTTGTCTTGCCGGCAAATGGAATGGTTCTGAGAAAATTGATAAAGTGACGGCCATTTACCGTGAACTCGGTGTTGATATGCTCTGCAGTCAATTAGCAGATGAATATACGGCCAAAGCCTTTAAATCGTTAGACAGCATTGACGTGCCAGATGCTAACAAGGACTTCTTGCGCGGATACGCCAAACATTTATTGCACCGTCAGGTTTAATCGATGGACGCGTTCAACCATTTCACAGACATACAAATTCGTTTTTCGGACATTGATCGGCTCGATCATGTAAACAATGCTTGTTATCTCAATTATTTTGAATTGGGAAGGGTGCGTTATTTCAATGCCGTCTTGCAACGTATAGATTGGAATCGGCAGGGCTTTGTACTAGCCCGAACAGAAATTAATCATATTTACCCTTTGCACCTCAACGACGCAGTCGTCTGTGCCACGCGGGTTGCACGCATTGGTAACAAAAGTCTTACGATGGAAAACAAGTTATTCAAAACTGTTTCTGGTGAACATGTAGAGGTGGCGAATGGGATTGGTATATTGGTCGCCTCCGATTACGTTTTAAAAATGCCCATAACGGTGCCGGATGACTGGCGCAACGCCATTGCTGCATTTGAAGCGTGGAAATAAAAAAGGCCGGTTGTACCGGCCTTTTTATTTAAACTTTTACACCGATGACTAGCACGTCATCAACTTG
>CANGWA010000191.1 GCA_947457335.1 Sphingobacteriaceae bacterium
GTAAGGATACCAGCTACTTTTAGAATAACGTCCTTAGGACTGGTCCAACCATTAAGCTTGCCGGTCAGTTTTACACCAATCAGCTTGGGAAATTTCAATTCCCATGCTAAACCAGCCATCACATCACACGCATCTGCACCACCAACGCCGATGGCAATCATACCCAAGCCACCAGCATTCACAGTATGTGAATCGGTACCAATCATCATTCCCCCTGGGAAGGCATAATTCTCAAGCACAACCTGGTGAATAATGCCTGCGCCTGGTTTCCAAAACCCAATGCCATATTTATTGGATACAGAAGCTAGGAAGTCATACACTTCACGGCTTTCTGTATTGGCTACTTGTAGATCGGTTTTAGCACCAACTTTAGCAGTGATCAAGTGATCACAGTGCACAGTTGAAGGCACGGCTACTTTTGGACGGCCTGCCTGCATAAATTGCAGTAGTGCCATTTGAGCAGTCGCATCTTGCATCGCTACTCGGTCTGGAGCAAAATCAACGTACGATTTTCCACGCTCAAAAACTGCAGGTGCTTGCTCATTATGCAAGTGTGCATATAAAATTTTCTCAGCGAGGGTAAGAGGACGACCGACAAGTTTTCTTGCGGCCTCAATTCGTGCTGGCATATTCTTGTATACCTCACGAATCATTTCAATGTCAAATGCCATAGTTATTAGTGTGCTGGTTAAATGAAACCCTAAAATTAACTAAAAAAAAATGCTCTGACTAATTCAAAAACAATTTTTGATACGGTCTAAGTTGTTGATTATAAGGTTAATTGAGGTTCCCTGTCGCGTTTAAACCTTCACACATCATTTGCTCAGCTTGGTTTAATCGTAGTGGGTGCAGAGGAGTAATTTTTAGAAAGTGATACAAACCTACTTCAATCTTTCTGTCCATTGCTTTTTTGTCCCTTCCTATCCAAGAAAAGTAAGTTCGATAAATACCAATGTATTTTTACATATAATTGGAAAAAAGCACTAGCGAGACTTCATAATAATGATACCTATGAGAGGGGTTGATTGGCTTTTGAAAGCAATAGCATATCGGCTATAACGAATGCAGCCATGGCCTCAACAATAGGCACTGCGCGTGGAACAACACATGGATCATGTCTTCCTTTGGCGGCTAAATCGATAGATTCACCTTTTAGGTTGACTGTTTTTTGTGTTTTACTAATTGTGGCCACTGGTTTAAAGGCTACCTTGAAGTCGATTGGCATGCCATTGGATATTCCGCCTTGAATCCCTCCAGAATGATTAGTTGTAGTGATCATCCGACCACTCTTTATTTCAAAGCTATCGTTCATCTGAGAACCAAGTGAGCTTGCTGCAGCAAATCCAGCGCCATACTCAAAACCTTTTACAGCATTGATACCCATCATGGCATATGCCAAACGGGCTTGCAATTTATCAAAAACGGGCTCTCCTAATCCCACTGGCACTCCCGTTATAACAGCACTTATAACCCCTCCAACGGAGTCGTTTTGAGCCCTGATTGTTTCAATGTGAGCAATCATTTTTGCCGCAGTTTCGGGTTCAGGGCATCGCACTAGGTTTTCTTCTGCAAGGTAAAGTGTATCAAGTGCAACGGGTTGTGACATCGAAACGCTGCCAACTTGCGAAACCCAAGCACGAACATCAATATGCTGTGTTTTAAGGTATTGTTTAACCAGAGCTCCCGCTGCTACTCGGCAGGCGGTTTCACGTGCACTCGATCGTCCGCCGCCACGATGATCCCTTATGCCATACTTGGCCATATAGGTATAGTCGGCGTGACTTGGACGAAGAACATTTTTTAGATGATCGTAGTCTGTTGACTGTTGATCCTGATTGCGAATCAAGAATCCAATTGGCGTTCCTGTGGTTTTACCTTCAAAAATTCCACTTAACCATTCCACTACATCGGTCTCTTTTCGCGGAGAGGCGATGGCCGATTGGCCAGGTCTGCGGCGCGCCATTTCGTGTGAAACCTGGTCAAAGTCGATGCTTAAACCGGGCGGTATCCCTTCAATTATTCCACCAATGGCAGCACCATGGCTTTCACCAAAGGTTGTTAGTTTTAGGAGCTGACCAAATGTATTCGACATGCCGCTAAGGTAACGATTCTATTTGGCTAGAAAACTATCTGTACGTTCTGTGTAAGCGCCAAAACAGCCAAATCCGCCGTTTATATTGGAGTATACTAAAACGGGCTCTCCAAATGGATTACCGTCATTATACACAGCAGCGCGTGACGTTTTATTAAAAAGATAAAATTCTTTACTGCAATTCAGTGTTTTCAGTGTAACGGGAATGGTTAGAATAGTGTCAGGTGAAAAATTATAATAGTTAACTGTTCCTGAATAGGATTCCCTCACAATATCCTCATCCGCTTCAAAGAGATAGGGCTCATCGTTAGGAATATAAATGAATGGATTGGTACCACTTGTCACAGAAAATATATTGTAATACCCTGCAATGTAATTGAGTTCATTGGGCCTATCCTTAATCAACACATTGAAACTAAAGTTTACTTCTATTTCTGTGTTTTTTGTAAAGCTTGGTTTTGAATATTCCAACTCAAAATTCCCTGATGGGACGGTGGTAACGCCTGTCACTTTTTTACCATCTGGGGTGGAAACTGCTAAGGAATAAGATTTACCGGATACAATCGGTAAACTTGTGGCATCAATGTTATAAGAAGCCAAGGTGGTATCAAATGGTATGACAACTGTTTTTACACCATCGGTTATTTCTACTCTTGCGTTAATGATATCACTTTCTGTAGTTCCCTTCTTAGTATAGTTAATGTAACTACCACTGAATTTTTGAATAGAGGTTCTAACTACTGCAGTAATATTCGGGTTTTGAGGGGAAATGAAACAAGTGACCACCAATCGGGGTTCTTGGTTGGGCAGTTTAATTTTTGCTTCACGCTTGCAAAAAGCAAAGAATAGGAATAAAGGAAGAAAAGCAATTTTTTTCATATTAAAATTTCCAAGTCCAACTTACAGAAGGAAGAATAGGGAAGAGGGTGATTTGCATTAATTTTTGATTACCGCTTTGATCGGTTTCGATAAAATAGAAAAATGGATTGTAGCGGTTGTAAGCATTGTAAATGCTGAATTCAAAAGTCTTATTTATTTTGTTATTAACCTTCGAGGTGTATTGTACACCTAAATCCAAACGGTGGTAGGGACTCATTCGGTAGGCATTGCGCTGTTGTCCGTAATCCTGAACTTCTCCAACATAACCTTGGTTCGAAACGGATATACCCGTTATTGGCGAACTGTAATTATTCACAGAATAACGGTTGAGTGGAAGAGTGATGGCGTTTCCTGTTCCATATACCCAAGTGGCTGAAAATGTCCACTTTTCATTGTGCTTGTAAATGGCAACAACTGAAATGTCATGCCTACGATCATATCGGGCATAAAACTTTTTGCCAAAATTAAGCGCCTCAAATTGCAATTGTGTCCAAGAGAGCGTGTAACCTATCCAACCTGAAAATTTCCCTTCCTTTTTACGAATTAGAAATTCACTTCCATAACTCCACCCCTTGCCACTCGTGACATTATCCTCCCATGATTTGGGAGTTCCGTTTTCTCCTTGAACTGTAAAAAAGGAGGCTCCTTCTTTATAACTCAACACATTATTCATCTCCTTATAATAGCCTTCAACCGAAAGGTCAATGTCTTTTTCAATAAAGTCCTTCGTTATTCCCATCGCCACTTGTTGTGAGGTCATGTACCTTGCCTTTGTGGTGGCGGGCACCCATAAATCGGTGGGTAAACCTATTCCTGTATTCGATAACAAGTGCATGTACTGATGCATTAAGGCATAACTGGCTTTAATCGCAATGTTTTTTGGCGCCAAATATCTTAAGGAAAGGCGAGGTTCTGGGTTCACATAGGTGGTGCTTTTTAAGGTGAAGACAGAAACCCGTGCTCCCGTATTCATTCGCCAAGTCTTGTTGATCTTCCAGTCATCTTCAATATAAGCGGCATTTTCAAACGATTCTAATAAGGATTTGGATTTGATTTCATCGGAAATGAAACTACCCTTAATGGTCATTGCCCCAGGGGTGAAGCGATGGTAGATGCTATGAATTCCAAAACGTATATAGTGTTGTGGATTGGGAAGGAAATCAAATGAACTTTTAATGGAATAATCCCGAATACCCGAATTATAGAGCAGGGAGAAAGATCCAAAGTCATCCTTCATTTCATTCTTGATGCGCATGATATAGTTGGTGAAAATTAAGGACGTATTGGCGAACAAACGGCTGCTAAAGACATGGTTCCATCTAGCTGTGCCCGTGGCATTACCCCAATCCAGTCCTCCTCCCGAAGTGGTCGTGCCACTTTTAACATTGAAGTAAAATTTATCTTGACCAAAATACCCGCTCAAATACAAACGGTCTTTTTGGCCCAAAACATAATTTACTTTAGCTGTCATATCATAAAAGTAATAACCCCCTTTCGTTGAAGAGGGCATAAAGGGGTATATCAATGCATCGATATAGGTCCTGCGCGCGGACATCAAAAAACTACACTTGTCTTTTATAATCGGCCCTTCTACAGTAAAACGGGAAGAAATGATGCCTACGCCTGCTTCACCTTTGATTTTTTCCTTGCTGCCATCCTTCATTTGAATGTCCAATACTGATGACAATCTTCCTCCATAACGGGCAGGGAATCCTCCCTTGATGAGCTCAATACTTTTGATGGCATCTCCATTAAACAATGAGAAAAAACCAAATAAATGAAACGCATTGTAAACGGTGGCGTCGTCCAATATTATGAGGTTTTGATCTTGTCCACCTCCACGTACATAAAATCCACTACTGCCTTCTCCGCTCTTTTGAACTCCAGGTAATAGTTGCAGTACCTTAAGTGCATCTTTCTCCCCAAAAAGGGCAGGAATTTGTTTTATTTTTTCTACGGGAATATCGATCGTACTCATTTGTACGTCTTGACTAATGGACTCCTTTCGGTTGGTGGTGATGGTGACTTCAATGGCTTGTCCTTGTGATAAACTAATCTGAAGGGATGTGTCCCGCCTCAACTTCATGCGGTGAATGATTTGGCGATAACCAATCATTGAGAAAATTATTTCGGCCGTATCACATGGTGGAACACTCAAAGAGTAAAATCCATAGACATTGGAGGTCGTGGCGAAATTGGTGTTTTTCTGATAAATGATAACACCTGGTAAATTTTCGCGGCTGCCTTCCTCCGTCACAAATCCACTGACAGTCACATTTTTTTGACCTAACAAAGTGCCCGTGAAAAACAAAAACGATAAGAGTGTCTTTTTTAACATTTGAGTGAAACGAGGCTTAAAGGTGAATATTGTGATGTCAAAATTAGAAAAATACTGCACTTTGGTGACATGAATCGCATTTCATATATAGGAAAGCAAATGGCATACCCACTTTTAAAGAATGACTGTGCACTTCTTGTTTTCAGAGCAGAAAGGCTCAACCAAAACGATAGGGACTATCCA
>CANGWA010000192.1 GCA_947457335.1 Sphingobacteriaceae bacterium
AAAGCCAAGACCAATGCTTCCCATCCAATGTGCAGTGGCATCGTAGCGCGCCATGAGGTTTAGCGATCCAGCTCCAAAGTCATTCATTACGAATCGGGAGTTAGCGATGGGATCACCACCCGTGAATTCAGCTTTATTACCATAGGTGCCGGCGCTAATGCCCCAACGCCAGATTTGATGTTCTTGTGCATGAGAACAAATAACGAACAAAACAGAAACAAGTATTGCGAGCTTTTTCATGGATTGAATATTTAATCGAATGTAATAAAATTTACACTAAAAACCTAACTACAGCCGAAATAATATGGCTAGGATGATACGGCTTTCAGAATTGACTAAATCGGGCGCCCATTCAGGGGAGAGAGCGTTGGTGGTATAGCCGTTTGGTGAGGTGACACCGCTTGGACCGGCAAAATAGGGTACATTGACTTTGCGGTAGACATATTCCAGCCGTACGGCAAAATTCGGCTCTGGGGTCCATTCTAGATTGAAAGAACAGTCATACCCCTTGAATGGATCACCTGGATTCATACTAAAAGGCTTACTACCTGCGGTGGAGGTCGGCTGGATGGGGTTGGGTAGGGGACTAGCTTGACCTGTTGGTGCGAGCACTAGGTAACGGCCTGGGTTGTCAATGACACCGCCCCCCATGGTAATAGCGAAGGTGTTTTTATGGAACCAAATGCGGTTGTACAACATGGCGCTCAAAAAGTATTGCGCTGGTCCAGCTACTAATGAACTATTAAACCCATTTACGCCGCCGCCCTTTTCGCATCCGAAGTCACCAGTGAGAGAAAGCGCCATGCGGCTGATGCCTTGTTTATTTGGACCGTTGTAGTAGCGGCAGAGCAAACTATTATCGGAATGAAAACGTTTGCGTTGAGGCACTCCGGCTGCATCAGCACCGTAATAATTATTCGACAGCAGTTTGAGGGAGGCGTTTGGGCACCAGGTGATGTTTCCACCTAGTCCTGGTTGATGGTTGTACATGCCATAACTTTGCCATCCGTTAATGATCCAAGCCTCCATTTTTAAATTGCGTTTCGGAAAAATTTGCACGCGAATGCCATTGAAAAACCATGGTGTATTATCCGATGTAAAAGAAGCTTGGTATTCCCAGTTCTCGGTTTGGTAATAAGAATTTAGTCCGATATAGGACATAAACATACCCATGTCGACATTGATACCATACCATTTATTAAAATGAAAACCGGCGTTGGCCTCTGCGAGGTAACGGTAGGCATCGGCCAGTTGGTATTGTCCCTTGTATGGACTCAAATCGTTTCTTGGAATGACAGTAGACCGGGTTCCGAATTGAGTAACAATGTGGGCACGTGCCTGTTTGTATGAGAAATCACCACCGAGATGAACGGCTGAAAGTTGTACTTCGTTGTTGCGGGCCAGTGCAGTCGAACCAACAACGGTGTTGTCGATTGGGTTGTGATTGGATTGCGTATAGTTAGCATCTACCATCACCACTGGTGTAAAATGTTTTCCTTGCAAGGTAGGTGTGGTGCGGTGGTCGGAGCCATTGCACCAAGTAAGGTCCAAGTGGCTAAAGGGTTCAGGCAATAGAGTGTCTTGTGCTGATAAAACAAAAGGCAAGAACCAAGCGAGCAGGTAGTTGATTTTTTTCATCGGTTTAATGAATATGTTGAAGAAGGAAGGCAATGCGTGGCTGCTGAAAACGATCATCCCAAATAGCCAAAGCCGTATCTGGTAAATGAATGAATGCGAGCAGTTCATTCACTGCACTAGGGTAGAGAAGAAAGAGGTTGTTGAGGGTGAAGGTGTGGATGGGGCCATTTAGTTGCTTAGAGAAATAATAGGTGTAGCGGATGGGGTTATTTTTAAAACCGTTCCCACTTGTTGTGTTAAAGAGACAAATTGAGCTATCAGCGTAAAAGAGCGTTACAGGCTGGTACTGGTAGAAACGAATGATTTTCATTTTTGATTGGATGAGAAACAAACTATCCTTTTCAAAGTGAAACCCAGGGCCCTCAAGTGTTTTACACTTCACTACATTGTTCCATAGAATGGTTGTTTTTACTAGGTGGTAGTGATGCAGTCGAACGTTTTCAGAGGAGGTATAAAGAGTGTCTTGTGCGCCACTGGATAAACCATACAACAAGGATGTTACCAGTAGTAATGTGGATTTCATGTTGCAAAACTACATGGCGTTCCATAAAGATTTTATTAGGATGTGATCCGATTCCTTTTTTTAGGATTGATAAAGGAAAAATAAAGAAGGCGCGAATAGCGATGTAAAAACTACTTCTAGAAAATAGAGAAGGTGATTATCCAATTCTTCTTAGGGCGAGTGATTTGGTTTGTCTAATCACCATGGGGAATTTTTCAATTTTCACAGAGCTGCTATCGAGTCCAAAAGCCTTTGCTTCGCTCAAGCTCAAATGTTTCAAGAAGAAGTACAATTGCAAAATGATTTTTTCAAAGATTGGTAGATCGTTATCGAACGATAGAAATTTTTCGAGTACCACAAACTTGAAGTCACCAATAATGTTGTTCTTGCTTAATGACACATAGCGACTTGTAATGTCTACTTCTCCCTGCTGCACCATATCTTCCACGACCTTACGAAACATAAGATTGACTCTCGGAGGTACACGAAAACCAAGTTTAAAGTCGATGCGAATGATGTCGTTTTCGGCAATGTGAGTGACTTTATAATCCATTCGATAGGGTTCATTCACTACATCTACGTGTACAAACCAGTATACATCCGCACGTTTAGGGCGTTTCTGAAGAATGCTATAAATGATTTTTGATTCAATTTCATTCGGTTGTTGTGCACTAGTCATATATACCAAATGCGTAGCATATTTTTGTAGAGAATCGTCGTTGCTTAAGTCAATCAATTGTTGTTTGTGGTCATCAAATTCGACCATGTCCACATACCTGTTCCTTATTTTTTTAGCAATGAACCAAACTGACATCACGGCCATAAGTAGGGTGGCAATTAGCAGGGTAATCCAGCCACCGTGGGCAAATTTACTAAGGTTGGCAGCAAGGAAGGAGAATTCGATTATGAGATAAATGGCGATAATCAAGTAGATGAAGTATTTGTTATAACGCTTCATATGCATGTAAAAGTTTAATAGTGTAGTTGTCATGAGCATGCACAAGACAATGGCTAGACCGTATGCATTTTCCATGTGTTCTGACTTTTTAAAATAAAGCATAATCATGATGCAGCCTGCAAGCAACAACCAATTGATGGACGGGATGTAAATCTGCCCCTTTAATTCTGTAGGAAATTTCACTGCTACCTTTGGCCAGAGGTTGAGGCGCATGGCTTCATTGATGAGTGTGAAGGACCCACTGATCAAGGCTTGTGAAGCAATAATGGCGGCGCTGGTAGCAATGATGATGCCATAGGGCATGAAACTTTCGGGCATGATGGCGTAAAACGGATTGGAGGCTTTGAAATCAGTAAGGTATTGCCCTTCGTGACCCATTAGCCAAGCCCCTTGTCCAAAGTAATTTAAAACGAGCATCAGTTTTACGAACAACCAAGAAATGCGAATATTGTTTTTTCCGCAATGTCCTAAATCTGAGTATAAAGCTTCAGCGCCAGTTGTACAAAGAAACACTTTTCCAAGAATAAGCAATCCTTGGGGATGCTTGGATAAAAGTTCATAAGCATAGTAGGGGTTGAGTGCGCTTATTACAGAAATGTTCGAGGATAATTGCAGGGCGCCAAGGATTCCTAGCATGGAGGACCAGATAACCATAACTGGGCCGAAGAACTTCCCAACCAAGGCTGTGCCGAACTGTTGTATAAAAAACAGGAAGCAAAGGATACCAATTACAATAGGGACTGTATTGATGTGTTCGTTGAAATAACTTAATCCCTCCACAGCTGCGGAGACTGAAATCGGGGGAGTGATAATGCCATCGGCTAGGAGGGCACTCCCACCGATGATGGCGGGTACTACGAGCCATTTGAATTTGTTTCTACGTACAAGTGTGTAGAGGGAGAAAATACCACCTTCACCATTGTTGTCGGCTTTCAAGGTAAGCAGTACATATTTAATTGTGGTTTGTAAGGTGAGGGTCCAAAATACGGCAGAAATACCTCCTTTTACCAAAACAGAATCGATTGCTCCAGAACCAGTTATGGCGCTCATAACGTAGAGTGGGCTGGTACCGATATCTCCATAAATTATTCCAAGTGTTACGAGAAGGCCGCCAAGGGTTACCTTGTTAATTGCGTGAGGTGAATGGCTCATGTGTTGCTATTTTGTTTTCCGTAAAATCTATACCCAACACCTGACTCTGTGAGGATGAATTCTGGACGATTGGGTTCTGTTTCAATTTTTCTTCTTAACTGTCCTACAAACACTCGGAGGTACTGTGTTTGATGTATATAACCAGGTCCCCAAATAGTACGAAGGAGGTACTGGTGCGTAAGCACGCGCCCTTCATTGCTGATGAGTAGCGAGAGCAGGTCAAACTCCGTGGATGTTAATTTAACCGGTTCATTGTTTCTGATGACGGTACGTGCTTGGAAATGGATGGACAATGTTGTTGAGCCATCAGAAAGCGTTACTTCATCTTTTATGCGTCCTCTCAAGCAAGAACGAATTCTGGCCAACAATTCCCCGGTGCGAAAAGGTTTAATGAGGTAATCGTTAGCGCCATTATCCAAAGCCATTACGATTTCTTGTTCTGAACTTTGTACGGAGAGCATGATGATTGGTCCGATGAAAGACTTTCTAAGTTCTTTAAGCGTTTCTTGTCCACTTTCATCTGGTAGTCCGATATCTAGCAAAACCAAATCTGCTTGATCGCGAGTTTGAATGCGTTTGCCATCGAAACTCGTAAATGCAGTGGAAACCCTGTAACCGTTGGCTTCGAGTGTCATGCGTAGCAATTTACTGATGTCTTCTTCATCGTCAATTACGAGTATGTGTTTAGTATTCATTCTGCAGATGGGGATGGGTGATAAGAGAGTTCACATGGAATTTCAAGAATAAAACGGGCACCTCCGTCTTCATTGTCCACTAAGCGGACTTCACCATTTAAAGACTCTGTAAATCCTTTTACTATTGAAAGGCCAAGTCCAGTGCCGCCCGTTCTACTATGATTTAGTCGGTAGAATTTCTCAAATACTTTTTCGCGTTCTGTTTTAGGAAAGCCAAATCCGGTGTCTTCAACAATAAGGATTAAGCGGTCGGCACGACTAGCGATGCGTACCGTAATCACGGCATATTTAGGAATGTGATGGATGGCGTTATGTAATAGGTTATGTAGAATTTGCCATAAAAGACCGTAGTCGGATTTAAACAAGGGTAGGGATTCTCTTGAGCTCACGTGTATGTGTTTACCATCTGCTTCCTCTCTTAGCGCGTTGATTACATCGTGCACTAATTCGGCAGCATCAAACCAATCGGGACGGGGTTGAATGACACCTGATTCGAGTCGGGACATGTTGAGAAGGTTATTGACTTGTCTATTCAA
>CANGWA010000193.1 GCA_947457335.1 Sphingobacteriaceae bacterium
CGGGTGGTCATGAATTACATACCACCACAGCTAAAAGCCATACAAGTAGATTACGCTGGCGCATACACAGATTCCTCTTTCTCTATTGTGTTAAACGGCACAACGCAGTTTAGTTTATTGACAAAAGGTGTTTCGATAGCCTTTGAGGAAGTACGCATGAAGCAGTATTTAGCTTATTTTCAAAATCTTTCCTACGAAGTACTGCTTACTGGTAAGTCTAAAAAACTTCAAGATTCCTTGTATAAGGCTGGACCATTTTGTTGCATGACATTGCTGAGGACGGACGGCACGAAGGATCAGTACAAATTTTATAGGAAACAATTTTTGGGCGATGTGAATCCCGATTTTGGTGTGCGTTACGATTATGATCCAGATCGCCTTTACATGTCTTTTGACAACAACAAGCAATGGGCCTTAATTCAATATTTCGTTTTTGGAAAAATTTTGGCTAGTCCCAGTTATTTCAAATCTTCACCATCTGTTAAAAAGAATTGAAAAACAGGGGGCGAATACGAAAGCTACAACCTAGTGTTCCCTTAATTTAGTCGAAAACTTGTTATATGAATTTTGTTGTTTCGGCCAGTGCTTTACTTAAGCACTTGAAATTAATCAGTGGCATTCTCAATACGAATAACACCATTCCAATTTTCGATTGTTTTTTATTCGAAATCAACAAGAATGAGCTGCAGTTAACCGCCAGTGATGTAGAAACTACCGTTTCCATTACGATGAGCGCGGAATCATCTGCTTCAGGCGTGATTGCCATTCCAGCGAAAACACTTTTGGATACATTGGCTAATTTACCAGAACAACCGGTTTCTGTCATAGTTGATAAAAGCAAGCATACGATAAAAATTAAAACGGAGACAGGTGATTACCATATTTCCGGAATGAATGGCGACGAGTTTCCTAAGATGCAGCGTGTAGAGGCCAAAGCCTCATTGGTTATCAAGAGTGATATTTTAGAAAACGCGATCAGCAAAACTATTTTTGCGACAGGAAACGATGACTTACGTCCCGTTATGAACGGCGTTTTCTGTCAGTTCATGGAAGATCAATCCATCTTTGTTGCCACCGATGCCCACAAGCTGGTTCGTTATATTCGCCACGATGCTAAGGCTGGTTCTTCTGCAGCGTTTATAATGCCGAAGAAGCCATTGAACGTATTGCGTAATTTGCTTTCAGGAATTGATGATGCTGTTAAGGTTGAATTCAATCAGACCAATGCCTACTATAGTTTTGGCAATGTTAACTTAACCTGCCGTTTAATAGATGGGAAATACCCCAATTATGAAGCGGTTATTCCAAAGAATAATCCAAATAAATTAACATTAGATCGTTCTTCATTTCTTGGGGCACTTAAGCGCGTGAGTGTATTTGCTAGTCGAGCAACCCATCAAATTCGTTTAACCATTTCAGGCAGTCAGTTGAGGATTAGTGCAGAGGATCTTGATTTTGCGAATGAGGCACACGAGTTATTGACCTGTACCTATATGGGCGAAGACATGGAGATTGGCTTTAATAGCCGATTTTTGATTGAGATGATAACCAATATTGATACAGATGAAATCATTATTGAGATGAGTGCTCCAAATAGAGCAGGCATTATTTTGCCTAATAACAAGTCCAATCCTGCCGAAGATGTCTTAATGTTGGTTATGCCTGTTATGCTTAACAACTAACTTAAAGGTTTATTTTTTCTCCTTTTTGATTAACGGTGTAATCATTTATCCCGTTAGTAATCATTACTAGTTCTGCATTTAAAATTAGGTTATAGCGTAAGGCTTGATTAAGTACGTCTTGACTAAGTTCAATGTATGGAGCCTTACATTCAACAACTAACCAAGGTTGAAGGGATGAGTTATAAACGACAATATCATAGCGCCGCTTGGTCCCGTTTAGATCAATTTCCTTTTCTATAGAAATCAATCCAGGAGCAATCGATTTGTGTGCGGTTAGATAATTTAGCACGTGTTGACGAATCCATTCTTCAGGCGTTAAGACTAACCACCGTTTGCGGAGATTGTCAAATACCTGAACTACGCCCTTTACTTTTCTCGTTTTACATTCGAAGGAGGGGTATTTGAGTTTTAGGGACATGTCAATTTTTTTTTAAATATATTTACATAAACCCAAATAGCTGAGAAAAATGAAAACGAAGGAAGAAATAGTTGAGAATTGGCTGCCACGGTACACCGGAGTTACGTTGGATAAATTTGGGAAATACATTCTACTTGTTAATTTTTCAAACTACGTTCACCGTTTTGCTAGCCAATTTAATGTGCCGGTGGAGGGAAAAGATCGCCCGATGCTATCTTCAACCTATGGCAATATCACAATTATCAATTTTGGTATGGGTAGTGCTAGTGCAGCGACCATCATGGATTTATTGACGGCCATAGAGCCACAGGCGGTTTTGTTTCTTGGAAAATGTGGGGGGTTAAAAAAGAAGAATCAGATTGGAGATTTAATTTTGCCTTTAGCGGCAATAAGGGGAGAAGGAACATCAGATGATTATTTACCAGCGGAGGTGCCTGCCCTACCTGCCTTTAGTTTGCAAAAGGCGATTTCTTATACCATACGGCTAAGGGGGAGGGATTATTGGACAGGAACGGTATATACGACCAATAGAAGGGTTTGGGAGCACGATGAGGCGTTTAAGGATTATTTAAGGACACTGCGCACCATGGCCATTGATATGGAAACAGCAACGATTTTCACAGTTGGATTTGCTAACGGGATACCAACAGGAGCCTTGCTGCTGGTAACCGATCAGCCAATGATTGCCGAAGGGGTAAAGACGGAAGAAAGTGATAAAAAGGTAACCGATAACTTTACTGAATTCCATTTGCAGTCGGGAATTGATGCCTTAAAAGAACTCGAAAATTCAGGAATTTCGGTAAAACATTTAAGATTCTAATGTTGAACAACGCATTGGATAAAAAAGGAGCAAAGTATTTTAGTCAGGGAATACTTGCAGGAGATAGGATGTTACTTAGCCGGGCTATAACATTAATTGAGTCGGAACTACCTACTCGGATAAGCCTTGCAAGGGAAATTATCGATTTGCTACTTCCGTATACGGGGAAATCTTTCCGGTGTGGCATCACGGGTGTCCCGGGAGCGGGTAAGAGTACGTTTATAGAACACTATGGTCAACATGTGGTGGCCGCTGGCGGTAAACTTGCGGTCCTTGCCATCGACCCATCTAGCGGGAAAAGCCGTGGGAGTATTCTTGGGGATAAGACACGTATGGAAGGACTTACGGCCCACTCAGAGGTATTCATTCGACCTTCACCAAGCGGTGGCGCTTTAGGAGGGGTGACACGGGTCACTTATGAAACCATGTTATTGTGCGAGGCAGCGGGGTTTGATTATATTATGGTAGAGACAGTAGGCGTTGGTCAAAGTGAAACTGCTGTGCGTTCAATCACGGATTTTTTTATGCTTTTGATGTTGGCTGGCGCAGGTGATGAGTTGCAAGGAATAAAACGAGGCATTATGGAAATGGCTGATGCTATTGTCATTACAAAAGCGGATGGTAACAATGTGGCTAAAGCTAGGGCTGCTTGTGGTGATTTTGCTAGGGCGCTTCATTTGTTACGAAATGAAGATTGGACACCAAAGGCGTTAACTTGCTCAGCGCTTACAGGGGATGGATTTGATGATATTACTGCACTTATTAATCAATTTAGATTAGAAGAACAAGCCAACCAGTTGATTACAAAAAGAAGACAAGCTCAAATGCGCGGACTTCTAGAATCGGCTGTTCAACAAGAGCTTTTGCGCCGATACGGTTCTGGTCAAGAATACCAAGAATGGCTGGGTGAGCAGCACTTGCAATTAAGAGTAAACCCTTTTGTAGCTGCAGGCAAGTGGTTAGATAAAAAGAGGGAATAGTCCCTTTTTGAATGGGTTTTCCGCATTTATCCGTAAAATGCTGAAAATCAAAGGAATATTAGTTTGCTAAATCTTGTTTTATACTTCCACATGCGAAAAAAATTTTTTTCTTTTGCAGGAAATTAAAAGGTCGATAATATGTATTGGACATTAGAACTTGCCAGCTGGTTAGAAGACGCGCCCTGGCCTGCTACAAAGGATGAGTTAATTGACTATGCCATGCGTAGCGGTGCGCCAATGGAGGTGATCGAAAACCTGCAGGAAATGGAGGATGAAGGGGAGACCTACGAGAGCATCGAGGAGATATGGCCCGATTATCCAACGAAGGATGATTTCTTTTTCAACGAAGATGAATTCTAAAATATTAAGCCGTCGCATGACGGCTTTTTTTTTGACTATTCGAAAGAGCGTTTGTTAAAAAGAATGTAACCTATATGAAAGAAAAAGGAGTAGTTGTTTGAAATAGTGTTCTGTGGATCTGGGTCATAATAATTGAGCCCAACACTAATCGGCCCGATAGGACTATTGTATACCGCTGCAGCTACACCAGAAATACGTCTGTAAAGAAATGTTTGTGCGTAGGTAGCATTTCCATCTGAGTTTTTGAGAATTGCATTGATGGGTTGAAATACATAGGCCTCTAGGCGCAAATCAAACGCTCTTGAAGGGCTTGAGATTAATTTAAAGCCACTGGCAATATAGCGGTGCGCTCTATAGGCACCCATGAAAAAGGTTTGACTTTCGGGTGTTGGATTAAAGACCGGTGCAGATAAGATTGTCGATTCATAATTATGAAAGAAGCCTTGTGTTGAAAAAACGGCCTCTCCAAAAAAACCGATTTTAAATTTTCTAAAAGTCTTGATGTAAGAATCGAAAGTGAATTTGAATAAAGCCCAAGGATTCAGTTTTTGATTTTTGAAGACGACAGTATCCTTACTTGTGTTGCCTGGTAGATAACTTTCGGAACATTCTACATAACGAATTTTGGCATTCATCATTGTCCCTTCAGTTGGATACATTTTACGGTTGAGGGTGTTGAAATCATAGTCCGTTTGTACATACTGACAATCAAAATAGCTTTCATCTGCTGTATCCAGTTTACTGAAAGCATCCGTCTTATAATAAAAATTAGACCATTGTGATATAACGCCCGTTGTGCTTATTCGAGACATGTTGCCAACGGGAATACCCACTTTCAAAGAGGCCATTACGTCTTCTTGTATCAAGTAAGCAGGTTTAACAAAATCGAAAAACAAGGCGCTACTACTATAAAAATCCCATCGTGAGTAGCTGATAGAGGGCTCAATAAAAATTGGGAGACGACCTGGAATATCCAGACGGATTTTTCCAAGTGTTCCAGAATACAATTTCCCCAAGTAAGCATTGCCATAAACAGATAAACCTATTTTTCCAAGATAATTGTACTGCAAACCAAGAAACCCCTCGCTAATGGGGCGATTGGAGATGATGGCACCAGGTTCAAGGTAGAATGGTTTTTCCTTTTTACAGGCTAATTGAAGGATGTATTTTTTTGTTTCACTATCGAAGGCAATGGTGGGAAATAGCGATTTGATTTTA
>CANGWA010000194.1 GCA_947457335.1 Sphingobacteriaceae bacterium
GCACTGCAAGGGGGATTTTCGCAATATACACTAGATGGCAGTAAACTAGTTTACTCTTCTCAGTTTAATGGGAGTGTTTATTCTTCTTCCATGCCATCAGGAGAGAGTTGGGGTGGTAAGACGCTCAATACGAATGATTTAGCGGCAGGGCTCCTTTGGTCGTATGGTCACAACGTGAGAGGATTCACTGATCAACGCGAAGTGAAATTCAGGATAGGGGTTGCTGCCTACCATTTATTGCCGAACAATTTGCATTATCTCAATCGTTCTAACAATGTTTTGTTGCCGCGTTATTGTGGCCATGTCGAAGTAATTCACAGCTTGGGCAATATGAATTACTCCTTAGCATCGACATTGATGTACCAAGTGCAGGGGCCATTTACACAAATCACAGGCGGATCGATGCTGCGTTTTTATAGCCGTCATGACACAAAGTATACAGGAAATTTAAAAAGGACTACTTTGGGTTTTGGCGTCTATTACCGTGTTAAAGATGCCATAATATCTACCTTGCTGATTGAATGGCATGAGCAATTTTCGACGGGGATCAGCTATGATTTTAGTACTTCTAGAATGCGTTATGCTAGCTATAGAGGTGGGATGGAAATTTTCTTGCGCTATACTCCACCAGGAGCGTTTTTGTATCAGCGCCGTTAATTGTTGTGTAAGAAGTTGATTTCTTGCACAAAACTGAGTCATTTGTGTAAGGTTTCACAAGGACGGTTAATAAGTGGGTATTTATGCTCAATATTCGAAATACTATATCCTAATTAATTGTATTTTAATTGTGAAATGGCATGAATTGTGCGCTTTCGGCTTTCCATTGAGTTGATTAGCAGTGATTTCTGTTTTAGAAATGATAATTAATATTAAAATGCGGGATAAATCATACAAATGGATACCATAACTCATTTTTCTTAAGAATCAATGCGTTGATTTTTCGATATTTTTGTTTTCGCATTAGAGAGAATGTTGGAAGAACGCTTTTCACTATTTTACACTGGATATGCCTTGAGTTTACCTCAAACCTATGAGCAAATTGAAGGGTTGAATGAAAAGTATCTTCACGTGCCCATTAGTGAATCGCTTCGCGAGCGATTAAAAAACCGTCTAATCGAACTGGGCTATTTGCGTTCAAGTGCGCTGAATGTTGCGGAGTCAGTTGCACAGTCCTTGCGGTTACCCGTACCAAACTATCAGCGGGATGAAACCTATCAACACTGGATGGAATCATTTATTACGCGGGTCGAGGACCGTTATCCAATGAACCAAATCGGCTACTACTATTTCTATTATGCGCGGATGGTTACTACCCTTTTGGGTAATATTTGTCTTGGCGTAACACGTTTTTCCCTTTATTCAGAGCTCAACGAATCCATTTTGCTTCAAAAGGGTAGTGAGAACCTCCGTGATTGTGAGTTTATTTTATTTCGGTTAATTGCAGCAGCCGCATTGATTTCGGGCGAACACGGCCATCGTTATTTTAATACCTACTACAAAGATTTGAACCAGCAGTTTGAATCCTTAACAAGTATTAATTGGAGTCAATTATCTCCCGAGGAAATGCAAAAAGAGCTACCAGTCTTGATAAAATTTGAAACCTACGCAAAGGAAGGTTTTGATGTTTGTTTTGTGACGATTAGTAGTCTTCTGAATTAAGGTTTAAATCCTATCACTAGGATATCGTCGACTTGTTCGTTATCGCGTTTCCATTGAATATGGGCCTCTCTTAGTATATGCTCTTGCTCATGTAAGGAGTGTTTGCCATTTTCGATTAAAAGTTCCTTGAATTTACCAGTACTAAATTTTTTATCCTTAGGTCCTCCAAACTGGTCAGCATAACCATCCGTGAAAATGTAGAATACATCATTCGGTTGAGCTTGTATTTGATGGGTAATATAGCCGATAGATTCTTCACGGTCCTTTTGTTTTGTTCCAATAGGTATTTTATCGGCCTTTATTTCGATGATTTGGTTGTCTCTAAGAATCCACAGAGGCCGCATGGCTCCAGCGTATTCAACAACACCTGATTTATGGTTGATTTTACAAATGGCCACATCCATGCCATCTTTCGATTCGTTTTCGTTTTTATGGAGTACACCCAGAACGCCATTGTTTAGTTCCAATAGAATGCGGCTAGGGTCGAAAATTCTTAGCTCAGTGATAATGCGGTTGAGGATATTGTGGCCGATGAGACTCATAAACGCACCGGGCACGCCGTGACCAGTGCAATCGATCGCAGCAACAATGCTGAAATCATACATATTACTATACCAGTAAAAATCACCACTAACAATATCCTTTGTCATGTAAAGGATAAATGAGTTCGGGAGTTCAGAGCGCACCAATGAACGTGGAGGAAGAATAGCCGTTTGAATTTTTCTGGCGTAGGCGATGGAATCGGTAATGTCCTTGTTTTTTTGAATGATGACTTGTTCTTGGCGTTTCCTTTCAGTTACATCTGTATCAATAATGACTAGTTTTTTTAACTGTCCATTGTCATCGAAAACGGGCGTGAGAGTGGTTGCATCCCAGGCCTCGCGGTTAGTAATTTTTTTATTTAAACTCTCATACTTAACCGATCGCTTGCTTTCAATAGCTGCCTTAAAAACTTCTTTAATCAGCGGGTTATTGCTCACTTCAAATATAGTTGTGCCATACGTTTTTTTCAAAGTATAAATATCTAATCCTGTATCACGGGTATAGCTTTCATTCACATATTCTAGTGTGCCTTCGGCATCCATGATAACGACTTTGTTATCTGTTTTACTAGCAACTAGAGACAATTGTTCGAGTTCTTTGTTTTTTTCTTCGATCACACGTGATTGTTGTGCGATTTCACGGGTGCGGATTTCTACCTTTTCCTCCAACAATAAATTAGCTCGTTTGAGCGCTCGGAGCCTAACCTTTATAAACACATAGAAGCTGGAGAAGCAGATGGCCAGCGTTAACACCCAAAACCACCAGCGTTTCCAGATGGGGGGACTAATGGTGAATGCATAGTTAGCACTGTTTTGCCATCCTCCTTCGGCAGTGGAGGACTGCACTAAGAAATTATATTCGCCAGGTTGAAGGTTGTTGTAGCTAACTTGTTCTGCAGCCATGGTTTCGTTCCATGTTTTTTCATATCCATCGAGGATGTAGCGGTATCTAATTTTGTCTTGCCCTTTTAACCAAATTCCTCCAAACTTAAATGTGAAATTGTTTTGACTATAATTAAAATCGGAAAGAGAATCAAAAGGAAAAACCCGATAGTTAACAGTAACCCCATTTATAAAAACGGTCGGGTAAATCATTTTGTTTGTCGCGTAGCCTGTTCTGAATTTTAATACGCCAATCGATGTGGCACTATGAAGGGATCCATTGAAATGAGTTACTGCATTGAGATTGGGTTCACCGAAAGGCATCTCACAGTCGATTTGCGACACTTCACCAGAACCAATACTTATTCGGTCAATGCCAAGGCTATGCAAAATGTAGACAGCATCACCTGAGCTAATGATTTGCGAAGGTTCAGATTCACGAATGCCTTGTTCTGTACCAAAGTGGGAGAGTTTTTTTCCGTCGAAGCACAATATGCAATCTGCATCGGATATGGCCCAAATGGAACCTCTTGAGTCTTTACACAAGCTATATACGGTATTGGAACGGATTCTAAAGCGTTTTGAAACACTCACGAAAGTATTCCCTCTTAACTCCTGCAATCCGCCGCCGTCGGTGCCAGCAAACAAATGGCCCTCAGGTCCTGTCATTGCTGCATAAACATAATCACTAGCCAATCCGTTATTACTGGTGTAATGAGCACTAATGGTATACTTACTTCCTACTTTTTTAAGGATTAAAAGGCCGTTTCCCAATGTTGAGATGTAAATAAACTGGCCATCAAACCAGATGTAACTCACATTATTAGTGAGTTCATTCATTTCTGTTGTTAAGCGTTTACAGGCACCTTTTTTGTCAATAATATAGATGCCCTTACCATAAGTGCCAAACCACACGTTGCCTTCAGGGTCTGCGTTACCGCAGGAGATAGTAATCCTTTCTTCTTGAAGGACTTTAAAGAATTGCACCGAATCATTTTCTCTTTTTATGCGGTATATTCCATTCACATTTCCTGCTAAAAACTCTTTATCGGAGAGTGGAACAACGGCCAGCATGTTTGGGTCAGAAACGAAGCGGCTCATGTTAACCATGTCAGCGCGTGTGACCATTACTTGTACAATGCCTCTTCTGCTGGTTAGCCAGAGTTGTTTTTCGCGATCGATGATGGCATAACTAGCGGCACTGATTCCAGCTTGCATGTTGTAACGGTAATGCATGATGCCATTCTCAAGCAGATGCAGGACGCCTTCTTTTTCCGTGGCCACGACCAAGTGATGGTCTGCATCGTAGCCAGCAGTTAACACGGGACCGTGAGACCAGTTTATGAATTGGGGTAGTAATTGGATTTTTTTAGACTTGAGATTTAGTAGACACACACCTGAATCTTGCATGGCAACGCATACCTCGTTATCAGCGAGGTAAAGTCCACGTACAATATTATCTGGTAGTCCAACTTTATTACCAATGTTTTGAAAATGTTTTGAGTCGGTAGGGGTGAGGTAGAAAATGCCTCCATCGCTGCCACAGTAGATTGTTTTACCATCGGTAACCATGGAGGAGATGACGGGGTCGAGGAGCCCTTCTTTTTCTCCCAAATGCTGGATGGTACCTGCGCTATCACAGACAAACAAACCATTGCCATAGGTGGCAATGTAAATGGAACTGGCTAACTCACAAATGGCACTGATACGACTGTCGTTATTATTCAAAAGAACACTGTCGTATCCCGTTCGGTTGCATTTATACAAAATGCCATCGTTGCTTCCAGCCCAGGTGATATAATCGTTTTTGGAGTAAATGGCGGTAATCCGACGGTTGGGTGAAATCACTGTCTCTGCGCTTTTATTTTGTTCGCCACCATAGCGCAGAATGCCGTGGTCTGTTCCTATTAACAGCCGGCCATATTGGTCCTGCTGAAGGCAATAAGCGGGTGCTTCGCGGCGACCCGCAAGACGGTTGTGGGATTTAAACATCAACTGGGCCTGCAAATGGCAAGCCAGGATAATAAAGAGGCCAGTAATCTGCCTGTATAATTTCATGCCCTTGGTCTTAAAACAGCTTTAACATGCACTGTTATTACTGAGGCAATCTTCTGGTTCACAACTTTGGGGATTTTGATATTGTGGTCTTCAAGCGGAACTTCAAATTCCGTTTCTATTTCTACAATGCCATTGTCTTTTACTATGATTTTAACTTTAATGATTTTCTCTTTATCTGTTCCGTGTACCGTGAAAATTCCCTTGGCGCGAACCATGACCACTCCTATTTTGGAGAAATCAATATCATCGATAATTTTTCCTTTAAAAGTAGCCATTGGAAATTGATCACTTTCCATATA
>CANGWA010000195.1 GCA_947457335.1 Sphingobacteriaceae bacterium
TAAAATCAATTTACAAGGCGCACTTTTAAAGGGCTTTACTTGGTTGTATGAGAGTAGGCCTAGGTCACGATTTGACCTTATTAAATAACGGTTCTATTTTTCAAAAAGCGCCTTTAGCTCGGTCGCATCCTGCGCCTTCATGCGACCAGCAATGATAAGGGACAATTGACGTCTTCGTAATGCACCCTCAAAACGTTTTTGCTCTAACTCCGTTTCAGGAACTAAAGCTGGGACGGGCAGGGGAGAGCCATTCTGGTCAATGGCCACAAAGGTCAGAATGGCTTCGTTGCACTTCGTCTTTGCTCCAGTGGCTGGGTTTTCAACGTAGACATCCACATAAATCTCCATACTACTTGAGAACGCTCTTGAGACTTTCGCCTCTAAAGTAACCACGCTGTTTTGTTTAATTGGATGATCAAAAGAAACGTGGTTAATCGCCGCAGTAACAACAACACGTCCACAATGTCGCTGTGCTGCAATGGCGGCGGTAATGTCAACCCACTGCATTAGCTTTCCGCCAAACAAATTTCCAACATGGTTGGTGTCGTTGGGTAAAACCACTTCCGTATTAATGGTCAACGATTGGGATGGTGTTTTTGGCGTCATATCTGTCGCTACAAAGTTAACCATTATTCATACATTTATACCATGGATTTGTTATATGTAAAAGCCACGCATATTGTCTTTGTTGTGAGTTGGTTCGCTGCTCTATTTTATATAGTTCGATTACTGATTTATACTAGGGAAGCGCAAGATAAAACAGAAACAGAAAAAACGATTCTCACACCTCAGCTATTGTTAATGCAAAAACGCCTTTTCAACATTATTGGTTGGCCTGCTATGGTGTTGACGCTTATTACAGGTTTGAGCATGATTTACATGGTACCTGCCTATTTAACACAACCTTGGATGTGGTTAAAATTGATTCTTGTGGTGATACTTATCTTTTATCACCTTCTCTGCGCTAGATTTATTTCAGAGCAGCAAAAAGGAGTTTTCAATTGGTCCTCAACCAAATTGCGTATGTTCAATGAAATAGCCACAATTTTGCTCGTGGGGATTGTCTTTCTTGTAGTTATTAAATCTTCTGAAGGATTGCTTTGGGGTATTTTGGGCATCGTTGCTCTTGGAGCTGTTCTGACGCTATCCGTGATGCTTTACAAAAAATCTAGAAGTAGGAGCAATTCTTAATGGTTATTCTCTAGTGCGAATCCAACAATGCTTTAAGAGATGATTGTGTCGTGCCTTGGCTTGTTGTGCTGAATCAGCATCATTGAAAGATCCTGCTGTCACAACATACATGCCTTTTTGCTTCCGAGCAGAAATAGTAGCCTTCATCCCTTCTTCTGTAAGTTTGCGAACCATTTTTTCTGCATTTGCCTTTACACCGAAGCAACCGGCAACTAACTCATATTTTCCTGTAGAAGTGTTTAAATGGCCTGGTGCGACTGAAACTTGCGGTGAAACGGATACCGCCACAGAAAGGTCACCACAATTCAATATGGCTATTCCTGAATGATCTGAAGTGTACCCCACCTCTTGGGAGGTCATTGATTTTAAGGCTAAAGGTGGGTATTCCATCTTCTGGTAAGTCCCTGTTGTGGATCTGTTAAACAGAGTTGCCAGGATGGGTCCATTGACTTTTTGATTTAAAACAAGTGCAGTCAAGGCAACAAAGAGCGCCAGAAGAGCTAATGAGGCGATATACACACGTGATCGCTGGGGATGCGGGGTAGGAATCACAGCTGGACGATCTTCGAACTTCAATGAACGCTCTGAAGACACAGGTGATTCAACAATCAATCGGTTCGCAGAGACGGGTTGAAGTCCAAAGGACTCAGTTTGGTAATTTTGAAGAATTAAAGGTTCAAAGCTAATCTGCCCTTCAAGGTTTAAATAGAATAAACCAATCTCGGGCATATCAAATCGTTTCCTGGCTCTCAAAAGCGTGTTACAGTAGTCTGAAAAATCTTTCAAATGGAGACTAGCTAGTGTTGGATCGCACATTAACTTTTCAGACAACCAACTGCGCAATATGCCATCATCCAGCTGCAAACGAAGGTTGAACCCTACCGTTTTCATAGGCGGTAAAATCATACCATTCGCGTGAAATCGGGAAGGGGATGACTTGAGGACAAAACCACCAAAACCAGGCACAACTAAAAAGTCATGCTTGTAAAGCAAATGCTTGATGCCACATATTATGGTCTGCTGTGTAGTCATTCAACAACAGTCAAATATAAGCAAGTACTTGTTTATAGAACAGTTGTTTATTTGAAAACTTTTTTAAACCATTCGCAAATAGGTCGATGGGATATCAACTCTTAGTCTTATTTTTACCCGGTTATCTACATGAGATTAATTACTGCACTGATATTCAGCTTATTGGCAATTTCCTTTCAGCCACAACAGCCCGCCGTCAACGTTGAAGAGCTAATGGAAAAAAGCCTCAAGGCCATTCGGGAAATAAAAGGACTAAAGTACCACTTGAAAATAACGGAGCGTGGTAAGAAAGGGTTTAATAACTATGAAAGTTCTGTCAAGTTTATACGCAATCCTCGTCAAATCTATCTGTATATCAAGGGCATAGAGGTGCTTTGGGTACAAGGCACCAATAGTGGAAAAGCCTTGGTCAAACCAAATTCATTTCCCTATTTCAATCTTAATCTCGATCCAATGGGCGATCTAATGCGACAAGATCAGCACCACACGTTGAATGAAATGGGCTACGATTATTTTGCCAGCATTATTCAACATACCATTGACAAAATGGGGCCACGCTTCAATGACGTATTCCGATATGCTGGTGAAGAGCGTATCAATAATCGTCCCTGCCATAAAATCATTATTGATAATAAAGACTTTAAATATGTGCCCTACACCATTGGTGATAACGAAAACATTACCTCCATCGCTCGTAAGTTCTTTATTCCTGAGTACCTCATTTTAGAACGCAATCCATCTTTTAAAGATTATTTTGATATTTTGAAAAAAGGGCAAGTAATTAATATTCCCAATTGGTATTGCCGCTACGTGGTAATGTATGTCGACCAATTGTACCTTGTTCCCATCAGCATAAAAGTGGTAGATGACCGCGGATTGTTTGAGGAATACAATTACCACTCCCTTCAAGTCAATCCCGAATTCGCACCCGGAGAATTCAAGAGAGATTTCAAAGGGTACGGTTTCTAGAAGGATTGGCTCTGTTACATAAAAATAGATTTCTTTCCATTTCCTTTACAAACAATACCACGAATTCATTACCTTTAAAATGTGAGTAAATGGTTAGTTAGTTTAATAACTGTGGCCTTGTTGTTTGCATGCAACAAGGAAGTCACTGAAAATGTAGTTGTCCCAAATGATGTGGACTATTGCCCACTTACTAAAGGTGCATTCAAGGTGTATGCGGTAGACAGTGTTGTCTACAGAGATTTGGAGAAGGACACCGTCATATACAACTACCGGCTTAAGGAGGTGCTTTTAGATACATTTACCGATAATACAAGACGCCTAGCTTTTAGGGTAATGCGGTATAAACAAACTCCAGATAAGGCCGGTGATTTTACAAAGCAACCTTGGGTCTTCTATGAGGCAACTACCATTAAAGGTTCTTCAACAGAAATACTAGCAATTGAAAACAATTCTACTTATTTAAGATTACTCTTTCCCCTTACAGCTAACAAACAATGGAATGGTAATGCATATAATACACAGGGCATTCAAAACTACACAGTGAATTATGTCGACCAAGAACGTAAAGTGTTAGATAAAAGTTTACCAACTGTCAAAATTATTGAACAGTTGCAACGCACCAAACTCTCCTTACAAGAACGGACAAGGATCTACGCAAGGGGAATAGGCCTAATCCAAACGGTGATGTGGGATATTAGTACTGATCAAATTGACCCACTTAACGAAGTAGAAAAACACATTAAAAGAGGGAACGTGGTAACAACTGAACTTATTGAAACAGGTAATGAATAGATTTTTTTCTTTATTAATTTTGGTAGTCTGTTTTGCACCAATCACCGCTCAAGTGCGCTACTGGGTGCAGTTCAAGGATAAAAACAACACACCTTACACGGTTTCTAATCCGAAAGCATTTTTGTCTCAAAAAGCATTGGATCGCCGAGCGAAACAGTCTATAGCCATTGACCAAACAGATTTACCGGTCTGTCCGCAATACATTTCAACGTTATCAAGTGTTTATGGTATTAAAGTGCTCTATGTTTCTAAATGGTTGAATGGGGCACTGGTCCGTATCGATAGCCTTCAACGCTTATCTGCAATTACTAACAGTATGGCCTCACTTCCTTTTGTTGTGTCAGCAAAAAGTGCACGTAAATTTAAAGTGAGCGCTGCACCAGTGGATACGCTGGTCGAACTCCTTGAAACCAACCTAACGGTAAGGCAGTCTGGAACGAAGGCTTCTGAATATGGTGCCTCTAAAGCACAGGTATATCAAGTAGGTGTAAATTGTATGCACGAGCAAGGCTTCAAAGGAGATGGCGTGACAATTGGAGTAATGGATGTAGGCTTCAATAATGTAAATACTGGCTCCGTTTTTAATGCCTTACGTCTTAGAAACGGCATTCTTGGCATGCGTGACTTCGTCGATGGAGATGAAGATGTCTATAGCGGTGGTGATCACGGAACATACGTGCTTTCTTGTATAGCCGGTTTTAAAGAGGGACAAGCAATGGGAACAGCGCCCTTGGCGAGATTCTGGCTTTTTAGAACCGAACAAGGTGCTTCAGAGACCATTTCGGAAGAATACAACTGGGTGCGCGCGGCAGAATATGCAGATAGTGTTGGATGCGATATACTTACAACTTCATTGGGGTACACAACATTCGATAATGGCAATGATCACAAATATGCTGAACTTGATGGAAGAACTGCTCCAATGAGTATAGCCGCCAATCTGGCTGCTAGGAAAGGACTTTTTGTTCTCAATGCGGCTGGAAACGAAGGAGGTAGTCCATGGAAATATATTGCCGTTGCGGGGGATGCTGATAGCATTTGCACAGTTGGCGCAGTCGACACCCTTGGTGTTTATGCCGATTTTAGCTCAGTTGGACCTACAGCGGATGGACGCATTAAACCCGATCTGGTTGCTACGGGTTGGAATACGGTAATTTGTAATGACAATAACTGTTTTTATGGCAGCGGTACTTCCTTCGCCACTCCCTTAATGGCTGGTGTTGCTGCATGTCTCTGGCAATACCGTCCGGGGTTGACCAATATGCAATTGCTAGCAGCTTTAAAAAGTAGCGCCAGTCAATCCAATAACCCTAATAATAAGCTAGGGTGGGGGATACCCAACCTGTGTAAGTTAATGACGGCATCTGCAGATTACGAACTAACAGCATACGAGTTAATTAATA
>CANGWA010000196.1 GCA_947457335.1 Sphingobacteriaceae bacterium
ATAGGACTTATCATTTTTCATAGAGTCGAAAAAAGTTTCATGGATACCGTGTAGGTTCATCTGAATTAGTTAAATATGAGCGAGATTGTTTTAAAAGTTGAGAATGTTTCGAAACAGTACCGATTAGGACAAATGGGTACCGGTACAATCACTCAGGATCTTAACCGATGGTGGCATAAAATGAGAGGTAAGGAAGATCCTTATTTGAAGGTCGGTGATGTGAATGATAGAAGCGTGAGTGGTGGTAGTGATTATGTGTGGTCGTTGAAGGATATTAATTTTGAGGTTAAGCAAGGAGAAGTACTAGGAGTTATCGGGAAAAATGGTGCCGGTAAATCCACTTTGTTGAAAATACTTTCTCAAGTAACTACACCTACCACAGGTAGAGTGAACGTGAAAGGACGAATTGCATCTTTATTGGAGGTTGGTACAGGGTTTCATCCAGACCTCAGTGGTAGAGAGAACATATTTTTGAATGGTGCAATTCTTGGGATGACAAAAGCAGAAATTAAATCTAAACTGGATGAGATTGTTGATTTCAGTGGAGTTGCTAAATATCTTGATACACCTGTTAAACGTTATTCTTCAGGAATGATGGTGCGTTTAGGATTTGCAGTTGCTGCCCACCTTGAACCTGAAATTTTAATTGTGGATGAGGTTCTTGCGGTGGGTGATGCTGAATTTCAGAAAAAATGCCTTGGCAAAATGAAGGATGTGAGCGGACAGGGTCGCACTGTACTTTTTGTGAGCCATAATATGCCTTCTATTCGCATGTTATGTGACAGTTGCATTCACTTATCCAAAGGAATGTTAGTTAACCAAGGTGATACTGATTTAATAATAGGTGAGTATCTTAATAACCAAAACATTCAATTTGCTGGACTTACTGAAATCACGAATGAACAACATGTTAGTGGTACTGGAGAATTGAAATACGAAGCAATCTGCCTATATAATAGTAAGAATCAACCCACAACTTCACTTGATTTTATGGAATCATTTAAGGTTGAGGTCCACGCTCATGTTCTAAAAGATATTAAAGATGTTTCCCTATTAATTTTTGTTGTGAATCAATTTGGAGATCGGATATTAATGGCAGCGCAAAGTGAAGTTTATGAACCATCCGATTTAAATAAAGGCAAACTTCAATTTGAAGTCAATTTTAGTGAACAACTTATGCCAGGGAATTATTCTTTTGGATTATCTGCTAGTTTTTTTCATACTGGCAGTGATATTGATTTTATTGAGACTTGTTATTCCTTTACAGTTGACAAGGATTCAAAAAGTAAAAACACAGAGTATCCTTGGGCTACTGTTCACGGATATATAAAGCCAAATACAAAATGGAAAATTATTCAGTAAAAAATATGGAAATAAAAAACTCAAAAATCTTAGTTATCGGCGGCGCCGGTTTCATCGGAAGTTTCGTAGTATCTGAACTCTTGAAAGAAGAGGTGGCTGAAGTAGTCGTCTATGATAATTTCGCGCGGGGTAAACGCGAGTATCTGTCAGAGTCGCTTAAAGACCCGCGCTGTAAAATTTATCCCATTGGTGGTGATATTCGCGAAATCGATATCCTCAACAAAGCCATGGAAGGGATGGATTATGTGATATGCCTGGCAGCCATGTGGTTGTTGCATTGCAAAGATTTTCCTAGAACTGCTTTTGAAGTAAATATCGCTGGTACCTTCAACGTATTCGAAGCCTGCGTAAATAACAAAATCAAAAAATTAATCTGGTCGTCTTCGGCGTCTGTATATGGCGATGCGGTGGAATTACCAATGACCGAAAACCATCCGTTTAATAACAAGAATTTTTATGGCGCTACCAAAATCGCAGGTGAGGCAATGGCTACGGCATTTAATGACCGCTATGGGTTAAAAGTGATCGGACTGCGCTACATGAATGTATATGGTCCACACCAAGATCAAACCGCTGCCTATACCGGTGTTGTGCCTATCATGCTCAATAAAATCGATGCGAACGAAGCGCCAATTATCAATGGCGATGGTTCACAAGCCTACGACTTCATATACGTGGAAGATGTGGCACGATGCAATGTTCAAGCTTTAAAATCAGAGGTTGAACACGGGTTCTACAATGTGGGTACTGAAGTGCAAACTAGCATTAAAACGTTGTGTGACTTGATTCTTAAACTTAAGAATTCTGATTTAAAGGTGACCTATAAACCATATAGCGCCGATGATGCAAGGGCCTTAGTGCAAAACAGAATAGGTTCAGCTGTAAAGGCCGAAAAAGAACTAGGGTTTAAATACAAATACGATTTAACACAGGGTTTATCTAAATTGATTGAATGGCGCGATAGCCAGAAATAATTATGGAAAAAAGAAACATTCCTATTTCATTGCCTTTTACAGGTGAAGAAGAATGGCAGGCAACCAAGGAGCCTATCATGACTGGTTGGTTAACGGCTGGTCCGAAAGTACGTGAATTCGAAGAGCTTTTCGCGAAACGCCACGGTGTAAAATATGCAATGGCAGTTACTAGTGCTACTACTGCGCTTCATCTGGCCTTGGTAGCATTAGGTGTTGGTGAAGGGGATGAGGTGATTGTGCCAGCTTTTACTTGGATATCCACGGCCAATGTGGTGATCTACTGCGGCGCAAAGGTGGTGTTTGTAGATGTGGATACTAAAACGTTCAATTTGGACGTGACAAAACTGAAAGAAAAAATTACGGCACGGACCAAGGCCATTATACCAGTACACTTATTCGGACTATGTGCGGATATAGATGCTATTAAAGAAGTGGCCGGTAACATTCCTCTCGTTGAGGATGGGGCTTGCGCTGCGGGAGCAGGTTATAAAAACCGTCCTGCTGGCGGCTTGGGCATCATAGGTTGTTTTTCTTTCCACCCCCGAAAATCGGTAACAACGGGTGAGGGAGGAATGATTACTACCAACGATGATAAATTGGCAGAAGTGATTTCAAGCCTGAGAAACCATGGGGCTTCTATTTCAGAAGAACAACGCCATCATGGCCCTAAACCATATATTCTTCCAGGCTTTAATATGCTGGGATACAATTACCGCATGACTGATTTACAGGCAGCTGTGGGCGTTGTCCAGTTAAAAAAATTGGATATGTTTATTGACGAAAGGGAAAAGTGGGCCAATTGGTACAACGAACAATTACAAGACCTGCCATGGATCACCGTTCCAAAATACCCAGCTGATTATAAACACGGTTGGCAGTCCTATGTGGTGTTTATCGATGAATCAAAAGCACCTTGCACGAGGAACGAAATGATGGAACGGTTGCAAAATGCTGGCATCTCTACACGTCCGGGCACACACGCTCCACATATGTTAGAATACTATGCTAATAAGTACCAAATAACACCAGATGATTTTCCAGGTGCGCGTGATGCTAATAATTTTAGTATGTCCATTCCTTTGTTCAATAAAATGACAAAGGAGGATTATGAATATGTGGTTTATAATTTAAGGAACATTTAGTATGTGTGGTATACTGGGCATTTACAATGTAAACGGGGATCGTATAAATGAAGGCGTTCTCAGAAGCATGGGCGATGCCTTGGCTCACCGTGGTCCTGATGGTGAAGGAATACACATTTACAACAATGTAGGTTTAGGGCACCGTAGGCTTTCAATTCTTGACCCAAGTGCAAATGGAGCCCAGCCAATGCATTCAGCAAATGGGGATTGGACAATTGTGTTCAATGGCTGTATCTATAACTTCAGAGAGTTAAAAAAGGAATTGACTTCTCTAGGGCACACATTCAATTCAACTACTGATACTGAGGTTATATCTGAAGGTTTGGCAGAATGGGGGACAAAGGTGTTCGAAAAGTTCGATGGCATGTTTGCTATTGCAGCATTGCATAAGCCTTCAGGAGATTTGTATTTAAGCAGAGATCGTTTTGGTGTTAAGCCGCTTTATTACTGGTTGAATGGGAATACCATCCTATTTGCTTCCGAAATAAAAGCCTTTATGCGCCACCCAGATTTCAAGGTAAAATTGAATTATGATGCGCTCAACGAGTATTTCACTTTTCAAAACCTATTTGATTTTCAAACACTGTTTTCAGGTGTTACAATGTTACCGCCTGCAAATACTGTTAAAATAGATGCAACGTGTAAGGTTTCAATAAAACACAATTCTTGGTGGAATTACGATTTTTCAAATCCAGATGAATCAATGTCCTTTGAAGATGCCAAAAATGAAACGGAACGCTTATTGAAAGAGGCCGTTGCTCGTCAAATGGTTTCTGATGTGCCGGTCGGCTCCTACTTGAGTGGTGGAATGGATTCTGGTTCGTTAACTGCTATTGCATCAAAGCATGTAAATAGATTAACCACTTTTACAGCTGGCTTTGATATGTCTTCTGTAACTGGCGTTGAAGCCAACTATGATGAAAGGCGCGATGCGGAGTTAATGGCTAATTATTTTAAGACAGAACACTATGAACAAGTTATTAATGCGGGTGATTTGAGTTGGTCTTTACCGCGCGTTGTTTGGCATTTGGAGGACTTACGCGTGGGTATGAGTTATCCAAATTACTACATCAGTAGACTTGCGTCTAAATTTGTTAAAGTATGTCTTCAGGGTACCGGCGGCGATGAATTATACGGCGGTTATCCATGGAGGTATTATCGTGTTTTTCAATCAATGGATCAACAATCCTTTTTTGATAATTATTACGGCTTTTGGCAAAGATTAGTCCCTGATAATAGCAAACAAGATCTCTTTCAGCCGAATGTTCTGAACTCAATAAATGTAAATGAACCCAGAAATGTTTTCGAACGGGTTTTCACCTTTAATAAAAGTCTCAAGTACGATACCCCCGAGCAACACATAAATAATAGTCTGTATTTTGAAATTAAGACCTTTTTACCTGGTTTATTATTAGTAGGTGATAAGTTGAGCATGGCGAATGGTCTAGAGGAACGCTTTCCCTTTCTTGATAATGCACTAGTTGATTTTGCGCAGAAAATTCCTGTTCGTCATAAATTGGGTAACCTTCATAACATGAAGAAATTAGATGAGAATATCGCCGGTAAACGCAATAAATACCAGGAGTTTGATGATGGTAAAAATGTTTTAAGAAAGGCCATGATGGATTTTATTCCAGAATCTATCATCAATAGAAAGAAACAAGGCTTTTCAGCACCAGATGAAAGTTGGTACAGGGGGGAGAATGCAGATTATGTTAGAGAATTGTTGCAGAATAGAAAAGCAATTTCAACTGAATTTATAAATCCAAAATTTATTGATAATGTTTTGGATCAACATATAAATCAAAGGGCAAATAATCGCTTATTAATTTGGAGTTTAATGAATTTTGAATGGTGGTGTAGACTGTTTTTAAATAACGAAGTGATCAATGATTAATATAAA
>CANGWA010000197.1 GCA_947457335.1 Sphingobacteriaceae bacterium
ACATAAACCATAACCGGATCATTGGTTTTGGTCGTTATGCAGGCATTGTTGGGGCATACAATGGCATACTGGGATACGGTTTGAAATACGACCTTTTCAGGCTGCGTCCCGCTCATCTTTGCCGTGATCGTGCCGAAATGGAAGAGGAGCTAAAACGAGTGAGACTGCCAAATATAAAGATAGCCTTGACAGGTGGTGGCCGTGTAGCCAACGGTGCAATTGAAACGTTGAGTTACTTACGTATTCGAAAAATCACCCCTGAAGAATACTTGATGGGCTCGTTTAGGGAACCTGTTTATTGCCAACTTAATCCTCGGGACTATGTTGAGCGCCCTGACGATCACAATTTTGACCTTAACGACTTCTTCGCTCATCCAGAACATTTTATCTCCAAATTCAAACCCTTTACGAAGTGTACAGACTTGTATATTTCAGCCCATTATTGGGATCCGAAAGCCCCATTGATGTTTACTAAGGAAGATATTGCTGATCGGGACTTTCACATATCAGTAATAGCAGATGTGACCTGCGACGTGAACGGGTCTGTTCCAACCACCATGCGTGCTAGCAGCATCCCCAACCCTTTCTATGGATACAATATATTGAATGGACAAGAAGACCTGCCGTTCAAAAAGGACAGCATTTGCATTATGGCCGTAGATAACCTACCCTGCGAATTACCGAGAGATGCCAGTGATGATTTTGGTAAAGATTTATCTGAGCGCGTTTTGCCGCATTTAATTAACAAGGATGAATTAGGTGTTATTTCACGGGCAACCATCTGTAGCAGCGGGCAATTAAACCCACCTTTTGATTACTTAAGGGATTATGCTCTCTAAAAAACAGCATAAAAAAAAGGAGGCTTTAAGCCTCCTTTTTTTATTTAGTGAGATCCACCGTCCTCTTCGCCATCAGCTAGAGGAACGTTTTGTGGCACGAAATCCTTTTCTTGACCTGGCTTACTGTAATCATAAGCCCAACGGTGAACCTCAGGAAGTTCGCCAGGCCAGTTGCCGTGAAGGTTAGCCATTGGAGTAGTCCATTCCAAAGTATTCGACTTCCATGGGTTCTGTGGTGCTTTTTCGCCACGGAACATACTATAGAAGAAGTTAAACAAAAATACACCTTGAGCGAGCGCACCAATGATCGCACAATAAGTCACGATTTCGTTTACATCAACGAGGTTATCAAACATAGGGAAGTTTGAGTTCGTATAATAACGACGTGGAACACCTGCCAATCCGAGGAAGTGCATTGGGAAGAACACGCCATAAGCCGTAATGATGGTTAACCAGAAATGAAGGTAACCCAGTTTTTTGTTCATCATGCGCAAGAACATTTTAGGGTACCAATGATAAACCCCAGCAAACATTCCGAAGATGGCACTCAGTCCCATTACAATGTGGAAGTGAGCCACAACGAAATAGGTGTCATGAACATTAATATCTAGGGTAGAGTCAGCAAGAATAATACCAGTAACACCACCAGTAATGAATGACGACACCAAACCGATTGCGAAGAGCATGGCTGGAGTGTATTGCAAATTGCCCTTCCACATCGTTGTGATGTAGTTAAAAGCTTTAACTGCAGATGGAATAGCGATTAACAAAGTAGTGAACACGAAAACAGAACCTAGGAATGGGTTCATCCCTGTGAGGAACATGTGGTGACCCCATACAATAAATGAGAGGAAACCGATTGCAAGTATAGAACCAATCATTGCACGGTAACCGAAAATAGGCTTACGTGAATTGGTTGCAATAACTTCAGACGCAATACCAAGTGCAGGAAGCAACACGATGTATACTTCAGGGTGACCAAGGAACCAGAACAAGTGTTCGAATAGAATTGGACTGCCACCAATATTGTCGAGTGGACGACCACCGATGTAAATATCCGACAAGTAGAAAGATGTGTTAAAGCTGCGGTCGAAGATGAGGAGCAAAGCACAAGAAAGCAACACTGGGAAAGAAAGTACCCCTAGAATTGCGGTGATGAAAAATGCCCAAATGGAAAGTGGCAGACGGGTCATCTTCATGCCTTTTGTGCGCAAGTTAATAACGGTAATGATATAGTTCAGAGAGCCTAGGAGGGAAGAAACGATGAAAATGGCCATTGAAATCAACCACAAAGTCATACCCATTTTAGAACCCGGTATTGCTTCAGGAAGAGCAGAAAGAGGTGGATAAATCGTCCAACCAGCAGAGGCCGGTCCGTCATTTAAAAACAAAGAAGCCAACATGATGATCGTTGAAAGGAAGAAAAACCAATACGACAACATATTGATAAATCCAGAAGCCATATCACGAGCACCGATTTGATAAGGAATCAACAGGTTAGAGAATGTACCTGATAGACCACCCGTCAAAACAAAAAACACCATGATAGTGCCGTGAATGGTGACAAGTGCTAAGTACATATTGGGATCAAGTATGCCATCCTTACCCCATTTATCGCCGAGGATTGCGTTGACGAACGCAAACTTTTCACCTGGCCAAGCCAGTTGTAAACGAAAGATAATAGACATGGTCATCGCGACAACAGCCATAACCACTGCTGTGATTAGGAACTGACGCGAAATCATTTTGTGATCCATACTGAAGATGTATTTACTCACAAACGACTCTTCATGATCATCATGATCATGCACGTGGTCGTGATGAGCAAGATGTTCTTTTTCTAAAGCTGTATTGGTTGTAGTAGCCATATTTATTGTGATCTATTTTTCAGTTATTTAGTTGCAACACTTTTAACGGCCTTTTGTTTTGCCAACCAGGCCTGGTAGTCGGCTTCGGTATCAACCACAACATTCATTTGCATGTTATAGTGCGATGCTCCGCAAATTTTATTACAAAGAAGAATATAATCAAATTCAACTGGTTCCTTACCCTCCTGTTCACGCTGCTTATTGATGCCCTTCATCAAATTAATGACATAAGCATCCTTACGCATCTCAGCTGTGGTTTTAGTAGGTTTAAATTTGAAATAAGTTACCATTCCAGGGACAGCATTCATTTGCGCACGGAAATGAGGTAGATATACAGAGTGTATAACGTCTCGACTTCTAATACGTAACTCAACTTCGGTGTTGACTGGAATGTGAAACTCATTTTTAACGAGCATATCATCATACCCATTCACATCGGTAGTGTCCATCCCGACAGAATTGCTGCCTGAAATTTGACGATAATCCGTCTCACCTAACTTGCCATCCTTGCCTGTAAAACGGGCGGTCCAGTCAAATTGTTTAGCATACAACTCCACCACTACACGATTAGGATCAGTTGCGCGATCTGTGATTTCGTTCCAATATTTCAAACCGAAAATGATGATGAATGCGAGTGCAATCGCGGGAATAACAGTCCATAACATTTCCAATTTGTTATTATGTGGATAGTAAACCGCTTTGCGATTGCTATTGCCACGGTATTTATAGGCAAAGAGGAAAAGAATGAAATTGGTAACTAAGAACACAACAGTGATTAAATAAATGTTGGCATCCCACAATCTATCAATGAATTCGCCATGTTCCGAGGCAGCGCCAGGAAGAGTACGATCCATCCAACGGTTCACCTGCCAGAAGAAAAATAAAAAGAAAAGTAACATGAATAGTAACATGAACTTTCCCATCATGTTGTTGTCATTGTCGGAGACCTGCCATTCCTTCGTTTTCTTAAGGTTTCTGCTTATCTCAATGATGCGGAGCAACTGGTGACCAGCAACAATGAGAAGAGCGATGGCTAACAGAACTAACAGATTCATCTTTATCGTTTATTTAATTTCTAATTTCTTTAACTACTAATTAATTTTTAAGATCAGGTCGAGTGGTGAAGACTTTCGCTCAAGAAAGGGTGATTCTTAACCATGAGTGGCGCCTTGGTGAGTGCATTAAGCACAACATATATGAAGAGACCAAGGAAGAAAAAGAATGTACCAAACTCCATCCAACTAAGTCCATCCCAATGGTGACCTACTGTTCCTGGCATTACGATCATGATCACGTCAAGATAGTGACCAACAAAAATGATAGTACCAACAAACATCAAGAAGAAGAAGTTGCGCTTACTATCCCGGCTCATCAGCATCACCATTGGCAAAGCGAAATTCATAAACAATACTGTCCACATTAATGCTTTATAACTTTCCCAACGCGTTTGGAAGTAAACCACCTCCTCAGGAATATCAGCATACCAAATAAGCATGAATTGGGAGAAGTACAAATACGTCCACAAGAAAGAAATAGCAAACATCCATTTTCCCATGTCATGAACAGTACTTTCAGTCACAAATTCCAGGTATCCGTTTTTACGCAACCAAACAATCAAAATTGTCATGAATGTTAGCGCACTAATCCACATTCCAGAGAAGATATACCAACCAAACAACGTTGAGAACCAATGTGTATCGATACTCATCAACCAATCCCAAGAAGCTGTTGAAGAAGTCACAGCAAACAACACCATGAACCAAGCACCAATCTTAACGTTTTTCCAGTGGAAACTATTATTAACGTCAATATCTAATTTATCCGCCTCAAGGGAGTTACGACGAAGTTTGAAAGTAAACCATACCCATCCCACCATGTAGAGGATAGTACGGATCCACCAGAATATGCCGAAATAGCCAATCTTGTTTGCAATAACCTCGTCATAATTTTCATGTCCTGGAGTCGCAATACCATCGGCCATCCAATGGTATATGTGATGAACATGCAACTGTCCAAGAATGAACAATAACATCATAAAGCTTAACCCCCAAGGCAGGTACATTGTTGTTGCTTCAATAACGCGTTTAATGGTAGTTGACCAGCCCGCCTCTGCGGCATATTGTAAGCCAAGGAAGAACGCTGCGGCTAATGAGATTGCCATAAAAAAGAAAGAGCCTGCAAATACGTTACTCCATGCACGGTTGTTGTGGTATTCGGGATCTCCGTCCACATGGTCGTTCATGAACATAAGGATGATTGACACAAGGCCCACAGCCATCAGCAACATGGCTATCATGCGCGTACGTGATGGTATGGTAAAAGTTAGTTTATCGGTGTTCATATTCAATCGCTTCTCTTTAATTATTTTGCAGGGGTTGCTGTATTAACTGAATCAGCTGGTGCCGCTTGAACAGGTGGGCCCTGTAATTTTTGCACATAACATACAAGCTTCCAGCGCTCTTCCTGAGTGAGCATAGGTGCGTGAGCTCCCATTAAACCTTTTCCATAGGTGATAGAGTGAAAGATTTTTCCTTCAGGTAAATTCTTAAGGGGGCCATCATATGCAGGGGGGGCTCCTGGCAATTTTTGTCCCACTTTGCCATCGCCGGCACCTGCAGCGCCATG
>CANGWA010000198.1 GCA_947457335.1 Sphingobacteriaceae bacterium
GAAACAAAATGAATGGTTACTGGCCAAAGCGGGGACCGCTTTATCAGAAGCAGATGTGAGAAAAGAAGTGAGTAGAACGTTTTATACCATTTTGTTGTTAAATGAGAAGGAAAAATTACTGTCCCGACTTGATTCACAAAATCTCCGTTACGTTGCCCTGGCAGAAATAAAAATGAACAAGGGTGAAATATCGGAATTGGACAAGGTCATCGCAGAAACCCAAGTGTCCCATATTCGCACACAACTAGAACGTTTGAGGGCAGATAGGGATGAACTTCTGGCACACCTCGCTGTCATTACTGGAATTAAGTCACCCATTGTTCCAATTGGAACAATTAAAGCCGTTGCAGCAGGCAGCGCATCTGTTGACCATCCAGTGCTGCGTGTATATAAGGTGCAAGAGCAGGTCGCTAAAAGCACGGTGAACAGTGAACGCGCGGCATTTATGCCCGACCTTTCGATAGGGTATACCAACCAGAGTTTTCGTGGAGTTGGACCAGACAATATCGACTACTACTACAACACCCGTTTTCATTCCGTTCAACTAAGTCTTGGTATTCCAATTTTCACAAAGGGTGTGCGTTCAAAAATTAGCGCAGCCAAACTACAATCTGATCGGATGGTCGCTGAACGGGAGTTACAAGAAGCAGTCCTTCAAAACCGCAAGCAATTTTTGGATATTCAAGTCGAACGGTATGGCCGTTTGTTAGCGTTTTTTGAAAGTTCCCGCTTGCCTGCTGCATTGCGCTTGCAAGATGCTGCTGGTAAGCAGCTAATTGCAGGGGAAATAAATTTTATGCAATGGGTATTGCTGTTAGGGCAAGCTGCACAAGTACAAACCGATTATATCGATGTCCTCGAATTGTACAATTCAACCATTATCGAACTCAATTACATTAACGCCAATTGACAATGAAAACATTATTTAATACGGCAGTCCTATTTTTATTGCTAACCTTTATCGGGTGTAGTCATGCAACAACAGAAGTGTCCAAACAAACCTCTTCTGATAACATGCTCCATTTAACACCTGAACAAGAAAAATCTACAGCTATTGTTGCTGTTAAACCAAGAAAACAAGAGATTTCTCGGTTACTGCGCTTGAATGGGAAGATAGAGGTGCCCCCACAAAATATTTTATCCGTGAGTGTGCCGATGGGTGGTTTTGTAAGGGATATCAAGTTGTTACCAGGCATGCATGTGAAAAAAGGAGATTTGTTGGCAGTGGTGGAGGACCAGTCTTATGTGCAACTGCAACAAGATTTTTTAACTGCCAAGACACAGTTGATCAAGGCAGAGGCTGAATACAATCGGCAGTCCGCACTCAGTGCTTCACAAGCAGGCAGCGATAAAGCCTTACAGGCAGCCGAAGCCGATTATCAAACCCTGAAGGTTTCGGTGGGTGCACTGGCAGAAAAAGTGCGCTTAATGGGATGGTCCCCAACCACTTTAACCGTTGAAAAAATCTCGGGTGTGGTGCGTATCACAGCACCTTTTGACGCGTTTGTCTCTAAGGTCAATGTCAACTTAGGCAAGTATGTCAATACCTCAGATATTTTATTTGAGTTGATGAATATTGACGACGTGCATTTGAATTTACAAGCCTTTGAAAGGGATTTGCCCGAGTTGGCAATTGATCAGCATGTATTGGCTTTTAACAACAGCGATGCAAAAAACAAGCACCAAGGTAGAATAATACTCATTAGTCATGATTTGTCTGCCGACCGCACGGTGGAGGTGCATTGCCATTTTGACCAATACGATCCCGCTTTATTACCGGGCATGTACATGCAGGCGGAGGTAGAGCTGAAGCACCACGAGGCCATGGTCGTTAAAGAATCCGCTGTATTATTTTACAATAATAAAAATTATGTATTTGTGAAGAAGAATAAAGGCGTATACGCCATGACAGAGGTTGAAACAGGAGGGACTGAAAATGGCTGGATTGAACTTGTGGGACCGGCAGCGGTACACACCAGTGAACTAGTAGAGCAAGGGGGGTGGACCCTTTTGATGCTGTTGAAGAATACATCTGAGTAGTTGGTGCAATTTGGTGGTAAAGTGAAGTTCCGAAGGGGAAATTCGGTCCGAATACGGGTTGTTAAATTTCGTATACAGCTCATTATCAGGGTTTTAATTTGATGATGGGGTGGGGGCAGCACCCCTTAAATTCCGTATATTTGTAGCCCGTTTTAAATAGGGCTTAGGGCGGGAAGGTAAATGTATAACAGCTCAGTATTGCCCTATAATGCTGATACAATTTAATAGAATGGCAGAAAAAACTGCAAACGTTGGAAATCCTGAATTTGATTGGTCGTCAATTGGGAAGAAACAGGACAATTACTCCTCAGAGGAGAAAGCAAAACTGGATGAACTATATGGCCAGAACCTTAACTCAATTGCAGATCTTCAAATTGTTGAAGGTGTTGTAGTAGCTAAGAATAACCGTGAGGTTGTTGTCAACATTGGTTACAAATCTGACGGCGTGGTGCCTCTTTCAGAATTCCGTTACAATCCGGAATTAAAAGTTGGTGACAAAATTGAAGTTTTCGTAGACAAAGCCGAAGACCAACAAGGTCAGCTAGTGCTTTCTCACAAGAAAGCCCGTGCGGGTAAGAGCTGGGATCGTGTTAACGAAGCACTTACTAACGATGAAATCATCAAAGGACTTGTTAAGTGTCGTACCAAGGGTGGTCTCATTGTGGACGTATTTGGTATCGAGGCGTTTTTACCGGGTTCACAAATTGATGTGAAGCCAATCCGTGATTACGACGTTTACGTTGGTAAGACCATGGAGTTCAAAGTGGTAAAAATCAACAATGAATTCAAAAACGTGGTGGTATCTCACAAAGCGCTTATTGAGGCTGAAATTGAGAACCAAAAACGTGATATCATCAGCAAACTTGAAAAAGGTCAAGTATTGGAAGGAACTGTTAAGAACATCACTTCTTACGGTGTATTCGTTGACCTTGGTGGTGTGGATGGACTCATTCACATTACGGACCTTTCATGGGGCCGTATCAATCACCCTGAAGAAATCGTTAAGCTTGACGAGAAAATTCAGGTGGTTATCCTCGAGTTTGATGACGACAAGAAGCGCATTGCATTGGGCTTGAAGCAACTTTCTGCTCACCCTTGGGAAGCGCTTAGTGCTGAATTAAAAGTAGGTGACAAGATCAAGGGCAAAGTGGTTGTGATTAACGATTACGGTGCATTTGTTGAGGTTGCTGCTGGCGTTGAAGGTCTTGTTCACGTGAGTGAAATGAGCTGGAGTCAACATTTGCGTAGTGCGCAGGAGTTCGTGAAAATCGGACAAGAGATTGAAGTCGTTGTTTTGACCCTTGACCGCGAAGAGCGCAAAATGAGCTTGGGCATGAAGCAATTGACGCCTGATCCTTGGAACATGATCATGGAGAAATATGCAAAAGGTTCACGCCACACTGGCACCGTTCGCAACTTCACCAACTTTGGTGTATTTGTTGAATTGGAAGAAGGTGTTGACGGCCTCGTGCACATCTCTGATTTGAGCTGGAGCAAGAAAATCAAGCATCCAAGCGAATTCTGTAAAGTAGGCGATAAAATGGACGTGGTAGTGCTTGAAATTGATGGTGAAAGCCGTCGTTTGAGTCTCGGTCACAAACAACTCGAAGAAAATCCATGGGATGTGTTCGAAACTGTATTCACCATTGACTCTGTGCACAAAGGAACTGTTATGTCTGTTAACGATAAAGGTGCTATCATCGGCTTAACTTATGGTGTAGAAGGCTTCTGTCCTGCTCGTCACTTGGCTAAAGCCGAAGGTGGTTCTTTGAAAGCTGAAGAAACTGCTGACTTCAAAGTAATTGAGTTCAGCAAGGACGCTAAGCGCATCGTTGTATCGCACGCTCGTCTTCACGAAGAAGTGAAGGAAGAAGGACGCCGTACCGAGAAAGCTTCTCGCAAGGCAGATATCGAAGAGAGCAAGAAAGCAGTGAAGAAAGTAAAAGACAGCCAAGAGAAAACAACTCTCGGTGATATCTCTGCTCTTTCTGACCTCCGCGATAAAATGGAGAACAAGAAATAATCCACATTCTCCCTAAAGGAGATACTAAGAACCTTTGGTTTTTAGTTTTTTGAGAGCCAGTCCCCATCAAAAGTGGGGACTGGTTTTTTTTTGACGCCATCACAATATGCGCCGATTTCTTCCGTTTACCTCATAATGCGCTAAACTGCCTATGATAAAAACATCTACTCCTGTAAACGATTTTCAAACAACGGACCATGTCAACAGCCAATCGGCATTGGTGAATCAAAGTGTATCCGAGAGCATCATCGCCAACTTGATGCAATTCAGCCGATCCGTTGAAGTGTTGCCAACAACCACTACTGGTAAGGTCATCCTCGTTACGAACTGATTATTAGACAAAATCGTTCAGTCCCTTTTCGCCAATGAAAAGGGACTTTTTTATTTCGCCTAGTTTACCAACTCGCGTCCTGTTTTAGTATCCCCCTCACGTTAATGGCGCGCCACTGACCGCAGGGGTAGCTGGGCAAAAACAGGCCGTGCAAACACTTGGCCGGTGGAGGCCCCGCACGGCGGGGTGGGGACCCCGCACGGACTAGTGTTTGCAGGCCTGTTGCGCCCACTACAACCGGAGGGCAGGATGCCTTGGTGTAAATCGACCAAAAAAAAGGCAGGCGCCCAATTCTTCTAACGACGACACCCTATTTTCTAAATCCAGAACAACGTTAAATAACACCCGATGAGAAGGAATCAGTAATTTCTTAACCCATGTTAACTAGATTAGGTGTTGCAACACTCGAAATTTGTACCCTTAAAACGAAACAACTATGTCAACAACAAAATGGGTACTAGACCCTTCACACAGCGAAATGCTTTTTAAAGTAAAGCACCTAATGATCACCAATGTAAAAGGTGAGTTCCGTAAAATCACTGGAGAAGTGCACAGCGATGGCGCAGATTTCAGCAATGCAAAAGTGAATCTGGTGATTGACGCTAATTCAGTCGACACCAACGACGGTAACCGTGATGGTCACTTAAAAGGTGCGGACTTTTTTGATACGGCTAATCATCCAGAATTAACTTTCGAGAGCACTTCCATGAAGAAATTGGATGACCAGAACTACCAATTAAAAGGGATGCTCGGCATTAAGGGAGTTAAAAAAGAAGTAACGCTTGATGCAGAATTTGGTGGAGTGAACAAAGATCCTTGGGGCAATGAAAAAGCTGGCTTCTCAGTAAGCGGTAAATTTAACCGTAAGGACTGGGGGCTCAATTGGAATGCAGCTCTTGAAACCGGCGGTGTTC
>CANGWA010000199.1 GCA_947457335.1 Sphingobacteriaceae bacterium
ACCTTGCTGGCGTTGGTTTTTAGCCATTCTGGAAAAACATCGCGGTGGATCATTTCGGCAAAGTGCTTGCCCTCGTAATTGTGTTTTTTTGCTTCGTGCGAGAAGTCATCACTGATGACGATGTCGTTTATTCCTTCTGCATTGAAGCGGGCGAGTACACAACTTCCAATAAATCCTGCGGTTCCAGTAATTGCTATCATATAGAGTATAAAATTAGTTATTTTTGAAAGAAGGCACTATTTTGCGTCCTTGTAGAAAATCAACATTGCATGGCCATCACACGGGTATTTGACATTATTGAACGGTTGCGAACGTATGCACCAAAAGCGAATTTGCTCAACGAAAAAAAAGATGGCAAATGGCGCGGTTACAGTTTCCAAGAATTTGATGAAATCACCGATGCAGTGGCATCGGGCCTTTTGTCGATAGGCTTGCAGCCGGGTGACAAAGTGATGTTGATTGCCGCCAACAGTCCTTATTGGAATTTTGTGGATTTTGGTTGTCAGAAAGCGGGACTAATAACGGTGCCGGTGTTTCCGACCATTAGCAACGACGATTTAGCGTTCATAGCCAAACATTCGGAATCGAAAGCGGTGTTCTTTTCAGAAGCAGCCTTCACAAAAAAGATGCTGATACTTGAAAAGGAGGCGCCGAATTTAAAATTTGCTTATGCCTTTAAAAAAATTGAAGGGTACACGCATTTTGATGAATTGTTGAATGAGGGCCGGGCGAATCCAGCTGGTGCACGGTTGAAAGAAATTCAAAACGGTATTTCGGAAATGGATGTTTTCTCTATTCTCTATACCTCAGGCACCACCGGCCAACCCAAGGGAGTAATGGTGTTGCACCGGAATCTTGTACAAAATGTATTGACCTGTCAGGACCTTGCACCGTTTACGCCGGAGTGGAGGGCTTTGAGCTTTTTGCCATTGAATCACGTTTACGAACGGTTTGTGAACGCCATCTACTTGTTCCATGGGGTGAGTATTTATTACGCAGAGAGTTTCGAATCCATTGGTGACAATTGCCGAGAAATTCATCCCCAAATGTTTGTCGCTGTGCCGCGCATATTAGAGCGGGTGTTGGAGCGCATCATTGGAGCGGGAGAAAAACTGACGGGCTTTAAACGCAAAATATTTGATTGGAGCGTGGCTTTGGCTGAACGGTATGAATACGAAGGTGCCAACGGCGCGTGGTATGAATTACAACGCGCCATTGCCGACCGTTTGGTGTATAAAAAATGGCGTGCAGCAGTCGGTGGAGAAGTGCAAGTGATTGTAAGTGGCGGTGCCGCCTTGAATCCGCGCATTGAGCGGGTGTTCGCTTGTGCGGGACTTGATTTGTTGCAAGGGTATGGACTCACTGAAACGGCGGTGGTTGTGGCCGTTAACCGTTTTCCAAGAAAAGACCGTGCTTTTGGCACGGTGGGAATCATAGTGGACAATACCACGGTAAAATTAGCAGAAGAAGACGGAGAGATTTTGGTAAAGGGTCCAAGTGTGATGAAGGGCTACTTCAAAAACGAAGCCGCTACTGCGGAGACATTTGACCAAGAGGGATGGTTGCACACAGGCGACATTGGTACTATGGTGAATGGTCGTTTTTTAAAGATTACTGATCGTAAGAAGGAACTGTTCAAGACCAGTGCTGGAAAATACATTTCGCCAGTGGCCATTGAAAATAAAATCAAGGAGTGCCGCTTTGTAGAACAATGCATGGTTTTGGGGGACACGCAGAAATTTGCTTCAGCCCTGATTACCCCTTCCCGCGCCAACTACAAGGAATATTGTAAAACAGCCAATTTGCCCTACAATGAAACCGCTTTGGAAAAGGACGAGCATTTGCACAAACTGGTGAACGACCACATTCGTAAAATGAACACCACCTTGGCGCCTTACGAACAAATTAAACGGCAACGCATTGTGAACGATGTGTGGAGTGTCGATTCAGGCGAAATCACACCTAAGCTCAGTCTCAAACGCAAGATTATTACTGAGAAATACAAAGCAGTTGTTGCGGAGATTTTTGGCGCTGGCGATTAATCCGCCCAAACTTTAGTCCCTTCGGTGCAATTTTTACAGATATCGATTTCTTTTCTGCCAATTAAAATGGCTTGACGGAATTTTTTATACGCTTCCGAATGCCACACCGTTTTTAAATCATCTTTTTTAAGATCACCGAGCCGGTAGTGTGCATCTTTGTCAAAACAGCAGGGCACCATTTTCCCATCCCAGGTGATGACGCTGCTTTGCCACATGCGCCAACATTGACTGAGGAGTTTGTTCTCTATTTCAAACGAGCCATCTGTATTTTTTCTATAACGGGCGTACTTGCCATTGGTAGGAATGAGGTCGCTTCCGTTTTCAAAATCGTAAATCTGTGCTGTTTTAATGGTGACTTCATCCACACCCAATTCGCGTCCTAGTTTTTTCACTTCTTCGATTTGATGTTCGTTGGGTTGAAACACCACAAATTGCCAAACGAGATGCGGTGTGGCACTGCCGCTTTTGCGCTTTGCTTCCACCAGCGCACGGGTGCCCGCTAGTACTTTTTCGAGTTGACCCCCAACCCGGTACTGACTATAGGTTTCTTGTGTGGTTCCGTCAATAGATACAATCAATCGTTTCAATCCACTTTCAACTGTTGCTTGCGCCGCAGCAGCGTCGAGATAATGTGCATTGGTACTGGTAGAGGTATATATATTATAAGGTAAGGTCATCTTCACCAACTCCAAAAATTGTGGATGGAGGTAGGGCTCGCCTTGAAAATAAAAATTCAGGGTGTGTACCGAGGACTTAATTTGTGGTAACAACTGCTGCAGCATCTCCTTTTGTAACATGCCGGTTGGACGGGAGAAGACCCGGAGTCCACTCGGACACTGTGGGCAGCGTAAATTACAACTCGTTGTTGGTTCAATGCTCAGTGCAACAGGGAGTCCCCATTGATAAGGTTTTTTCAGCCAACGCGACACGTGGTACCCTGTAAATACTTTTAAAAAATTGACCATCCGTGCAGGCGTCATGCTTCTTAAAATATTTAAACGGTCGCGGATCACTCCTTCAAATATAGGTCTTATGCGGGCTCGTTTTTGTACTTTTACCACTGTGCTAAAAATTGGTACATATATATATGTGTGTATAGTGGTGTTCACGTTTAGTCGTTGCGCACAAATTGGCACATTAAGTGGGGGCCCCCGTGACACCTCACCGCCGAAAGTGATTCGAACCATTCCAGCTGAAAAAGCCACCGATGCCAAGTCCGGTGTATTTGTATTTGAATTTGATGAGCCCGTGGTGGTGAAGGAGCCGGGACAATTTTTAATCTCCCCACAAACAACCACCAAGCCAGAACTCGTGGTTGAGGGAAAGCGTTTAAAAGTCACCTTGGTTGCAGCGGAGCTGTTACCCAATACCACCTACCGCATGGAATTCGGTGCTGCGATTGCTGATTTGCATGAAGGCAATGTGATGAATGGATACACCTATGTTTTTTCGACGGGCGCAACCATTGATAGTTTGAAAGTGAAAGGTGTGATTACTGATGCCATAACAGGTGCTGGTGTAACCGATGCGCTGGTGGGACTTCAACTACCTGAAGGGGATAGTTTGATGTATAAAAAACCTTTGTATGTCACCCGAGTGGATAACAGTGGTAGTTTTCAATTTCAATCCCTCCCCAAGAAAGCCTTTTACCTATTTGCTTTTACTGATAACAACCGCAACGGTCGGTACGATGGCGAGAGCGAGCGCATTGCCTTTCAACCAGGAACTATTCGTATTGGAGTGGATAGCGCGCTGGCGTTGCGCCTGTTTCGTGAGCGGGCAACCAGAACTTTTTTAAAGAAGGTTGTACAACCTGTAAGAGGAAAAATGGAATTGGTAGTGAATCAGGAAGGTGTTGTAAAAATAAATCTGCTGGAGAAAAACACATCGATCCGTTTGCGCACCACCGACCTGAACAACGACACCATTGCTGTTTTTTATACAGGGGCCACGGATACATTGCGTTTGCTTACACAGTTTGAAGCAGACGGTAGTCACGATACACTGGAAGTGGCTTTACCTGTGGCGCGCAAACAGCAACTGGTGAGGGGAATAAAGACCAGTTTGAGTGTCTTTTCAGAAAACAAGCCGCAACAGGTGGTGATTGTTTTTCCTGTTTGGATGGATACGACCAGCTTTAATGCAAGGAAGATCACATTGATAAGAGCCAAGGATAGCAGTAAAGTCCAAATACAACCAAGATGGGTGGATTTTCACACGGTGGCACTTGATTTACCAGCAGGGACGGTACAGCGTTACCAGTTGACTGCAGATACGGCGCTGGCATTAAGCAAAGAGGGTGTGCCATCAGAACCGATAGCGTTTGTGTTTAAAACAGAAACAACAGCTGATTTTGGTAATTTGACCGTGAATGTGTTGTTTGCAAAAAAGAAACACTACCTCGTACAATTGATCAATGATGCAGGAACGGTTGTGCGCGAAGAAAAAGTACACCTTGCCATGTCATCCTCAGAAAGAAAACCATTTGTTTTCAAATCCCTTTCACCAGGAAATTACCGTTTGCGCGTTATTGCTGATGAGAATGCAAATGGCCAATGGGATGCGGGACAAGCATTAAAACAGGTGCAACCGGAAGAAATTTTCACTGCGCCAAAGATTTTTAATGTGTTGGCGGACTGGGAAGCAGAAGAAGAAATCAAGAGTTCTTTGTAATCGGCTGCATGCAAAATTTGTTGCAAAAGCGTGTGTGATTTTATGAGTGCTCTGAAACACCTGTAAAATCAATACTTTCAGAGCCTTGTAAAAAATCAACACAAATCGCTGCGTGTTTTCATGATTTTCATCGGCGAGGAAATATTACACAATTAACAATTTGAACAAAATGATGTTGAAAAAATAAGAACTTGGAAATTAGATATCCGTCAAAAAATTATTTACTTCGTATCAACAAATCTCAAAAAACAAAAACCATGGCTAAAAAAGCAGCAAAAAAAGCAGCTCCTAAAAAGGCAGCAAAGAAAAAAGCAGCTCCAAAAAAAGCAGCTCCAAAAAAAGCAGCTAAGAAAAAAGCAGCTAAGAAAAAGTAATAAAAGGCCCGCAGAAGCGGGCTTTTTATTTTTAGCGCCGGTTGTTCTTCAATCGGCGCTTTTTTATTTGCAGTTGTAAACACACACCACCAGTGGAGTGGCGACTGCTTGCAAAAGTGCTGACACATGCGCGGCGAAGCTGGTAATGCGGTGGAGGATTGATAGCGCACCAACCGATAAATAATTTA
>CANGWA010000200.1 GCA_947457335.1 Sphingobacteriaceae bacterium
ACCTCAACATTGCTCTTATCGGCACCATCTCACCCAATACCGGAACCACCAGTGTGAACCGTTATTCAGGCTGCTGGGCCTGGTACCAATCCAGCAAGAATAAAGAATACGCCATCTCTGGCGCCAGCAATGGTACTTACTTTATCGACATCACTAATCCATCGTCACCTACCGTCAGCGACTTTGTGCCGGGCAAACTAAATTGTATCTGGCGGGAAATAAAAACCTATCAGCATTATTGTTACATCGCCAGTGATGATGCCGCCCCTAATAAATTCCAAATTGTAGACATGCAGTACCTGCCAGATAGTGTGCATGTGGTGTACGAATCCAATTTACTATTTGAAAGGGGACATACCTTATGGGTGGATCAAGACAAGCTTTATGTGGGAGGTTGCACCATCAATACGGGCTCCATGCACCCCATGGCCATTTTCAGCTTGGCCACACCAACCCTTCCAACACCATTGCGTTACCTCGAGCAAGATTACAGTAACAGTGTGGTCAGTTATGTGCACGATATGTACGTGCGCAACGACACCATCTTTGCCTCAGCAGGTTGGCAAGGTTTGCACATGATGCGGTACGACCAAACCAACGACACCATCAAGCCACTGGGCAGCTTTACTGGTTATCCAGAATCAGGTTACAACCACTCCAGCTTTATCACAGGCGATGGCAAGCATTTAATCTTTTGCGATGAAGTTCCCGCCTCTCGCCCCATTCACCTCATCAATATTCAGAATCCACAAAACTTAAGTGAGGTGGTCAACTTCCGACCTAACACCAATACCACGCCTCACAACCCTTATGTTAAGGGTAATTTTGCCATTGTGAGTTGCTATCAAGATGGCTTGTATATTTACAACGTCGCTAATCCAAGCAACATTAAATTGGTGGGGTATTATGACACCTACCCGCAAGGCGGTGCCAACACCGGCGATTATGGCGGATCGCCCTACAACGGAAATTGGGGCGCTTATCCGTGGCTGCCAAGCGGTCGAATTGTGGCCAACGACATGACCAATGGTGTACTCATTCTTGACCCAACCCAGGCCTATGCCGCTGCTGGCAGTCCACTTTCAGTCACGGCGCTCGCGGGCAGCAACTTGCTCACCGCTTACCCGGTTCCCGCCACAGAAAGCATTCACTTCTCCAATACAGCTACTACTCCTGTTACGCTGGATATCTATGACCTTACAGGGAAAATCATTAAAACGTTGACTGTTTCATCACAAAGCATTTCCGAAATTCCAGTTGAGGCTATCGGAAAAGGTACTTTCTTTGCCATCGCAAAAAAGGGCCAAGAAACCCAAACAATTAAATTGATAACGAACTAATGGAAATGTCCCCTATTCAAATCACCGGCATCGCTGGCAGCGGCGCCATGGGCAGTGGTATTGCGCAAGTAGCAGCAACAGCAGGTCAGCAGGTATTGATTTTCGATACCAATGGCGAAGCGCTGCAACGTGCTGAAAAAAACCTTGTGGCCACGCTGAACAAACTGACAGAAAAGGGAAAAATAACAACAGAACAGCAGCAGGCTATTTTGGGGAGAATTCAATTTGTAGCAGACCTGAATCAATTTGCTAAGTGTGACTTGGTGATAGAGGCCATTGTCGAAAAATTAGAGATCAAACAAAACCTCTTTAAACAATTGGAAGCCGTTGTCACCGAAAAATGTGTCTTGGCTACTAATACATCTTCCCTCAGTATTGCCTCCATTGCTGGCGCATGCAAGCACCCTGAACGCGTGCTCGGAATTCACTTTTTTAATCCTGCCCCACTCATGCCCCTGGTTGAAATTATACCGGGCATAGCCACAGCGCCTGCGCTAAGGGCATTTTGTAAATCAACCATAGAGGGTTGGGGAAAAACGACTGTACAGGTAAAAGACACCCCCGGATTTATTGTAAACCGCGTAGCACGCCCATTTTACAGTGAATCGTTACGCATTTATGACGAAGGTATCGCCTCCAAAGCGACCATCGATTGGGCTTTAAAAGAAAAAGGCGGCTTTCGCATGGGGCCGTTCGAACTAATGGACATGATAGGACATGACGTGAACTACGTAGTAACCGAGACCGTATGGACCCAATTGTATTTTGATCCGCGTTTCAAACCATCGCTCACTCAAAAACGCCTTTTAGAAGCTGGGTTTCTTGGCAGAAAAAGTGGTAAAGGATTTTATAACTACGGTACTGATGCTGCAGAAGAGCTACCTGAAAAAAACGAGACACTGGCCACCTACATCGTCGACCGCGTGTTGTGCATGCTCATGAACGAAGCAGTAGATGCGGTTTATCTAAAAGTAGCCTCCCCAGAAGACATTGATTTAGCGATGACAAAGGGAGTGAATTACCCGAAGGGATTGTTGAAATGGGGCGATGAAAAAGGATGGAAGCAAATCATGCACTCGATGACTGAACTGCACAACTGGTATGAAGAAGAGCGCTACCGTTGCAGTCCATTGTTGAAAACCATGGCTATCTCGGGTAAAACCTTTTTCTGAAGACCTTTGGTACGTCACTGATTATCCATAATTTAGCCGAGTTCATGTTGAAGCGCATTTCTGTTATTTATATTATGTTCAGTGCCTTGGTGCTGCTGACGGCCTGCCAGAAAAAAACGGTTGATGAATCCATGATATCGCCAACATTTGGAGGTACCGGTAATCCTAACCCCAATTCTACCGTAACGGGTAATGTGACGTTTAGCACCATGGCTACAGAAAACTCTACCCTTGCTGTGGGCGGTTTGGGTTGGACCAATCCTTCTTGCGGTAGCACCAGCAGTGTTAATCTGACAGGTTATTACGATTCCACCACAGTCGTTCTCTCTTTCAATTCTGCTGCTACTTCTGGTACGTATGCCATTGCCAGCATTGCCTCCCCAACTTCTTGCGCCCTCACCGTTGTGCATGCACCCGGTCAGCCCTCAGGTGTGGTATGGTATGGTAATGGTGGGTATGTTGCGGTGACCACCTCTACAAGTAACATTAGCGCCAAACTCATTGGCGTCACTTGTGTTCAATCCAGCTTTAATTATCCAATTGTATATGTTAGCGGCGTCTTAGGCTGTACGCAGTAAGCGCACTCAAGCTCCCTAAGCCTGTTGCAATTCTTTCCTTTTCTCTATCTTCGTCTGAGTGCTGTCAGCGATTCATGCCTATATCCTTCAACGTTATGTGTTGAACACAACAGCACTCGCTCTTATGCGCATTGCCCTGAGCATGGTCTTGTTGATGGATCTTTACTTCCGCTTCACCAACAGAGCAGCCTTTTATAGTGCTGCTGGTTTTTGGCCTGCAGCATTTGCAAAAATTCACGCACCACTAGGCAGTTGGAGTATTTATACGTTATTCCCTTCGGATAGCTTTTTCGTGATGGGTTGTGCCATACATGCGCTAGCGTTGATAGCATTGCTCTTGGGTTGGCGCACCGCATATGTTACACCCCTCGTATGGTTCATGTGTTATCAATTGCAGCAACGCAACCCTTATGTTAATCAGGGAGGGGATTCATTGGTGCTTATCGTTTTGCTCTGTGCCTGTTTTCTGCCTTGGGGCGAACGGTTAAGTCTTGATGCGCGACACCAGCGAACAGGCCTCAATTATACGGCAGCGCACCTTTTCCTGATTTTTTCATTAATACTGCTGTATGCCTTCACCGTGCTCCATAAACAAGCACCGGAGTGGCGGTGGGATGGAACAGCCATCCACAAAACTTTAGAATTACATCAACTAAGGAGCGAAGCAGGCAACTGGCTATTGCAACAACACAGTCTTTCACAAATGCTCACTTGGTTAGTGCTAGCCAGCGAGGCGCTTATTGCTCTGTTTCTTTTGCTTCCTTGGTTAAGTGCTTCAGCACGCTTGGCTGCATTTATTCTAATGGTGCTAATACACTTGGGTTTTGCACTGTTTTTAAGAGTCGGTATTTTCCCATTCGTTAACCTTGCTGTTGCCTTGGCCCTGCTTCCCTTTGAGGAACAGTTGGAAAGAACGAATAGAGACAGCTTGCCTTCAACGGCGCTTGTATGCTTTGCACTGCTGGTTTCACTGAACATCAACTTGTCCACTCTACCCCAATGGCCGTTTCAACTGCATGCATCCATGCAATTTGTAGCCAATGCGAGTGGACTCAACCAGAACTGGGGCATGTTCTCACCAGGAATTATGCGTGACGATGGTTGGTTCTCCTCTAAATTACAGTACCAAGATGGTTCTTATCACGTTATTGAAAACGAGCTAACGCGGTCGCATGCCGATACGCCCTTACTGGATGACCGTTGGCGAAAATTTAACGAGAATCTGCAAAAACCAGGCTGTTCATTCCTGACCACGGCCTACTGCTACTACCTTTTGAGAAAACACAACCACTCCTCACCCAAAACACCAGCGGTCTTGCATTTTTTGTACTTTCATCCCCTGCATTATACAACGGAAGGTCGTTATGAACTAGGACCAATTGTACTCGCCTCTGCTTGCCATGAGTAAAACGCATCAAATAATACATTTCCTCAGGCACCGGCTAACAGCATTACATGGGGGACATGGTGTTCACAGTCCATTCGTCTACCAACTCTGCGAAGAAGTATTTTACAACTCGGCGCACCTCTATCGTTTTGATTATTTGACTGCTTTGCGTGAAGCCTTGAAGGAAGACAAAACGGTGATTAGCATGGAGGACCTTGGTGCGGGTTCTTTAAAATTCACCTCCTCACAACGCACCATCGGATCCATCTTACAACATGGCATCAGCACAGCTCCTCAAGCGGAAATGTTAGCCAAACTTCTCAACTTCATGAAGCTGGATAACTGCATTGAATTGGGCACATCCATTGGCCTCACCTCCTTGTATCTGGCGAGTACAGGTGCGACGGTGCATACAATTGAAGGCTGTAGGGATTTATATGCCTACGCCAAGCAACTCGGTGAAAAAGCCAGCGTTAAAAATATAGTCTACCACTTCGGTAATTTTGACAAGGTTATGCCGCCCCTCTTAACCGAAATAAAACAACCGGCCCTGTTTTACATTGATGGAAATCATACCTATGAAGCCACCTTGCGGTATGTGAATTGGTGTTTAACTGCAGTTCAAGAAGACAGCATTATAGCGCTCGATGATATTTATTGGAATGCAGAGATGACAAGGGCTTGGGAGAAGGTTCGGCAGATGGAACAGGTAAGCATTAGTTTGGGTTTATTTCACACGGGACTCCTCTGCTTTAAAAAGGCGCCTCGTGAAA
>CANGWA010000201.1 GCA_947457335.1 Sphingobacteriaceae bacterium
CCCACTACCCCCAATGGTTCGTGCAACACAATACTCACTGTAGTGGCATCGTGTTCTGAGATGCCACCTTCTTCTCCGCGAATGACGCCAGCAAAATAGCGGAAGTGATCCACCACCAATGGCAAATCGGCAGCGCGGGTCTCGCGCACGGCTTTTCCATTATCAATGGTTTCGACCGTTGCGAGGTACTCCAAATTATCTTCTATGACTTGTGCTATTTTTAATAAAATATTGCTTCGCGTGGTCACCGAGGTATTACTCCACGACGGAAACGCCAGGTGTGCAGCATCCAACGCCAAGTCAATGTCCTCAACGGTTGACCGTGCTGCTTGTGTAAACACCTTGCCATCGACGGGTGATACGTTATCGAAATAAACTCCTTTTACTGGTGGAACAAATTTTCCTCCGATGTAATTGTCATACTTTGCTTTGAAAGCGGGACGTTCAGCTAATTTTCCCATGTTTTTTGTTTTTTTGTTAGTTCTGCCAAGTAGCAAAATCAAAAGGGGGGGCAGGTAGGACTTTTCTACCAATAGACTTCACTTTTCGGTCAATCGTTCTTTTTACGGGACATTTCGTTCAGGAAAATAGCACAAATCGTTCAAAGTGACGGAACTCATGTTTCCTTTCTTGCAAGAACAGCCTCCAAAGGATATATTTGATATAGACCTCCCCACTTGCAATTGTGAAAACATGTTTGAACGCTACGCCATAAAAGGTCCCGCCATTAACGGCGCTACCAATGTGAACACACTGGTTGAAAACCGCACGGCCTATACTTTGCAGCGCTGCGAGCTCAGCGTTTTTGAAACGTACCGTCCCTCTTTCTTGGTACCCTTAACGTTTAGCGATTTTGTGGTGACCAACATGCTGCGGGGCAAAAAAGTGATGCATTTGATGAATCACGATGGGTTCGACTACCTGCCTGGCGAAACCGTTATCGCACCGGCCCATACCACGATGCGCATTGATTTTCCGGAAGCTGACCTTGCCAATCCTACACAGTGTACAGCATTGACTATAGAGGGCCAGCACATTCAACGCACGCTGAATTATTTGAACGAACATTTTCCACGCGAAGGAGGCCGGTTAAAATGGGAACTCAATTTTTCAGATTTGCATTTTGAAAACAATGCGGAGATTGTAGACCTTGTGCAACGTTTAATTCAACTCTGCACCAGCAAGGCCACTGGCAAGGACGTGTTGGCAGACCTCACCTTGAAGGAGCTCATGTTTCGGATCATTCAGGTTCAGCAATTGCGCGACACCGAAGCAAGCCTTTCTTTTTCAGACAACCGTTATTCGTTAGGATTTGTGGTGGCCTATATTAAAAGCAACCTCACTGCCCCACTCTCTATAGAAATGCTCAGCCAAAAGGCCTGCATGAGCACTTCTACGTTTTACCGGTCGTTTAAAAGAGAATTCGGAATAAGTCCTGTTGAATTTATCATTCGCGAACGCATGCAGCGGGCCCGTAAATTATTGGTCAACCCTTCGGTTAAAATTGGCACGGTAGCCGCAGAAAGTGGATTTTCGGATCCCAATTATTTTATTCGCCTCTTTAAAAAAGTAACAGGCACAACACCTGCGCAGTACCGCTTGATGCGCCATTCGGTTGTGCATTAAACCCAATCGCCCCCCCCAATGGCAGCGTGGGCCATTTTACTTATCCTTTAAAAAATGAGCTTTTTGCCCTCAATTCACTGAAGGCATGCGGCGGTTGAGTATTTCGTCCATGCTCAACGCTTTGTCATGGGTAAAAATATCGTAATGGAAATGATCCAGTTTGGAGAGGATGGCATACAACACCTCTTTTTCCTGTGACGACAAATTGCCCGTCATCAAAGTGGTCACGCCATCCAATTGTTGGAGGACTGAAAAAACAGCCATGCGTCCCTGAGACGTAATGGCCACGCGCTGACTTCGCCGATCTTCTGTATCGTCAAACTGACAAATTAATCCTTGCCGCAACAGGCGTTTTAAAATTTCCATGCCCGTGGTTTTCTCGTGCACCTGGTGTTGAATGAGCTCACTTTTGGAAAGGGAGTCATGGGTTAACAACGTAATGAGGTAAGAAAAATCATCTAAGGTAGAGAGTGGCGAATCGCTCAATACCTTGCGCGCATAAACCTTGGCGTAGCGGTAGATAAAGGTCACCAAGATGGCAATACTGGTCTCCTTTTTCTCTCCATCCCGTTGCATTTGCTTTTCATTGGGTCCCCCCATGCGCCGCATTGGTTGAGCCGGCTCGGGGACACGGTTGGCTAAAAAATCGGTGAAAGATGACAACGTTAAATCCGCACACGAACCATGCACTGCTTCGTATTCTGCCAGCTTATCTACCAATTGCTTGACTATCTGATACTTGTTATCCAAAACAGAAGAATCTGGACAAATTTACAAATAATTTAGTACTAAAATATACCAAATATATAGCATAATAGAATGTTTTTGTTTTATATTTGCAGCAAAATATTAAACAAAACGACCAAAAGATGAGAAAATACGCCTTGTTCACTTGTTGCTTCTTCGCCCTTTGCGCTCAAATTACCGCGCAAGTGACGGGTATTGTACGTGGTTCGGTGAAGGACAAAAACACGCAAGAGGCCATTATTGGTGCAGTGGTTTCAGTAGAAGGCAGCACCCTTGCCACGACGACCGATGTGGAGGGGAATTACAAACTGGTTTTACCCGTGGGAGCCTACAACCTTAGAGCCACCATTTTGGGTTATACGCCACTCATTTTACACAACATCAACATCACCTCGGGTAATGCGCAACTCATGAACTTTGAATTAGAGAGTGCCGATACAGAATTGAATGAAGTCACGGTGACTTACGACAAAGGAAAATCAGCGGTAGCTACCGACATGATTACGCCCCTGTCTGTACAACAACTTACCACCGAAGAAATTAAAGCCAACCCCGGTGGTAGTTTCGATGTATCGCGTGTGATTCAAACGCTCCCTGGTGTTGGTGGTTCAGGTGGCAGCGCCGCACGCAACGACATCATCATCCGTGGTGGTGCTCCCAACGAAAACGTATACTACCTCGATGGGATTGAAATTCCGGTACTCAACCACTTCCAAACGCAAGGCAGTAGTGGTGGTGCCCAAGGCATTCTTAACGTATCCTTCATTGAAGATGTAAAGCTTACTTCTTCGGCATTTGATGCCCGTTACAACGATGCATTGGCAAGCACCTTTGTTATCAAGCAACGCCAAGGCAATCCCGAAAAACATTCAGGCAACGTGCGCATCAGCTTTATTGAGGCCGTGGCCACCCTTGAAGGACCTTTTAGCAAAAAAACAGATTACCTCGTATCCGCTCGCAAATCCTATACCGACTTGCTCTTCAAACTAATCGACCTGCCTATTCGCCCCAATTTTTATGACTTTCAATACAAAGTCACTCACAAAATCAACGACAAAAATACTATCACGGCCATTGGCTTGGGAGCGATTGATCGTTTCCGTTTTGGCGAAACACGCGAATCGACTCCCGAAAACGAATACTTCCGCCGTTCATTACCTATCATCACACAATGGAACTACACCAACGGCTTCACTTGGAAACGCCTTATTGACAAAGGTTACATGACGCTCGCCCTTAGCCGCAACATGTTCGATAACCAAATCGATCGCTTCGAGGATGCGCAATACAACAACGAAAACATGCGCAACTTTGGTTTGAAGTCACAGGAGATTGAAAACAAACTGCGCCTCGATGTTAATAAATACGTCAACGGTTGGAAGTACTCCTATGGGGTGATGGCACAATACGTGAAATACAATACCAAACTCTTCAACAAGGTTACCAATCCTATTCTCGATGCCAATGGTGACGTGCTCATTCCTGGCATCACCGTGAACTTCAACAGTGCGATTGAGTTTTTTAAGTATGGGGCCTTTGCACAACTTTCCAAAAATTTCTTCAACGACAAATTACTCGTGTCGATGGGCTTACGCACCGACATGAATAGCTTCATGAAGGATGGCAACAACCCACTCAACACGCTCTCACCGCGCCTTTCGATGGCTTACCACCTCAATCGCCAATTCGACATCACTGCTTCTGTTGGCAGCTACTACAAAACACCCACTTACACCAGTCTCGGTTACCGCGATGCCACAGGGGCGCTCATCAACAAATCACTGAAGTACATCCAATCCAATCACTATGTACTGGGCACACAGTACTTGCCAAAAGAATCGTTGCGCTTCACGCTCGAAGGCTTCTACAAACAATACAACAATTATCCAGTATCCCTTACCAACGGCATTTCATTGGCCAACCAAGGGTCTGATTTCGGCTCCATCGGTAGCGAACCGCTAAGTAGCATTGGCAAGGGACAAACCTATGGCTTTGAATTTTTTGTACAACAAAAACTCGTGAAGAAATTATTTTATGTTTTAAGTTACACCTATGTCCGCAGTTTGTACAGTGGTAAGGATGGTAAACTCATTGCTTCGTCGTGGGACAGTCAACATTTATTGTCCGGCACCCTGGGTTACAAATTCGGCAAAAACTGGCAGGTAGGCCTGAAGTACCGCTACAGTGGCGGCTTACCGTACACTCCGTTTGACTTGGTGGCTTCACAACAAAATTTTGTACTGCTCAACTCAGGTATTCTCGATTATTCACAGCTTAACACCGTGCGTTTGAAAGCCTTCAGTCAACTCGATTTCCGCTTGGATAAAAAGGTGAATTACAAAAAAGTCAGCCTCGATTGGTTCATCGATTTCCAAAACATTCTCATGACCGAACAGCAAGGCACCCCTTACTACACCTTTAAGCGCAACGCCGATAATACAGGTTTTGAAACCACTGATGGCAAACCTTTGCAATTAAACGGTGGAAATGGTATTCCAGTGATTTTACAGAACTACAATAAAAACATTACCCCTGCGTTAGGTTTGATAGTAGAATTCTAAACGAATTCGTTTGTGTGTAAAAGGGTCCTTTCTGAGTACAGGGGGACTCTTTTTCTTTATGGCGCCAGCCGCTAGCACTTAAAATAACAAAGCGGCACCGGGCTCTCCGGCTGTAGTGGGCGCGTCAGGCCTGCATCCACCAAGCTGTGCGGGGTCCCCGCTCCTAACGCGATCCCCGCCTTTATCGTCACAAATAGCCGCGGGATCTGCGGGTTGCGGGGCCGCCACCAGCCAGGTGGTTGCACGGCCTGCCATTGCCCAGCTACTGCCTGCGCTCCCTGGCGCTAACGTTGACTAAAGGGTTACTGACCAG
>CANGWA010000202.1 GCA_947457335.1 Sphingobacteriaceae bacterium
CGGGTGAAAACCTTATCGAGGCGGCAGAAAAAATCCAACAAAACATTGCAGAGATGAAAAAAACATCCCTGCCTGAAGGTTTGGAAGTCTCGATTAGCGGTGACCAAAGTGCCCGTACCAAGGTAACGCTTCACGATTTAATCAATACCATTATCATTGGATTTATTCTTGTGACCGTGGTGCTCATGTTCTTTATGGGTGTTACCAATGCCGTGTTTGTAGCGCTCTCCGTTCCACTCTCCATGTTCATTGCCTTTATGGTCATGCCGTCCATCGGCTTCTCCTTTAACATGATTGTGCTCTTCGCCTTCTTATTGGCGCTGGGTATTGTGGTCGACGACGCGATTGTGGTGATTGAAAACACACACCGCTTATTTGCCAATGGTAAACGCGACATTAAAACTGCAGCAAAAATGGCCGCTGGTGAAGTGTTCTTACCAGTATTGTCTGGTACCATCACCACCTTGGCACCATTTATTCCATTAGCGTTCTGGACGGGTATCATTGGTAAGTTCATGTACTTCTTGCCAATTACCTTAATCATTTCATTGCTCGCTTCGTTATTTGTGGCGTACATCATCAACCCGGTATTTGCTGTCGACTTCATGAAAACACACGAAGAAGAAGCGGTAGACCATGGGCGCATTACCCGCAAGGGCCGCCTCCAATTGCTATTATATGGTGTGGTGGCGTTGTTGTCACACGTGAGTGGCCACCATGCAGTTGGCAACTTCGTTATTTTCCTGGGCCTCTTCCTCATTCTGCACCGCATGTGGCTTTACAAAGTCATCGAAGCGTGGCAGTTCCGCGTGTGGCCTGCATTTATCAACCGCTATGTAAAAGTGTTGGAATGGTGCCTGAAACGTCCGTACCGTACCTTGTTCATCGTTTTGGGTCTCTTCGTGTTCTCGTTCATGCTGTTCTCAGCCCGTACGCCTAAAATTGTGTTCTTCCCATCAGGTGATCCAAACAATATTTATGTGTATGTGAAATTACCGGAGGGCACCGACCCAGCTGTAACCAACGAAACCATGCGTAAAGTGGAAGCAAAAGTGTTTTCTGTCATCAAACAAGAAGATCCAATTGTGGAATCCATGATTTCGAACGTAACCATTGGGGTGACCGACCCACGCGACGGGGATCAGAACGCTTATCCTAACAAAGGAAAAATTGCGATCAATTTCGTTGAGTTCGAGAAACGCCATGGCGCGTCTACAGCCGAATACCTCAAAAAACTTCAGGCCATGAAGTGGGAATTACCTGGCGTTGAAATTACAGTGAACCAAGAACAAGCTGGTCCGCCGCAAGCCAAACCAATCACCATCGAAATTACAGGTGATAATTTTGATGAATTGGTTGAGAACTCCACACGTGTAAAAAACTACCTCGTTTCCAAGAAAATCGATGGTATGGATATCCTTAAGTCCGATTTCGTTAGCAACAAACCTGAAATTGTGTTTGATTTTGATAGAGAACGTGTGCAACGCGAAGGCATGAGCACCGGACAACTCGCCATGGAAATCAGAAATGCCGTTTATGGTGCTGAGGCTACCAAATTCAGAGATGTTGACGATGAATACCCCGTGATGTTGCGGTTTAAATTAGATCAACGTCAGGACATTGAAACCATTCGTAACCTGAAAATCGTGTTCCGCGATATGAATCTCGGCGGCATGGTAAGAAGTATTCCACTCTCTGCCGTGTGCGACATTCGCTACGAATATACCTATGCTGGTATCAAACGTAAAAACAACCAACGCATCATTACGCTCTCTTCTGATGTTAAAGGAGGCTTTAACGCCAATGAAGTTGCAGCGAAAGTGCAAAGGGAATTGGCCGGTTACAAAGCAAAAGGCAATGTGGAGGTGAAATTTGGCGGCCAATCGGCAGACCAAGCTGAAACAGCAGGATTCCTCGGTCGTGCGATGTTGATTGCCGTTGGGTTGATGTTGCTTGTTCTCGTGGGCTTGTTCAACTCATTAGGCAAACCACTCATCATCCTCTCCGAAATTTTGTTCAGTATCATTGGTGTACTCATTGGCGTGAGTGTTTTCAAAATGGACATGAGCATCGTTATGACCGGTGTTGGTATTATTGCACTGGGAGGTATCGTGGTACGTAATGGTATTCTCTTGGTTGAATTTGCCGAATTCGCCCGAGCAGGGGGCATGCGCCTGTATGATGCCGCCGTTGAAGCCGGTCGCACGCGGATTACACCTGTGGTGTTGACCGCTGTAGCAGCCATCCTCGGACTCATTCCGCTTGCGGTAGGACTAAACATTAATTTTGAAACATTGTTCTCTGAACTCAATCCGCATATTTTCCTTGGTGGCGATAGCGTGGTGTTCTGGGGGCCGTTGAGCTGGACCATGATTTATGGTTTGATTTTCGCCACACTTTTAACCTTGTTGCTCATTCCTTCTATGTACTTGATCGCAGAGCGCTTGAAACGGAAATCCATCATTCTCTTCAAAGCTTACGAATTGCCAAGTATTTTAATGTATGTTCCTTTCTTCTTCATCATCCTCAACCTGATTGCCAAATTAACCGGCAAGAAAGTAGAGTACGGCGATTTGGATTACTAAGGAATGTTTGTGTGTTAAAAGGGGGGCAACAAATGTCCCCCTTTTTTTATTGTATTTATTGCATCTTTGAAGCATGAAGGTAAGAGCATACCAAGCGAGTGATAAAACCATTTGTAGGAGCATGTTTGTTTCCAACATGCCGCGTTTTTTTGCTCCACACGAACTTCCCGATTTTGAACAATGGCTCGATCGCCGCGTCTTTCCTGCTCTAGCCCACGATCAATATTTTGTGATGGAAGACAAGGGAGAGGTGGTGGGATGTGGCGGCTACTACTTTGACCCACAACGCAACATGGTGCGTTTTACGTGGGGATTGATTAACAATGCTTTGCACCGTAGAGGGTACGGACGTTTTTTTATGCACTACCGCATGCAACATGCGGCGAATGCTTTCCCCGATGCTACATTAGCGATGGACACCACCCAGCATTCTTGGCCCTTTTTTCAAAAAATGGGATTCGAATGCCTGAGTGTGCTTAAAGACGGCTATTGCGCGGGAATGGACCGGTATGAATTAATCCTTCCACCAAATAATAAACCTTAAAGCGCTAGTTCAATGGCTGGGTCCCAAAACAATTTCTCGAAATCCACAACTTGATCGTTGATGACCTGGATGTGCTCCGCTTCCAACAATTCCTGCATGTGATGCGGGTGTGCAAAATGCACTTTCCCCGTTAACAACCCCTTGCGGTTCACCACCCGGTGTGCCGGAACCGGTGGTTGCTGTTGGTGTGAACCATTCATGGCGTAACCCACTAAACGCGACGACGATTTGGCGCCCAAATAGGCAGCAATGGCACCATAACTGGTGACGCGGCCCTTGGGCACCAAGCGGACCACCTGATACACCTGCTCAAAAAAATCACTCTGCGCCATATGCCTCTAAAATAGAACAATTCACCTATCTTTGCAAAATGGAAAAACGTGTACGTGTTAGGTTCGCGCCCAGTCCCACAGGTGGATTGCACATGGGTGGCGTTCGTACTGCTCTCTTTAATTATTTGTTTGCAAAAAGGCACAATGGTGATTTCATCTTAAGGATTGAAGACACCGACCAAACCCGCTTTGTTGAAGGCGCTGAACAATACATTGTAGAGGCACTCAAATGGTGTGGCATCGCTCCCAACGAAGGTGTGGGCTTTGGTGATGGCCCCCATGCGCCTTATCGCCAAAGTGAACGCAAGGACTCTGGTATCTACCGCAAGTATGCTGATCAGTTGATTGCAGGGGGCCATGCTTACTATGCATTTGATACTTCTGATGAACTCGAAAGCATGCGCAAACGTCTTGAAGCTGCTAAGGTGGCCGCACCGCAGTACAACGCAGTGACGCGTCAAAGCATGCGCAATTCACTCACTTTGCCTGAAGACGAAGTGAAACGCCTCCTTGATAGTGGTGAGAAATATGTGATTCGTTTGAAAGTACCACGCAATGAAGAAATTCGTTTTCACGATATCATTCGCGGCTGGGTAGTCGTCAACTCTTCGCAAGTGGATGATAAGGTGTTGTTGAAAAGCGATGGCATGCCCACCTACCACTTGGCACACATTGTTGATGATATTGAAATGCAAATTTCACACGCAGTGCGCGGTGAAGAATGGTTGCCAAGTGCACCAGCACATATTTTAGTCTACCGTTACCTCGGTTTAGAAAACGACATGCCCAAGTTGGCGCATCTGCCATTGATTTTGAATCCCGATGGCAATGGTAAAATATCGAAACGCGAGTCGCGCTTCCCGGTGTTTCCGCTTAGCTGGACCGACCCACGCGAATCTGCACCATTCGTGGGTTACAAAGAGGCTGGGTATTATCCAGAAGCCTTTGTAAACATCTTGGCCTTGTTGGGGTGGAATCCAGGAAACAACCAGGAATTATTTACGGTGGATGAAATGGCTGCCATTTTTGATTTTGAACGTGTCAACAAAAGCGGCGCCAAGTTTGATCCTGAAAAAGCAAAATGGTTCAACCAACAGTACCTGCGCAAAAAATCAGATGCAGAATTAGCTGAGGCGTTTGCGCCCATTTTGAAGGAAAAAGGATTTGAAAGGGATAACGCCTACCTCATAGAGTTCTGCCGTCTCGTAAAAGAGAAGGTGCAATTCGTACACGAATTTTGGGACCATGGTAAGTACATATTCATTCGTCCCGAAAACTTCGACGAAAAGGTCATGACCAAGAAGTGGAACGACACCTCAAAAGCATTTATGCACGCACTGGCTGCACAACTTAATGCACTTGTTGCTTGGAACACAGCAACCATCACCGAAGCATTTCACGCCGTAGAAGCAACCAATGGCAAGGGCGACATGCAGTTGTTGCGCGTATTGGTTACCGGTGCAGCAGGTGGTCCACAGTTGTTCGATATGCTCGCACTCATGGGCAAGGACGAAGTGACCACGCGCTTGAACGAAGCATTGAATCAATTGAAATAAACTTTTGTAAGCGTTGGGGCTTACCCCCGCACAAAAGGATGAAATTAATTTAAGCATATGCCCTTTTGCTGCGGGGGTCAGGCCATCCGCTGTAGTCTTCACCCCCGCCATAAGCAAATGAAATAGAACGCAGGCAGGGTCTCTTCCCATAGCTGGTAGAGCCCTGCCTGCTTGCATTTGCTAATGGCGGTAGGCGAAGAGCTGCCGCTCCTGTC
>CANGWA010000203.1 GCA_947457335.1 Sphingobacteriaceae bacterium
CAAATTATCCAAGCACGCATGGAAGAAATTCTGGATTTTGTGGCTTTTGAAATTAAAAGCAGTGGCTACGAACGCAAATTGGCCGCTGGCATCGTTATCACCGGTGGTGGTTCTATGCTCAAACATTTACCACAGTTGGTGATGCTCAATACCGGACTCGATTGCCGCATTGGTACGCCTAACGAACACCTTGCTGGTAATGATGAGGACTTGAAAAACCCTCTCTTCGCAACTGGTGTTGGTTTAGTAATGAAGGGCATTGAGAAGTACGACCGTGAATTGCGCCGTGGTACCAACAATGCAAAACCAGAAGTCGAAAAAGAAGTGGAAGTGAACCCAGTAAAAGAAAAGAAAAAAATTGCGGGACACTCCCGCCGCACACCAGGAAGCTTTTTCTCATCGTTGATGAAAACTGCACAGGAATGGATTAGCGACGATATTGAATAAAATAAAACAACCCTGAATAACCACATAAATGCAATTAACCATGATGCAATTTGAATTACCACAAGATGAAAACTCAATCATAAAAGTGATTGGAGTAGGCGGCGGCGGCAGCAATGCTGTAAATCACATGTTCCGCCTGGGTATCAAGGGCGTGGACTTCGTCATTTGTAACACCGATCGCCAGGCGCTCGATAAGAGCCCTGTAATAAATAAAATCCAATTGGGTTTAAAATCAACAAAGGGTCTTGGTGCTGGCTCTATTCCTGAAGTGGGAAGGGATGCGGCACTCGAGTCCATCGATGATATTAAATCGTTCCTCGGTGAACACACCCAAATGGTGTTCATCACCGCTGGTTTGGGAGGTGGTACCGGAACAGGTGCCGCACCGGTTATCGCTAGCATCGCTCGCGAAATGGGCATCCTTACCGTTGGTATCGTCACCATTCCGTTTGCCTTCGAAGGCCGCAAACGCCGCGCACAAGCTGAATCGGGATTAGAGGAAATGAAGAAGTACGTGGATACACTACTGGTCATTGGCAACGATCGTCTCCGCGAAATTTATGGTAACCTTAAAATGAGTGAGGCGTTTGCGCATGCCGACAATGTATTGTCAGGTGCCGCAAAAAGCATTGCTGAAATCATTAGTCTTCATATGCATATCAACGTCGATTTTAACGATGTGAAAACCGTTATGAAAGACAGCGGTGTTGCTATCATGGGCTCTGCAGTGGCTAGTGGCGAACGCCGCGCCATCAATGCAGTGCAACAATCATTGAATTCTCCATTGCTTAACGATAACGATATCAGCGGCGCTCGTCATGTACTATTAAATATCATGAGCGGTAGCGATGATATTGATATGGACGAATTTGGTGAAATTACCGACTTCATACAAGAAGCCGCTGGTGGCACCGCTGAATTAATCACTGGTTATGGCACCGACCCGTCATTGGGTGACAATGTGAGCGTGACTATCATTGCTACTGGGTTTAAATCAAAGGGACAAACGGGTTTTGAGCCAGCTCAACAAAAAGAACGCAAAATCATTGATCTCAATGCCGCCATTGCGCCGGCACCTGTGGCAACCCCAGTTACTCCTGTAGCTGAAACGCCTGCTGCTCCCGCTGCTCCTGTTACACCAGTGGCAGAAACTCCGAAGCAAGAAGAACCATTTGTTTTTACGCGTAATGAGAGTGAAATAAAAATGGTAAACGATGTGTCGCTTGACGAAGTAAAATTACCGGAACTTCCAGTGGCAGAATCTGTACAACCAGTTCAAGAGTTTACCTTCAATACCATTAGCGAAGAGCCTGTGGCAGAGGTGCCACCAACTCCACAAGCACGTGTTGAAGAACCGGCGGCCGACATCAACGCTGGTACTTTAAGCCGCGAAGAACAAATTCGTTTGGCACAAGAACGCATTCGTAAATTAAAAGACATTACGTTGCGCATGCGCAGTCCAGAAGGACTCGCTGCTCTTGAAAAACAAACAGCTTTCGAACGCCGCAACATTGTGCTCGAAAACAAAACCCCAAGCCAAGAGTCGAGCGTATCGCGCTACACCCTCGGCGAAGGTGCTGATAAAAACATCGAAATTCGTCCGAACAATTCGTTCCTACACGACAACGTCGATTAATTTTTGTTCTATAAAAAATAAGGGGAGAGGCAGCTGAAAGGCTGCCTTTTTTTATTACACCACAATATTCACAATCTTCCCAGGCACCACTATCATTTTCTTCGGAGTGCCTCCATTTAAATATTTCTGCACGTCTTCTCGTGATAATACTTCCTTCTCAATTTCTTCCTTGCTCCAACCTGCTGGCAGCGCAATGGTCAAGCGGGTCTTGCCATTGAACGAAACGGGATAGTTCACCGAATCTTCTGTTACCTTCGAAGGGTCAAAAATGGGGAACGGCTCACGCGAAATACTTTCTGCATGGCCAAGTAAGTGCCACAATTCTTCGGTAATGTGCGGAGCATATGGCGAAATCAATACCAACAACGGCTCCAACACAGCGCGTTTGTTGCACTTCAACTCCGTTAATTCATTCACACAAATCATAAACGTACTCACCGACGTATTAAACGAAAACCGATCAATGTCCTCAGTGATTTTTTTAATGGCCTTGTGCAAGGTTTTTAATTCAGCTGCCGATGGTTCGTCGTTGCTCACGATTACCTGATCGTGTTGCACATACAACCGCCACAACCTTCTTAAGAAATTCGATACTCCGCTAATACCATTGGTGTTCCACGGTTTGCTTTGTTCGAGTGGACCCAAAAACATTTCATACAAGCGCAACGTGTCGGCACCATACTGGTCGCAAATGGCATCGGGGGTCACCACATTGTACCAACGCTTGCTCATTTTTTCAACTTGATGGGTGCATTTCAAAACCCCATCTTCTAATACAAATTCAGTGTCTTTAAAATCATCCCGCCATTGGCGTAACGCGTTAACGTCTACAACGCCATTATCGGTAAAGTTCACATCCACGTGGATGGCTGTTGTTTCGTATTGCTTGCGCAAGCCAGCCGAAACAATGGTATTGCTGCCGTTGACACGGTACACCAGTGCAGAAGTACCCTGTATCATGCCTTGATTAATGAGCTTTTGTGCGGGCTCATCGGCAGGGATTAGTCCCATGTCAAACAAGAACTTGCTCCAAAATCGCACGTACAACAAGTGCCCCGTAGCGTGTTCGCTGCCGCCTATATACAGGTCCACTTGCTTCCAATAATTCACAGCGTCAGTTGCTGCAAAACCATTGGTATTGGAGGCATCCATGTAACGCAAGAAATACCAAGAACTACCCGCCCAGCCGGGCATGGTGGTCCATTCGTAATCAAACTGTCCCTTGTATTTCCAATTCGCAGCAGCTCTGGCCAATGGGGGTTCACCGTCTTCGGTCGGCAAAAATTTATCGACTTCAGGCAGCACCAACGGCAATTCATCTTCGCGCAACGCATGCGCAATGCCTTGTGCATCGTAGTAAATTGGTATGGGCTCACCCCAGTAACGCTGACGGCCAAACACGGCATCGCGCAAACGGTAATTGGTTTTGCCGTAACCGAGTCCTTTTGCTTCAATCGCTTCAATGGCACGGCTTATAGAAGCTTTTACTTCCAAGCCGTTTAAAAAATCAGAGGCCATCATCACGCCTTCCTTGGCTTCGTTAGCGGCTTCTGCTACATCGGCGCCTTCAATCACTTGTATGATGGGTAAACCAAAATGTGTGGCAAAACGGTGGTCCCTGCTATCGTGCCCAGGTACGGCCATTACGGCGCCAGTGCCATAACCGGCCAGCACATAATCGGCTACCCAAACTGGAATGTCAGCGCCAGTAAACGGATGTGTGACATACGCGCCTGTAAATACACCAGAAACTTTTTCAACTTCCGCCTGACGTTCGCGCTCACTGCGGTTGGTGGCATATTGCACGTAAGCGTCTACCGCAGCAGATTGTTCAGTTGTGGTTAATGTTTTTACCAAATCGTGCTCTGGCGCAAGGGCTACAAAGCTAATGCCGAAAATGGTATCGGGACGTGTTGTAAATACTTCAATGGTGTGAGCACTGTTTTTAACGGTAAAGGTCAAACTCGACCCTTCGCTCTTGCCAATCCAATTGCGTTGCGATTCTTTTAAACTGTCGCTCCAATCAATGCGCTCCAGTCCTTCGAGCAAACGACCTGCATAAGCGGTGATGCGCATGCTCCATTGTTTCATGAGTTTGCGCTCAACAGGGTGTCCGCCGCGTTCACTCACGCCGTCCTTTACCTCGTCGTTTGCCAACACAGTACCGAGTGCAGCACACCAGTTCACATACGCTTCCCCAAGGTAGGCGAGGCGGTAGCGCATCAAGTAATCGGCTTTTTCTTTTTCATTGAACCCCCGCCAAACGGCTGCAGAAATGGCCGGTGTATCCTCGTCACATACCGCCGAAAGGCCTTCTGTACCGTGGGTTTCAAGGTGTTGTATTAAAGTAGTTAACTTTTCAGCTTTGTCGGTAGTTTTATTGTACCAGCTATCGAACAGCTGAATAAAAATCCATTGGGTCCATTTGTAATAATCGGGATTAGAAGTGCGCACCTCGCGGTTCCAATCAAAACTAAAACCAATTTTATCGAGTTGTTCGCGGTAACGGTTGATGTTTTCTTCGGTGGTAACTGCAGGGTGTTGTCCTGTTTGAATAGCGTATTGTTCCGCCGGCAATCCAAACGAATCGTAGCCCATGGGGTGCAACACATTAAAGCCTTGGTGGCGTTTGTACCGCGCCACAATATCCGATGCAATATAGCCTAGAGGATGCCCCACGTGTAAGCCTGCTCCCGAAGGATACGGAAACATATCCAGCACATAGTACTTGGGCTGGTTACTTTTATTTTCTGCAGCAAATGTTTGTTGAGTCGCCCAAAACGACTGCCATTTTTTCTCTATTTCCCTAAAATTGTATTCCATACAGCACGGCAAAGATAGCGGTTTCAGGCCATACCGCAGTGCTATAAATCAGGCTTTCTTCAAGGCAATAAAGCTGGCTCTAACTCTAGTGAACGAGAGGCCTCGCAATTTTGTTGGTGCTAATATTTTGGGCGCATGAATTGGACTTTTCGGCGTGGTTCGTTTGTTGGGACTGCATTAACAATTTGTGATAGAGTAGAGTCAACCCCTCAACTCATCAAACGTATAGAGGGTGGGGATTAAAAGGAAGAGGGGTTTCATCAAACGAAAGAAGTAGTTTATTGAAAGAGC
>CANGWA010000204.1 GCA_947457335.1 Sphingobacteriaceae bacterium
CGCGAAGTATGCAGGGGGCCTCCCCTTCGACATCCAACCCGAATGGCAAGCCTTGTTGTTAGTAGAAGTGGACGGCAATTACCCCGATATTTTACTTCAACAATGTGAAACCATCGGTGAAGTGATGCAACAACATCATTGTGATGAAATCCTTTTCGCCGATAGCGCCGACCAAAAAGCGGCCTTATGGAAAATCAGGAGAAAAGTAGGTGAAGCTGTGAAAAGCAACAGTGTTTACAAAGAAGAAGACACAGTGGTTCCGCGGGCTGAGCTGCCAGCCTTACTGGCAGGTGTAAAGGCTATTGGCAAGAAGTACGGATTTAAATCAGTGTGTTATGGTCACGCTGGCGATGGCAATTTGCACGTAAACATCATTCGCGGGGATTTGAGTGAAGCCGTTTGGAACAACGATTTGCCAAAAGGGATTACTGAAATTTTTGAATTGTGTAAGTCCCTTGGCGGCACCATTAGCGGCGAACATGGCATTGGTTTGGTGCAGCAGCAGTACTTGCCAATTGTATTTCCAGAACACCAATTGCAGTTAATGAAGGCCATCAAGATGGCATTTGACCCCAAGAACATCCTCAATCCCGGTAAAATTTTCCCTTAACATGTGTTATGATGCGCAAAGTGCCACGTTGGCCAAACTAAAATACGCACGTCACCGTGGTGATGAGAAATGGGCAGAAGAATTGATGCGAAAGCTCAATGCCCTGGATCCGGTGAAGTATCCCTTGTACCATGTAAATGGCTATGCGCATCCACCTTTGTTGGTCTTCACAAACGATGCCCCATTAGAACCCGAAACTTTTTTATGGGGCTTAATTCCTTATTGGATGAAAACGGCCGACGATGCTAAAAAAATATGGAATCAAACCTTGAATGCAAAAGGCGAGACCATTTTCGAAAAGCCTTCATTCAGGGTACCCGCCAAACAAAAAAGGTGTTTAATTTTTCTCGATGGTTTTTACGAATACCATCATGTGGGTAACAAAACTGTGCCGTATCGTATTTTTAGAAAAGACGGTGAGCCCTTGACTGTAGCTGGGTTGTGGGACGAATGGACTGACAAAGCTACCGGAGAAATAGTAAAAACCGTTACCATTGTAACCACGGTTGGCAACGGCATGATGTCGAAAATTCACAACAATCCGAAAGCAGAAATGGGTCCCCGTATGCCCGTACTACTTAGTAAAGAAGAACAAGACCAATGGTTAATGGACTGCAAGACCGATGCCGATAAAGCCCATTTACAATCATTGATTCGTCCCTTTCCTGACGGGGAACTCACGGCCCATCCGGTTGGCCGATTAAGAGGGAAGGAAGCGGTGGGTAATCAACCTGAAGCCTTGTTGCCAGCCAGTTATGGCGCTCATGAAGTAGACTTATCGGAATGGGCATAGACGGCATTTGATTAACCGTAAATGGATCTGTTCATACGTCAACCAATTAGAGAACAATTGAGATAACCACTGCGTTAAACCGGCTTAAGGACTGTAGCGGCAGCCCTGCCGAAGCCGCTGTTAGCGCAGCCGAGCGGGCGGGGCTCTAATAAAGAGAGACCCCGCCCGCGACTAGCTGCGCTTACAGCGGAAAGGCAGGCTACAGCGGAAGGCCTGGCCCCTGCAGGCGTTTCTTTCCATAATGAATAACTGCCTGCAGGGGAAAGCCCCTCATGAATACAAAAAAAAATAGCGGATAAAACCCGCTACTTTTTAAACCATATATGAGACTCCTTATTCCTCTGAAGTAAGGCGCATGTTTTTATCACGAATGCCGCTGAAATAACTTTTGGTTGTTACAATCACCACCCCGCTGGTTACATCGCCATACATGGCTGGCACGCCGCCACTAAACACAGTCAACTGATCAATTGCCAAACCTGGCACACGCATCTCGCCCAATGTTCGCACCCCATCAACAAAATAGGCATTCGCATCACCGCGGCCACCACGAAAATGCACTTGTCCATCGCCCATGTCAATAACATTCGAAGTAATAGTTGACAACGACGCCTTTACGTCACCACTTGTGTACCCTGCACTTTGCGACAATTCTTTGTAATCGAGGTGTTGCACACTGAACATGCTTTTATCGACCCCGGCTGGATTGTAAATAATGGGTGCTGCAGTTACAGTAACCGTTTCAAGTGTATTCACTTTTAACACCGCGTCTACATACGTAGCTTCATTCGGCACCACCTTAATTCGGTGAATCGGCTGCGCTATGTAACCATCGCCCGAGACGATTATTTCATACATACCCGGATTCAACGGTTTCACACTATAATTTCCCTCGAGGTCTGCACGCGCACCGGCAATCAGCAAATTTCCTTGTAACACCCTCACTACGGCATAGGGAATGACCTCTGCCTCTTGGTCCTTTACCACCCCGCGTATTTCACCGGTTTGTGCTACGAGCTGCAAACAGAGGCCTGGCACCATGAGCAGCAATTGTATCATTTTTTTCATTGTGTTGGTTTTGTAAATAAGACGATGTGCACACCGATTTACATACCCCAAAATTTAATTTTCGCGTTTTTACTGGCAAGTGGTGGTGCAGATTAAATAAGTGGTACTGATTTCACTATGATGAACAGCTCCGCCAGTTGTAACCCGTTGATTTAGGTCCCATTTAGGTAGTCATTATCTATACTGATTCCCTTAAAACACAACCCCAGAGCCCTTCTTGCGTAATAGGAAGTAGGAACACCTACCCCTAGATCCATCCAGTTTAGATAATGGTATGTAAAAATAGAGGGGATGCGTCTTATTTGCAGAAGTCAATTATTTTTTGTATATTATATGAGACTGTTTAAGAAACCCGACCACCGCACCGACGAGGAACTTCTCGCTGCGTATCGCGAAAAAGGCGACATGCGGTTGATGGGCGATCTTTACACCAGGTATTCAAAAAAAGTCTTTGGCGCGTGCCTTTTTTACTTTCGCGATCGCCATCTAAGTGCCGATGCCGTTATGGCCATTTTTGAGAAACTCATTGCGGTTTTGCGCACACAAGAAGTACAATCGTTTAAAGGTTGGCTATCGTTTGTAGTACGTAACCATTGCATTAGTGAATTACGAAAAAAGAAGAGCGGACGGTTGTTACCGGAATCATACCTCGCATTTGAAATCATTGAAACCGATGCTACCACCGAGCAACACTTGGCTTTAGTAGCGCACGATCAATTACTCGAACACTTGCAGGAAGCATTACCTAACCTTCCGGAAACACAACGTACTTGTGTTGATCTGTTCTATTTGCAAAATAAAAGTTACCAAGAGATTGCAGCCGTTACAGGGTATACCGATGGTGCCGTGCGCAGTTACATACAAAATGGGAAACGTAATTTAAAACTTTATATCCTGAAAAAAGGGGGTCATGAAAAACAAGATTGATATAGACGATTTAGACTACCTCGCTAACGCTGGTTACAGTGCCGTACCAGATGCGGTTTTAATGGAAGGAATGGTACGTAAACGTCTCAGAAGACGCATTTCACGTGGCAAGTGGCGGTGGTGGTTGCCGCTTGGTATTTTAGCTGCACTGTTGGTAGTATGGCCAAAACCCAATGAAAAAACCGCTTCGAAACCACTTCCAACAACTGCAACCAAAAGGTTGCAGCTAAAAGAGCAAGAATTTTCTTTACCCCTCATTTTAGTGGTAGGAGAGAAATTTATACGGCCTACTCCCACCCCGTCGTCTCCAGCATCTCCCGCATTCGACACTCAGGAGGTTATTTTACTTGAACAACAAATAGCAACTCCCATCAACCACGAAGAGTTAAAAGCACCACCTCCTGCTGATAATTTTATTTTTATTCGTGATTTAAAAATTACTGAATACGGTTTGCTGTATTTTCAATACAGTCGGGAGGTTGAACTAAGCGGCTTACCAGCGTCGAGTTCGGGCCGTCGCATCGTTATAAAGGAAAATGAGGTAAAGCTGTATGATATACTCGACGATGCCTTAAAATACTTTAAAGAAGGCGATTACGCTGCGGCCATGGTGCAATTCAGGCAATTAAAGGCGTACAATGCCAACGATTTGAACAGTCAATTCTACTTAGGCATGTGTGCTTATCATCGCGGTTGGTATGCTCAGGCTATGACCTATTTAACGGCATGTGCAGAGAGATTGAATCCTGCTTTCAAAGATGAAGCCGCTTACTACCTTGCGCTCTGTACCTTAAAGTCGGGCGATGCAACCAATGGGTTGCAACAGTTAGAAACTATCAGCCGTTCGACTAGTTTTTACAAACAGCGCGCCAGCGATTTCTTAAAAGAACACGCTAATTAAAATGATTTTTTTACACCCGCGACAAACTCTTTGAGGTAGTAAGGCTCTGCATAGGCCGTATCGGCAAATTGATTTTTTTGAAAGGCTGTGTAAGCTAGTGGTGCTAACCATTTAGCAGACGGACGGTTATTTAGAAATGTTATTTGCGGGTGGGTACTAAGCAATGATTGGCATTTTTCCATGCCATCACCGCAGAGGGCTACACTTTCATAGTGCTGGTAACGGTTAGCATTTTCATTACCTAAAATAAGGGCTTGCACAGGCTCTACCGCATTGAGCTGTCGATCATAAACAGCCGTATAAACTTCCATGCGTCGCGCATCAATCATGGGTACTAGAAAATGGGAATCAGTTTCCATCAAAAGGCTTCCTGCCATTGCTTGCAAGGTGTCGATAAGTAGCAAAGGCACATTCAACGAAAAAGCAAACCCCTTGGCAGCGCTAACGCCAATGCGGAGTCCGGTATAAGAACCTGGTCCCTTACTCACCGCCACAGCAGTTATTTCTTTGTAAGTTACATCTGCTTGTTGCAATACGGCTTCAACAAATAAATGCAGGTTTTCAGCGTGTGAATAAGCACCATCTAGCTCTTTTAACGCCAACAAATTGCTGCCACGGGCTAAGCCAACAGAACAAACGGTAGTGGCTGTTTCTAATAACAGTATGAGTGGGGCTTCTTCCACTTGAATTAACTTAAGTAATAAGGACTATTTCTCAGCTTTATACAAATCCTCTTTTTTCACTGATTTAACCTTGCTTTTATCGCGCAGGGTTTTCGACACTGCTGTGTAGGGTGCAGTTATCACGAGATCACCAGGCTTCAGTCCCGTTTTCACCTCAATAAACTCATTATC
>CANGWA010000205.1 GCA_947457335.1 Sphingobacteriaceae bacterium
CGACCGTGATCTCCACCACAACTTTACCTTCTTCCTTAGTGTCCTTTGGCAATTTAGGCGGGTTCACCACCGCTCTTCCAGCGAGATTGGCACTATAGCCAGAGCCACCTATGCCACCGCCACCGGGACCACCAGAACCGGGACCAGGCCCACCGGGGCCATCGCCTTCACCTGTTCCTCCATTTTTACCGGTGCCACTACCACCGGTCCCTGTGCCTCCAGCAACACCATTTGGGTCGCCTGCTTCACCAGGGGTCATCGTGGCACCTTTGGAACCCTTCCCACTTCCTTTTTTGTTTTTAAACAAATCGGCCATGTTGTCCGACTCCCTTTTTTCAATCGGTTTAATGACTACGGGATCTGGTTTTGGTTCAACCGGGGTGACCTCCGTTTTTTTATCATCCTTTTTATCTTCTTTCGGTATATCGATTGGTACCACTTCACCATCCGGATTCGTCATGATTTCTTCTTCCACCGGTGTGTTTTCTGTTACCACATCGGTAACGGTGCCCATATCGGTATAATCCATCTCTTCCGTTCCAGCCATCATGAGACCAATGGCCATTTCCTGTCCACCACCACCAGCGCCCGATTCGGGAAAAGGAGGGTTGGGGGTTACGATTTGGAACCAAATCAAGAAGAGTAAAATCAGTGTGAACAGCAGTGCTGTAATGACGCCGGATTGCGCTCTGTATTTATTTTCTTCGGACCGTGTAAGCTCCATGATTATTTCTGTGTTGCTGCGGTAGCCAATACTGTTTTGCAGTTCAGTTTATAACAAATCGTCATGATGTCGAGTTGATCTTGAATGGTCAAGTCCTTGTCCAGATGCATCAGAACAGTTGGTTCGGTTAAGGCAGCGGATTTAGAGGTGAGTACGGATTCAACTTGCTCTTTACCAATTTCCACATTGTCGATAAAGTATTTATGGTCCTTTGTCACTGCCAAGTGAATTGGTTTTTTTGTGTTTTCAAGCGTTACTTTCGGATCGGACTTAGGTAAGTTCACTTTAATGGAGTTTGGACTTACCATGGTTGACAAGATCAGAAAGAACAGTAGCAGGAAGAACATAATGTCGTTGAGTGAGTCGGTGCTCACTTCTGCTTCCCGGTGTCTTTTGCGCAATCCCATGTTGAAGAGGTTTTAGGGATTAATGAGTTGGCTCGTTCAACATGTCGAGAAACTTGATTTGCGTTTCTTCCATGCGGTGGGCGAGTTTATCGAGTCGCGCATTAATCCAGTGATAAAACACGAAGGCCAGTACCCCAACCACTAAACCACTTGCTGAAGTAATCATCTTTTGGTACAACCCTTTGGAGATGACTTCGATTTCAACGGTTTTTGCGAGTGAGATGTCGTAGAAAATGGTAATTACCCCGATAATGGTGCCAATGAAACCAAACATGGGCGCAATGCGACCAATGATATTCAATACGTTTAAATTCTTTTCAAGTTTGGCAATTTCGTTCGCTCCACCTTTGTCCATAGCCGTGCGTATTTCTTGCACAGGTTGTCCGATACGGCTAATGCCTTGAGCTAGCATTTCGCTTTCTGGTGTGTTATTGCCTCTGCAGGCGGTTACTGCACCTTGAATATTACCATTGTGCACCATGTCCCTTACCGTTGGTAGCAGGGCATCGTTTTTGCGCGAAGCTTTGGCCAGCACGAGCAAGCGTTCGATTGCGATATAAACAGTTACTAATAAAAGCAGTGCCATGGGAATCATGATGGGCCCCCCCTTCATGATCATTTCAATGAGGGAGATGCGCGTTTCGGTTGGCGCAGCGGCCGTTTGAATGCCGGTGGTGGCGATTGAATCAGCAGCAGCGCTGATCTGAAGAATGAAATTCAGCATATTTCAAAATAAGTTTAGACGAAAATACCTACAAACGGAGGGCGGGAAGTGCTACCGTTGATGCAGTATTAAACAGTCACCTGTTTATATAAGGGGAGGGGTAAGAAAAAGTTACTGGCAATTATTTTCCGCCAAAAACCTTTAGCAAGGTTGCACTCTGTTTGGCAGCAATGCCATTGATAGTGATGCGTTCCACTTCACCATCGTTGAATTTTAGGTAGAAATGGTTTTTCTTTAGTTGTACATCTGTCACGTCCTTAAAATAGAAAAGATGGTTATGAAACCAGGTTGGTCGGATTTCGATGCGGTCTTCATAAATCCACGCAAAGGGATTGAGGATGAGCCAAAGCGCATGAAAACCGGCGATGAGCGCTGGTACCATCATGAAAAATCCCCATGGGTTTACACTCTTGATAATCAACCAAGCGGGCCAGGCAAACGCAACAGTTACTATAAGTGAAATAATAAGAAATACAGGACTTCTATCGATTTCTGCAATGGGGGGTTCAGGCCTTGGATTGTTCACATTGCAAAGTTAGCAATTCCATTACAAGGAAAGAAAGGAGTAGGGCATTATTCTTTAAACTTGTTAAAACGCTTTTTGGCTGTCACGAGATTTTTTATTTTGTAACGGAATCGGGCTTTTTTAATTATTCATTGTAAAACCGAAGAGATGAACCTACTCAAAAAAATATTTCTTTTGCCGGTTTTACTGGCGTTGGGGACAAGCGTGGATGCTCAGGTAGTGAGCGAACAGGCTCCGGTTGCAGACATGCTCGACAGTTTGATGGCGAGGAAAATGTTTAGTACAGCCTTCAATAAGCCGGTATTTCCTAGAAACAACAAGTACAAGTTTGCCGAGGACTCTGTTCCCGTTTACGACGATTATACTTACCAAGCACGGTTGGCCAAACTCGATGCTTTGTCGCCGTTTGATTTGGTTTACAACGAACACGTAAAGGGATTTATCCAACTTTACACCGTTCGCAAGCGCGAGAGCGTGCAAAGGATGATGGGGATGGCACAATTGTACTACCCCATGTTTGAAGAAATTCTAGACCGCTACAACATCCCGCTAGAACTAAAGCATTTGGCTGTAATTGAGAGTGCGCTTATTCCCTATGCCCGTTCAAAGGCGGGAGCAGTGGGCTTGTGGCAGTTTATGTATCCTACCGGAAAGATGTATGGATTGAATGTGACATCCTATATAGATGAACGCTGTAATCCATACAAAGCCACCGTTGCGGCTGCTGAATACCTTAAAATGTTGTACACCATGTTTGGCGATTGGCAAATGGTTCTTGCCGCATACAACGCTGGTCCTGGTACCATTAGTAAAGCCATTCGTAGAAGTGGGGGCAAAAAAACATACTGGGAAATTCGTCCTTATTTACCAACTGAAACCCAAGGGTATGTGCCCGCCTTTATTGCTGCTAATTATGTAATGACTTATGGTGCAGAACATAATTTGTATCCCGCTTTACCGCGTCGCACCTATTTTGAAGTCGACACAGTAGTGGTAAAGGAACAAATGTCGTTTACCCAATTATCGCAGGCATTAACCATAAGCGAGGAAGAATTGTTGTACTTCAATCCGCAATACCGCAAAAACGTGGTGCCAGCGGGGGGGAATGCCCTGTGCTTGCCACGCACAAAAATTGCAACTTTTTTAAATAACGAGCAGCAAATTTATGCAGCACTTAAAGCACAAGCTGCTGAAGAAAATTCCCAGATTACGGAGGTGAAACATATTCACACTGTGCGCTCTGGCGAGCGGTTGAGTACAATTGCTAAGAAGTATGGTGTAACCATAGCTGATTTGGCAACGTGGAACTATTTGGGTAAAAAACAACCCCGCGCAGGCAAGAAACTCGTCGTTTATACCGCTGAAAAGAAACCGGTGCAAACAGCAGCCGTAACCACCTATGGTAATCCCTCTGAACCCGTGCAAACACCCTCTCCTGCTGCGGAACCAGAGTACCGCAATCACCGGGTGAGAAGCGGTGAGACCCTCTACCGTATTGCCGCCAAGTACAATGTACAGGTCAATGAAATTGTTGAGATCAATAAACTGAAAAGCCGCAATCTAACAGTAGGGCAAACCCTTAAAATTCCGATTGTGGAATAAATCCCCTCAAAAGACTTTTAAGTCTGAATTTGTTTTATCATCATTGTAAAACAAACTCACAAAGAATGCTTTTGAACAACCACCAGCTTATTAAAAGGACATTCGCACTGATGTCCTTTTTCTTTTTTGCAGGAATACTACAAGCGCAACTGTCCCAAGTCGTGAAAGGAAAAGTAACGGACAAGGAATCTGGTATTGGCTTGCCTGGTGTGATTGTCCGCCTCAAAAGCCCTAATCAAGTATTTGCCATAACCGATAGTGAAGGCCGTTTTCGTTTTGCTGAAATTCCCGTCGGCCGACAATCGTTTTTGTTTATGCTTACCGGATATAAATCTTATCCCCTCAACGGCGTGGTGATTTCTTCTGGTAAGGAAATGGTGTTGGATGTGGAGATGGAAGAGGCAGCGCAGCAAATGGAAGAAGTGGTGGTGACCAGTGGAAAGGATACCGATGTGGTGAGTAACATGCAGGTGTCGAACATGAAAACATTCTCCATTGAGGAAACAGAACGGTATGCGGGTTCACGGCAAGACCCTGCCCGCATGGCACAGAACTTTGCTGGGGTGCAAGGCTCGAATGATTCACGAAATGATATTGTGATTAGGGGCAATAGTCCCTCTGGACTTCTTTGGCGTTTAGACGACATTGATATTCCCAACCCCAATCACTTTGCAGTAGCTGGCTCGGCAGGGGGACCACAGTCTATTATCAATAACAAGTACCTGGCTAATTCAGAATTTTTCACGGGTGCTTTTCCCGCGCAATATGGCAATGCCTTGGGGGGCGTGTTTGATTTAAAGATGCGCAATGGCAATAATGAGAAACACGAACGTACCTTTCAATTGGGGGTGTTGGGCACTGAGATTGCGTTAGAAGGACCGATTAACAAAAAGACGGGCTCCTCTTACATGGCCACCTACCGTTATTCGACCTTGGCCTTGTTTGGGTCGATCAATATCAGTTTGGGCACTTCGGCCATACCGTATTATCAAGATGGCTCGTTGCGCTTGAACTTTCCAACCAAGAAGGCGGGCGTATTTACCTTCACAGGCATTGGTGGACTCAGTCAAATCAACATCTTACTGAGTGCGCAAACCACCCGTCCGAAGGAACTCTATGGCGATCAAAACCGCGATCAATTATTTGGTA
>CANGWA010000206.1 GCA_947457335.1 Sphingobacteriaceae bacterium
AAAATACTCGTACAGCGCACCAATTGCCACTACTCCAAAGAAAATTGAAAATGTGATGGGGTGATACAACACTGCGCTGAGAAAAACCGCGACAAAAATGACTGCTGAAGCAGCCCGTATTCCAAATTTCTTAATATCTAATCCCATTTGCCCAAAAATAGAAAAATAGTTTTTCTTTTCTTAACTTGTTCCACCCGTTTGAACCAATGCATTTTAATACTTTTGCCGCCATGTTTCAGCCTGCTGTCTTTTTGACGATCCTCATTGGTCTGTTTTCACTGATTAATCCCCTTGGCGCACTCCCTGTATATGTTAGCTTAACACAAGATTTCCCAGAGGAAAATAAGCTTTCAACGCTCAAGAAAACCTGCATCTACATCTTCGTTATCTGCATCATTTCCTATTATCTCGGAGTTTATCTTTTGAATTTTTTTGGCATAACCATTCCCGCATTGCGTGTTGCTGGAGGATTAATCATCTTTCGATCGGGTTGGCAATTATTGAATGTAATTCATAAAAAAGAGATAAAGGATAAACTTAGCGAATCGGAAGGGCGCGAAGATATTTCATTCTCGCCCTTAGCCATGCCATTGTTAGCTGGACCTGGTTCCATGTCCTTTTTGATTACCCTTTACTCTAACAGAAGTGAGAAAGCCGATGAGGCCTTGGTTCAAGATTTATCGGCCATAGTTGCCATACTGATTGTATGCATTTCCATCTATTTCGTTTTCAAGTATGCGCCACGGCTAATGCGCTCTGCCGGACAAGCCGGTTTAAGTTCCCTCTCGAAAGTGATGGGTTTTTTGGTGACGGGCATAGGCGTTCAAATGATTATAAGCAGCATCACTACAGTAATCAAAGCGGCTCTTCTGGAGATGCATTAAAAACAGAGGCTTTCACCATTTTTTCGTAAACTTCACAAATTTCGTTTGTAAAGTTTTCATTTCTGAAGAGAGTAACGAATTCGCCCCCAAACTTTTTGATAAGAAGAATATGTCCTTCGATGGTATGCATCATTTGACTAGCGGTGTGATCTCCTCCTTCAATCAGGGTGTAATCGGAAACGCTATAACTATGAACCGTTAGAGAAGATACACTTTCTTTATCAATATTAAACCACTTAAAGGGATAGCAATAAGACGCTCGAAAACCATTATGGTCGGGGTAGCCCATTGAAAAATCATTGGTTAAACCTGATTGCTCTAGGTTAAAATAAGTATCAGGGAACCTTAACATTGAAAAATGTTGCCGACTTCTGTTCACAAAACGGTGGGTGATATTGCCTAAGCGGGACAATTCGACCCTTAATTGATGTGGCTCTGCATTGGACCGAAAGGAAGGGTGTAATCCGACAACCGCATAATCGGCTACATGTTTAATCAATTTCTGAAACCTTAAATCGGTGGCACTATGGTTCTTATCATTTGGCCCATAATCCCCCAATAAAAAAAAGAAAACTAATTTGCTATTTGTTTGACGGTGCAGTTCCAATATAAAGTCATAACAATCGAAAGGGTCTTTTTCTCGACCAAGCATGATTCTCAAGCGCCGACGCATTTTTGAAAATTGTTTGTCTGATACAAGTCCCGCAACAGAACGCACAAAGCCTTTGAATTTATATTTGTAAACGGCATCCACATCAACAGTGGATATAAAATTGTACTTCCTCTTTTGAAGCAGCTGTTCAGGGAAACGGTGATGAAGCAGCTCACGCAGTGCCTCTAGCCAGTAATTGATTAATGGTTTATCAAGAAAATCATATTGATATGCTAGACTATTTTTATACTGGAAGCGATTGTGTTTATCTGTTTTGTGGGGTAGGTATTCTTCATAGCGGCTAAGTAACCAAAAAGAAGCTGCAAAAATATCAAAGGGTAAATCCTTACCAGAATTTTTAAAAAAAATCCGATACAATGCAGGATGCTGGCTTACTTCGAGATGATAGTCCTTTATACCATGTTCAAATAAGATGGGTTCAGGCTTTATTTGGATAGCATTTGGATATTCACCCGTGGCGTATGCAATTTTTGGTCCCTTAAAATCTCCGAATTCCACCACATCAGTGGTTTGTTTAAATTCTACGCCCAACCCCTCTAACAAGAGTGTTCTGAGGATATAGGTGAGTCGGTTACTTCTTTTCTCAGAATAGACCAGCATGCATCTAAATTACACATTGCTTGCTTGAGCAGGACCTATTGTTTTTCAAATATCCTTCCAGTTACGAAAAACCATGTGTTAATATTCCCTATTTGAATTTAGAAGACTAACGCCTCATGCGTTTACATTTGATAAAAAAAGGTCATGAGCGATATTGCCCATTTTTTCACGCCAGTGAGTGATGAACTGAAAAGATTTCATTATAGTGAGACACAGTTCGGGAGCTTGATAAACACCCACGATGCTTCTGGCTTTCCAGATCTTACAGAAGGGGTGCAAATTGCTTTAATTGGTGTATGTGAAAGCAGAAACAGTGTTAGTAATAGTGGTAGCGAGGACGCCCCGGATCAAGTACGCCACTACCTTTACAAATTATTTGCAGGAAAATTCACTGTTCAGATGGTGGATTTAGGCAACATCCTGCCAGGGCACACGGTAGAGGACACTTACTTTGCTCTGCGGAGTTCAATCGACTACCTGATTCGAAACTCTATTGTACCGGTGATAATTGGTGGATCAAATGATTTAACTTACGCACAATTCCTCGGTTATAAGGATTTAGAACAGACCATCAATGTGGTATCTGTCGATAGTCGATTTGATTTGGGCGACCCACAAGAGGCCATCACTAACGAGGCTTGGCTGGGAAAAATCATCCTCCATCAACCCAACTTTTTATTCAATTATAGTAACGTTGGTTATCAAACCTACTTGGTGGACCAGGCGAGTTTAGAAATGATGAACCGATTGTATTTTGATGTATACCGGTTGGGACAAGTGCGTGACAACATTGAGGAGGCGGAACCAATATTACGTCAAGCGGATATGCTTACATTTGATCTATCAGCGATTAAGCATGCGGATGCCCCAGCTCATGCTGAGTCCAATCCAAACGGGCTTTATGCTGAAGAAGCGTGTCAAATGATGCGGTACGCCGGTATGAACGATAAATTATCCTCTATTGGGCTATATGAACTCAATCCGGCACACGACATGAGGGGTAAAACGGCACATCTTGCAGCACAAATGATTTGGTGTTTCGTTGAAGGCTATTGTTCCCGAAAATCGGATTTTCCCAATAGAACAAATCCGGACTATACCCGCTTTCATGTCTTTTTGCACGATGAAAAATACGAAATCAATTTCTACAAGAGCAAGAAAAGTGACCGCTGGTGGATGGAAATTCCCTATCCACCGCAAAAGGACTTACGTTTTGAGCGGCACACCATAATACCCTGCAGCTATCGTGATTACGAATCGGCGGTCAATAATGAAATACCTGACCGCTGGTGGCAAACTTATCAGAAGCTCTGTTGATTATTGCACCAAAATCTCAACACGGCGATTAAGTTGTTCTTCTTCTGAAGAACGTTCAGGATACACCAGTGGTTGAGCATGCCCGAACCCGCTGTAAGATAATCTGGATTTATCAATCCCTTGCTCAATCAAAAACAAATAGATCGCTTTTGCACGGTTTACAGACAGTCGCCTATCGCCAGCATCGTAATCAAACCCATCTTCGGCATCAGCAACACAGCAAATGTGACCCTGAATTTCAATTTTCAGCTCGGGATTTTCCTTCATGGTCTTCAACAGTTCCATTAAAACAGGTTTGCTTTCTGGAAGAAGTCGGTGACTTCCAGGAATAAACGATAGCCCTTTTAGACGAATGGTGGAGCCCTTTGCGGCTTGACTCAGTTGCTGCAGACTAACGGCAGTATCTTGTTTAGCGACAGGTGGGTCGGGCAATTTAATGGGGCGTGTATCGGGAACGCGTTTAGGAGGTGTTTTTACCGTTACCGATATTTCCACGACACGTTGTGTGGCATCCCCTTCCCTATTTCCATTGTCCTTAGACAAGGCAGCCCCTCTTCCTATACATTTCACGACGGTTACCTGCGGTGGACCAGTTCTTGAAAGCAGGTAATCACGCACTTTGTACGCCCTTAATTCTGATAGTTTTTGATTATAATCGACATTAGCTAAAAAGTCGGCTGACCCAATTATTTCCAATTGAATCACTTGTTGCTTGGTCGCTTGAAGAAGAGAGTCAAGACGTTGGGTATGAGGTGACACATCAGAGGCGTTGATCGGGTAATTTAATACCAGTCGAGAGGTTTGAGCCTTAACAGAAAGTAAAGACAAGCAAAAAAATAAGGAGAGTAGTCTGTTTCTATGTTTCATCACCTCTCCTTATAATTCAAATGGTATAAAAAGTTACACTCAATCTTGCGATTTAAGTTTACTATGTTTATTACCGTAGCTAAAGTAAACCAGTAGACCTACAACCATCCAAACAATAGCTGATAACAAAGTAAACTTATCAAGTGCTATGATCATAAAGCCACACACCACTATGCCTAAAATTGGCACCAATGGCACTAGAGGCGTTTTAAAAGGACGTTTAATTTCTGGATGTTTTCTCCGCATGATCCAAATTCCAGCACATACCAAAACAAAAGCAAACAAGGTACCAAACGAGGTGAGATCGCCTGCCACACTTCCTGGCACAAAGGCAGCAAACAATCCAACAAAAACAAATAACAAGGCATTGGATTTGTAAGGTGTATGAAACTTGGGGTGCAATGCCGAAAACACAGGTGGAATTAATCCGTCTTTGGACATGGAGAAAAACACCCTAGATTGTCCCATCAACATTACCAGGATAACCGATGAAAATCCTGCCAAGATAGCAATGGTGACACTTTTACCAAGCCATTCGTAACCTACCATATATTTATTAATGGCATAACTCACAGAAGCCTCTTTGCCTGCTGCACCAAATTCAGACCAATGTGCAACCCCCGTTAAAACATGCGAGAAGAGAACATACAAAATGGTACAAACAATTAGCGATCCGAGGATACCGATGGGCATATCTCTCTTAGGATTCTTGGCTTCTTGCGCGGCTGTAGACACGGCGTCAAAACCTATGAAGGCAAAAAACACCACGGCGGCTCCACCAAGGATACC
>CANGWA010000207.1 GCA_947457335.1 Sphingobacteriaceae bacterium
AATCGGTATGCTGTTGGGATTTATCGATCTCTAACCCAAGGTAATGCTTCACAAGCCCGTCATAGGCAATGCTTTCGCCAAGGCCCAAAAACTGCCCCGCAACTTGGCTATCAAAAATAAGAGGAGGCAGTTTTCCATAAAGATGATAAACGATTTCAAGGTCTTGCTTGCAAGAATGAAACAGCAAGGTCTTAGAGTGACCAAAAAAGAGGGGCTCAAATAAATCTGCGTTTAACGCCAACGCATCCAGAAGAAAGGTATGCTCATGCACAGCACATTGAATCAGGCACAGTTCGGGATAAAAAGTTTTCTGACGAATAAATTCCGTATCACAGGCAATAAAATTACTCCCGGAGGTTAAGAGGTCTTTGATGCACTTTTCAAGTTTATGCCCTTGATGAATAAGCATTATGGCCAGGATTTGATTTGTTTTTTCCTATCATAGGGAAAAATAGTGCTAGGGAGTACTCTTTTTCACAGTGGGCCAAATATCGCCCATTTCCCGCGGTAAATTTGAGGTTTTGAGGCAAAGATCGAAGCGTTCCTTTTGATTAATCTCCGTAATATAGGACATCATTAAATAGCAAAAACGCCGAAGCTCTTCTGAGAAATTTTTTGTCTGGGGATTCTCTTCATCAAGGGACGCCATCAACTGCGTCAACATCAAGGTTACCTTTTCGCCGTTTAGATAGCGCTCATAGTATTCCTTTTGTTGGATGTTCTTTCCCATTAAGTCAACATAATGGGCACACTTTTGAAATAGAATGGCAACAAGTTCTGTGCTTCCTCGCATCCGGGATTGGGATTTTTTGTATTGTTGCATGGACTTGTTCATGGGGATCATTCTTTCTTTGTTAAGGTGTTTGGTTTAGCGACGTGCCGTCAGCAGCGCCATGATTTCTTCCATTTGTTTAGTGAATTGTTCAAATTGTGCTTCCATTAAACGAATTTGGTTAAAGGAATTAAGGACACGGTCATATTCTTTTTTTGCTTGGGACTCAAGGGTGTTAGCCGCATCGGTGCTACGTTTGTTTTGTGTTTCAAGCTGTTCGATTTCAACATCGATGGCCCCAATTTTTTGAGCAAGAAAGGAGCCCATGGATTTTTCAAGGGCTGCGAAAATTCCTTGTGTGGCGTTTACCGTTGTTGTTGCGGCGGCGCCATTATTAACAAGTCCTGTGACAACACTGGCTTTCACACCGATGGAAAATCCTTCAAAAATGCTGCCCACGGGGCCTTGAATAACACCGCCCCCTGTTCCTGCGATCAGGTTGTCGCCGACTAAAGTCGCCGTTGTGGTTGTTGTCCCGTCTGAAAAAGATGCTGTAACAACACCACCTACTTTTTGCAGGCTTACGGTAACATCCCATCCAGCTTCTGTTGTCTCAACATTGCTTGCGTTTTGAAAATTAGGAATGCCGTAAACGGTGAAGTAAGCATTGGATGATGTTGCCTTATTTCCCAACACAGTCATGACATCGGAAAGTTTGTCACTGTTGATAAGTTGGTCAATTTTATTCTGATCAATGGCAATATCCCTTGAAAATCCCGTCATTGTCTTCGAGGCGCTATCAAAGGTGGATTGCCCAACATTAAGACCAATGGCCCCGAGGTTGTTCAGTGGTAGTGTGGAATTGCTATTGACCCAGGATGTTAGGATTGTTGCTGCGGATTGCAGTGCAGATTGCAAAGCATTGGATTTATGAAGATACGCACCTTCGGCAGGTGTGCCGTCGACATTGTTCTTGGTCTGCTCTTTGGCAAATTTTTGAAGATCGTTATAAGAATCAACAAGTGTGAAGATTCCCTTTTGTATGCTGATACGATCATAATCAATTTTTGCGATAACAGGATTCGTTGTTTTTCCGTAAACCTCAATGGTAATGCCGGGGATAAGATCTGATACAAGATTACTCGACGTTCTCTTTATCGTTTGTCCATTGTAAGTCATTTGAAGATTGAGAGTATCAGCATCAACAACGGTATCTTTTACAAGGCCTAATGAGGTGGCAAGGGGAGCATCCGATGCACTAATATCAATGGGGGCTCCAAGTAAGGTTGAGGTCAATTGAAAGGTATAATTGGTGCCATCAATGGGGATAACGGACATTTTGACATTTGTTGTGGACGAAAGCTGATTCACGGTGTTCATGATATCGTTGAGGCTTTGTCCTGCTGACACGGCAATGGCTTGCCCACCAATGTTAAGGTTTCCCGAAAATCCAAGGGGGGTCGTTGGATCACTTATTGTAACCAACGTACTCTTCTTAAAGTCCGAAGAGGCGAGTTGCGTCACTTGGAGGGTGAAATTCCCAATGGATGCATCTTTTGTAGCGGTTACTTTAACAAGCTGCCCCACAGTGGCTCCGGTCACGGTATCGACAAGGGTTGATGGAAGCTTTTCTTTCCATAGGTTTGCAGCATTGGCATCTGCACCGAGATAATTTGCTAATTGTTGAGCGGATGATTGAACGGCTGCTAGTTTATTTTTTAACTCTTTGAGCTGAGAAATAATATTTAGGTTACTGCTGACTTTGTCAGTATATTGTTGGGCTTCGGCGCGTTTCATGCCGGCCATGGCATCAGCGTATTCGCTGGGATCCATTTTTGTGCTATTAAGTGATTTTGCTACGGAATAGTGGACTCCGCCATATTCGTCTTTTTTAACCCGAAGACTCGAGCTGGGGGATGGTGAAGTTCCAGAGGAATTTGCTCCAAGGGAATTTACTGCCATTGTTTACCTCTTACAATAGGGGAGGTGGGAAAAATTTTCCCACCTCAGTGTTGAATGAGGCAAAATTTGCCTATATACGTGCTAGAAGGTCTGCAAGGTTCTGTGTGTTCTGAATTGCTTGAGAGAACACAGACTGTGCAATGCCGGACAATGCCTTAAACTTCATTAAGCGATCCGTTGCTTCAGCAATGTTAGTATCCACAACTGCGGATTTTGCTGCGGCGTTGTTTGCCTGTGAAATTTTAAGGTTTTCAACTTGGAAGTCGAGCTGGCTTCTTTTACCACCGAGCTGAGCAATCAAGTTACTGATGGTTGATGCCGCAGCTTTCAGATTGGTTTGAGCAGTTGCTGCAGTCGTTTTCGATTTAATGTCACCACCACTTAAGCTCAATGAACTTGAGTTTGTTGAGCTGAAGACCACGCTGAGAGTGTCAGTGGATTCAGAGTCAATCTGACCTGTCATGGTCATGTTTGATGTGTTGGTAACTTTAAACATTGCTTGGTTAGTAAAGCTTGAAGTTCCGGTGAATCCCGAAAGAGCGATCGAGAAGTTTCCAATCGCGACCGTACCACTCGTTGCGGATGTTGCTATGGTTGCAGTTGAAACGTTGTTACCGTCACTAATGCGGAATGTACCCGTTGAACCGCTCACTGTATACGTTAACGCATAAGTTCCAGAAGCTGCAGCTGCACCAGCTGTAACTGAAGTCACACCTGTGAACAGCGCAACGGAAGTGGATGTTGCAACGGCTTTCGATCCAGTATCAACCCCAAGTAATTCACGAAGGTTTGATTGGAAGACTGCTGCTGTGCCCATAGATGCACCGGCAGCACCATAGGTAAAACCAATGGCACTTGTGCCATCTTTAACGTTAGTCAAAGTAAGTGTGCCAGCGTTTGTCGGTGCAGCCACTGTGCTTTTAAAGGTTTTACCACCAACTACAACGGTCACATCATACATACCACCGTTTGCAACAACTGTTGCATCCGTTACGACACCATCAATAACACCTTGAGTGTTTCCTGCGGTGTAGGTTGTGCTGAAGGAGTTTGCCGTGGTTGTTGGAGCGACTAAGGTGCCGAATGCCTCTGTCACAGCGCCCAAAGCCGTTGTTGCTGAGGTTGCGGATCCGTTAAGAATCTGGGTATCACCCCAACGTGTCGTTTGTGCGGTAAAGTCAATCTGAGCAAGAAGCTGTTGATATTCTTGATCAAGCATGGCACGTGTTGCATCGTCGACACCGTCGCTGTTTGCCTGTGTTGCCAAGGCTTGCATACGTGAAGTGATGTCTTGAAGTGTTTTAAGAGCACCTGTACCCATTTGAATCAATGTTGTAAGCTGACTGGCGTTTTTTTGCGCCGTTGCTTGAATTGACAACTTTGAGTTCAAACGTGCTTCAATCGCAGATTCAGAAGGTGCGCGGGATGGATCGGATGTAATCGTACCAGAGGCAAGATCAGCCGTTGCCCGTGCTGCTAGGTTACTGTTACGTTCAGCAAAACGACGGGCTGTCATTGAGCTGAGGTTGGTGGTTGCTGAAAGTTCGGTCATAATATCCTCACATCTTGTGGTGTTAAAATTAAGACGCTTCATGCGTCCATTTACGGAATTAATGATGCAATTTCCGTGCCAGATTCGTCTTAGAAAACGAGGAATATTAGTTTTGGGAAGTATTTTTTAGAAGAAACACAGATATTGGATTTCTACTGAGGGCTAGCAATACTTTTTTCATTGTCAGTGGGTGGTGGAGCCGTCTCAACAACCCCCATTTTATCAATAGCAGGTGACGTTGTTTCAACCGCGCTCACATCACTGCTCAATCCTCCGCTTGTATTATTGGGAAGAACGCCACCATCGGAGGGGCGATTCTCTCCAAACTTTTGACGGTATCGCATCATCAGCATATGCCCCATGTAACCTTTTCCTAATTGTCCTTCATAATTGACAGAGAGGGACCACCCTTTGGTTGAGACGTACTCAAGGCCCGCACCGGGGGAGAGTAGGTGTCTCATCTTATTGCCAGCTTGACTTGTAAACAAGCCTGCTACGCCTTGAATGCCAAATGCCGTCTCCATACCATCCAAAACATACTTGTTCAGGTAACTCAACTTACCCTTAAGGCGGAAACTACCTTGATCATCCTTGCTAAGAAGCTTCAGGAAATTCGCACCAAACTCACTGCGGATCAATGTTGTTGTATGTGATTTTATGACGAGATTAAGTGGAGCGGCGTCCGTTTCAGTATAGCCGTCTTCTTTTGTAAAGGTCATGCCCACGCCAACAAATGGCTCAATCTTTAAGCTTTTTTTCACGCGGATGGACCGGGATACCTGGATTTGTGGGGCAAAGGTATACCCCGAATGCTTGCTATTTGCGCTGAGGCCAAA
>CANGWA010000208.1 GCA_947457335.1 Sphingobacteriaceae bacterium
TCTGTATGACCAAAATAGACGTGATCGAATTCATGTTCAATCAAACCATTTTCAAAGGAGGTCTTGTAGGTGAATGACCATTTTTTTTCTAGGTCAGTGCTCATTCCCATTTCCTCTATGAGACGACGGGTAGCGGCATTTTCAGTAGACTCACCAGGGCGGGGGTGACTACAACAAGTATTAGTCCACAGTAATGGAGAATGGTATTTGTGAGCTGCGCGCTGTTGTAAGAGCAATTCACCGTTGGTGTTGAATACAAGAACGGAGATAGCGCGGTGCAGCAAACCTTGCTGATGGGCTTGCTGTTTTTCCATAACGCCAATGGCAACATCGTTTTCATCGACCAATATGACTTCTTCTACCATGGCTACAAGTTACGGATCAATTTTTTCTCGTTTTCATCGCAAGAGTATGATTGCAATAAATAATTCTTAATGCGAATAAACAAATCATGGTCCCGTTCCGATCTACCTGAATTGGCCTTCAAGAAAGCAATTAATACAATTTTATCACTTTCTATATCATTTTTATAGCCCAGAATAGAAGGTACGTTGGTTTGAGTAATGAATCGGAAGTAACGCAGTTCTGCATTGTGGGGATCACTTTTAATTGCTGCTTCCAGTTGATTTTTTCCCTTATAGAAAAGACTAAGTTGATCCCAAGGAGCGCTTAGGTGTGCACACAGCATGAATTCTGACATGGATTTGAAGCCTTGCAGGATCGCAGGGTGCGTATTGGTGATAAAGCGTGTTTCTTTGTGAAACTTACGGGCGATTGATTCATTGCCATATGATTCATACAAGAGCTTTCTGAAAGACTGAACATTCGTGGTCTGACCAGAGAGTGTCAGGTAATATAGAGCCAGTATAAGAAAAGCAATGCGTTTCACAGTAAGTTCATGTTGTGTCGGAGGTAAGTTGTCGCCAGCAATCCCAGTTTGCGGGGATTAGAGATGCGAATGCGCGCCGACATGATGTGACTATGGGAGGTTTCTTTTATTTTTCTGAACAATGAGTAGTAGTAAACATAAGCAACGTAAACGCCGAATTTCGAGGAGCGGGGCAGCTGCTTAATTCCCTTTAACGCTTCCTTAAAATCCTCTTCAATTTCTGCCTCTATACGTAGTTTGTCAAACTGACTGAAACGGGTCATGTCTACGTCTGGAAAATAGGCGCGACCTAGGTGCAATAAATCTGCGCGCATGTCCCGAAGGAAATTTACCTTTTGAAATGCTGCGCCCAATCGCATAGCTGAAGGCTTAAGGTGACGGTAGAGCGCCTTATTGTTTTCTGTAAAAACATGTAGACACATCAATCCTACTACCTCTGCAGAGCCAAGAATATAAGTATTAAATGACTCGCGATCATGAAATTGTTGGGTCAAATCAGCCTCCATGCTATTCAAAAAACAGGTAATGAGGTCATGCTCAATCTTATAATGATTGACTACTTGCTGAAAACTGTTGAGCACCGGATTGAGGCTGATGCCTCTTTCAATGGACAACCAGGTGTCTTTTTTCAACTCTTCCAATAATGCTTTTTTATCATATTCGTGGAAAGAGTCAACAATTTCATCGGCTAGACGCACAAAGCCATAGATACCATAAATGGCTTCGTGTATTTTTTTGTCGAGACAAAAAATTCCTAAAGAAAAGCTTGTGCTGTAGGTACGCGTGACAACCTTACTGGTGCGGGCGGACACTTTGTCGAATAACTGTTTCATGCGGCTTTTTGTTTTAAATATTTGGTAACTTGTCCTGCAGCGATTTCACCGGAAATAATCGCAGGTGGCACACCTGGACCTGGTACGGTAAGTTGACCTGCGTAGAACAAGTTCTTAACTTTTTTGCTTCTTATGGAGGGTTTAAGGACTGCAGTTTGGAACAAGGTGTTGGCTAGTCCATAGGCATTGCCTTTAAAGGCATTGTAGTCTTTAACATAATCACTAATGCTGTAAGGCTGACTGAATAAAATATGCGGTGCGATGGACTCGCCCGTTTCTTTTTCAATGCGTTTGATGACGCCACTGAGGTAACTTTCGCGTACTTCCTTGGTGTCATCTAAGCCCGGTGCCACAGGAATGAGCACGAAGAGGTTTTCATGTCCTTTTGGCGCTACATGTGGATCAGTTACCGAAGGTGCGCAGAGATAAAACAAAGGGTCTTCTGGCCAAGCGGGGTGATCATAAATTTCTCCAGTGTGCTTTTCAAAATTCGCATCAAAAAACAAGTTATGGTGAGTTAACCCTTTTATTTTTTTGTTGACACCGATGTAATAGATCAACGCTGAAGGTGCAAGGGTTCTGCCTTTCCAATATTTTTCGTCGTAATTACGGTATGGTTTATCAAGCAAATGCTGTTCAATATGATGGTAATCGGCCGATCCAATTACGGCGTCGGCAGTAAAAACCCCTTTGTTGGTTTCAATCGTGCTAACGGAGCCATCCGTAACACTGATGTGCGAAACATTGCAATCGGTGATGATGGTGACCCCTAAAGATTTGGCGAGATTGGCAAAGGCTTCTGTTATTTTTAGCATGCCACCCATTGGGTAATAAGTACCCTGCGTGAGGGCCGCGTGGTTCATGAGGGTGTACAGTGAAGGCGTATCTTGCGGTTTGGTGCCTAGGAAGAGAACGGGGAATTCCATTAAGGCGACAAGGCGTTCGTCTTTAAAGGTTTTACGAACCGTGTTACGCACAGAAGAGAAGAACTTGGTTTTTAAAACACCAGAAAGCACTTCTGGATTCATAAACTCCGACCAAGAAACAGAAGGCTTGTAGGCTAACTGACTCATGCCGATATCGTATTTTAATTCAGCTTCCTTTAAAAAAGTCTTCAGTTTGGAAGCACTTCCTTTTTCAATCGCTTCGAACGTGGAATAAAGCTCTTCCTTGGAGGCTGGAACATTAAGAGGTGGTTTGTGGCTAAAGTGAATACGGAAACCAGGATCGAGTTTGGTGAGGTTGTAAAAGTCACTGGTTGTTTTTCCGAAATCATTGAAGAATTTTTCGAAGACATCCGGCATCCAGTACCAACTCGGCCCCATGTCAAACGTAAAGCCATCGCGGTTGAAGAAACGCGCCCTTCCACCAATGGTGCTGTTTTTTTCTAGCAAGGTCACCTCGTGGCCATGCTTGGCTGAATAGCAAGCGGCTGATAATCCTGAAAATCCTCCGCCGATGATGGTGACGCGTTTCATTCTGTTTAAGTTTTATACAAAAATATTCAACAATATAAGGACGTCAACAAGATTTGTCTTAAAATTTGCAAATCGTTAATATCTTGTTGGTATTAGAGAAGGGCAGCCAAGTCTGCCGGTGTATGCAATAAAGTGTATTTCTTACCGTCTTTGAGTTCGGCAAGGATGTTGGGGCTGCCAGAGATCAAAATGGTGACCTTTGGATCAACGCTCGTCATTTGACTGATTTCTTTTTTAATCTTTTGAATGTCTTGTCGAGCGACGTAAAAAGTGAGTACATGAGTAGGTTTAACAGCAGAAACGACAAATTTTAAATTTTCTACAGGAACATTTTGCCCCAACGATAGGGTCGGGTAGCCTTTAGAGCGAAGCAGGTACTCTGCCATGAGCAAGCCATTGTCGTGCCATTCTCCTGGCGGCAGAAACAAAAGGTAATTTCTATTTTTCTTTGTTGCAATGGGCAATCCATCAATGGCTGCCATTAACTTCCGTTTCACGATGGTGCTGGCAAAGTGCTCTTGTACCGGCAACAGTTCTGCTGCAGTCCATAAAATACCAGTCCTCACAAGAAAGGGATAAAAAACATTGAGCATGGCATTGAAGATGCCGTAGCGGGTTACAGACGATGAGAATACTTTCTCGAACGACGCCTCATCGAACTTGAGCATCGCTGAAATTAATTCATTTATGAAAGTATCACAGATGACATCCTCTGGTGCATGGTCGTGAATACGCGTTATTAATGCGGAAATTTCGCGATCGCTCAACTCAGCGATTCTTGAAATTTTCATCCCCGTTCTCAGCAATGTAGCAATGTTAAGCAACTTACGCGCTTGCTCATCATCATAGGTACGGATGTTAGTGTCTGTTCGGTGTGGCTTTATTACATCATAACGCTTCTCCCAAATGCGTATGGTATGGGCTTTTATTCCCGTTAGCTTTTCGAGATCCGTTATGTGATAAAATGCCATTGTTTAATTATTCTTTTACAAACTTAAACAAAATGAATGAACGGGACAAGCCTTTTTCAAAATTAATTGAAATCAGGGTAAAGCAAATATTTTTTTCGGACGAGTCTATACTTCTGTAAATTTTTTTCCCAGCCATTACGGATTTTTTTCTCATTAAGCCCACCCATTATTTCTTCGCTAAGTCTGGTGTTTCCTGCATGTTGGTTAAAGGTCCCCTCAAAAAATGGTCGCACCTTGGTGGTATGATAGGCCTGAATCAACCAGGATAATTGTAGTTTTCCTGGATGTTGATAAACATAAGCGTTTCCCTTAAGATTCATGCCATAACACCGCTTTCGATTATAACGGGGATTGTTGTTAAGAGCGCTGGGAGCGGGAACAAAACAGAAACTTGTATCACTGTATTCGGGATGCCCCACCACTTTAAAGGGTGTTGAGGTCCCGCGTCCTAGGCTCATAATCGTCCCTTCAAATAGTCCAAGTGAAGGATAGAGTATAACTGCTTCGGCATCTCTTAAATTGGGTGAGGGAGGAATTGGTAATTCATAACTGGCTTTTCGAATGTAACGGAGTAGGGGGACAACAGTGAGTGAGCAAGGTTTAGCAGAGTTCAGCCATTTTTCGCCAACGACCATTTTTGCATATTCACCAATTGTAAGCCCATAAACAATGGGAACAGGGTGAAGGCCTAGAAAACTAGTACAATTTTTTTCCATAACAGGTCCGTCCACATAAAATCCATTTGGGTTGGGACGGTCGCATACAATAACTGGTATTCCTAAGTCGGCGCATGCCTCCATTACATAGGTCATGGTAGCAATGTAAGTATAGAAGCGCACGCCTACATCCTGTATGTCAAAGACCACGATATCAACACCAGTCAATTGTTCGGCTTTGGGTTTTTTATTGTTTCCATAGAGTGAA
>CANGWA010000209.1 GCA_947457335.1 Sphingobacteriaceae bacterium
TATGCAGCTGCTATTTCAGCAATCACATTCGCCATTGTATCTTTAACTCCTAACCTCAGCGGCTTTACTGTGCAAGCCGAACACGGCGTCGCTTTCTTCTCTGCAATGGGTATATTCTTTTACGCTTATGCCTCAAGTACAAAAAAAGTTTGGTTATATGGATGCATGGGTCTTGCCTTGGGAGCAGCCTTCATGACAAAAACAACTGGCTTGTTTATCATGTTATGGGGAGGGGTCGCTATCCTCATTGACTTTTTCTTTAACAGTGACCGCAATTGGAAGAATCTTCTCAAAACCCTACTGCCATATATGGGTGGGGCAACTTTTGTGCTTTTACTGATGTTTGGACTTATTGCGATGAAAGGCGCTTTTAAGGACATGATTTATTGGACATATGATATTCCAAAAAACTATGTCAATAAAGTGCCTTTTTCTGAAGGCATAAAGTATTTTGGCTATAGCCGTGACGCGATTTTAAATAATCACAAACTCTTTTGGTACCAAGGGATGTTTGCACTGGCTATAGTGCTGATAAAATCCATACCCTGGCGAATCAAACTCATAACTGTGACCCTAGCAGCATTTTCTTCACTGATGATTGTTCCAGGTTACTTCTTTTATGGACACTACTGGATCCAATTGGTGCCCGGATTGGCCGTTTTGTCAGGAATCACTTTTTACATGGTAAGCAACTTGGTGGGCTCAATGAAATCAGCGGGAACGATTCGCTTGGGGTATGTAGGATTGTTTGTCGTACTCACCTTTATGCATTTGAACAAGAAATCGGAGGGACTTACTTTGAGTTTAAAAGATTACTATTTCAACCCAAATTATGATCTGATTATGCGCTTGGTTTATGGCAATAATCCTTTTCCGGAAACAGTTGCCATTGCAAATTACCTCGAAACGGTTGCTAAACCTGAAGACCAAGTCATCTTTATGGGATCTGAGCCACAGATCTACTTCTACATGAAGAAGAAATGCCCAACCCGCCACGCCTATTTCGCAGCAGTGGTTGAAAGTGTTCCAGAGCACAAGCAGTGGCAACGTGAATATGTACGAGATGTTGAAAAAGCCAAACCAAAATACTTCGTATTTGCCCGTCATAGTGTTTCCTTGCTTGTGCAACCGAATACCGACAACTATATTTTTGAATGGGCCAATAAATACCTGATGGACAACTACCAGATCATTGGTGTTGTTGACATGCCAGATGGTAGTTTAAATAGCAATTATGCTTGGGGTAAGGATGCACTAACTTATCAGCCAAAAGGTCAAAACGTCATTTTTGTATTTGAACGCAAACCCGGCTTATGACCCCTCATGACGCAGAGGCGCTAATTGCTTATTTGCGACAGTTTATCTCCGAATCGCGTTGGAACCGTTTTCAGGAAGTAATAAATGAACGAACGAACCACATTCAAGTGGTTCTTGAAAATATTTATCAAGCACATAATTCGAGCGCAGTCCTTCGGTCATGTGATTGCTTTGGCATTCAAAACGTTCATTATATCGAAGCCAGAAATTCTATGCGTATCTCCCATCTTGTTGCAAAAGGGAGTAGTACATGGTTGGATGTGTACCAACACGATTCAAGAAAATCATCTACTAAAGACATTCTCGTCAACTTAAAATCACAAGGTTACCGCATAGTGGCCACCAGCCCTCATGCAAAGACTACAATTAATGAGTTGGATATCCATCAACCCTTCGCTTTGGTGTTTGGTACGGAGCGGACAGGGATTTCTGCAGAAGTAAATGAAGTGGCCGATGCTTTTGTAAAAATTCCAATGCATGGTTTTACAGAAAGCTTTAATATCAGTGTCAGTGCTGCGTTATGTCTGTATGAATTGACGAATCGATTAAGAAAATCCGATATCCATTACCGGCTTACAGCAACCGATAGAACCCGAGTACTTTCTAGCTGGCTTAGGCAAAGTATAGACAACAGCGACCTACTGATTAAACGTTTCTTAGAGAACAAATAGATCGGACGCAATTTTATCTGCTAACAACCTGCCCTTTTGATTTAGGCGTATGCTCCTTCCTGAAACAAGGTAACACCCCTCATAACGCTGCATACCCTTAATAAAGGATGCCGTTCGTTCAGGGCCAAATCGTTTCGTCATCTCATCCAAATTGCATCCTTCTAGCGTTCTAAGCCCAGTCATGATGTATTCATTAAATGCTGTGCGCAAATCAATGAATTCCTCTTCACTGAATGTTAGATCAGATTCAATGGCTTTCATGTACAGATGATTATTGCTCACATTCCAACGCCTAACTTGACCATTGAAAGAATGGGCAGATGGCCCTATTCCCAAGTAGGGAGTTCCCTTCCAATAATTCGAATTGTGTCGAGAACGACAAAAGGGCTTGGCAAAATTTGAAATCTCATACTGTTCATAGCCCGCGGCCGTAAGTTCTTCAGCCAATAGTGTAAACAAAACACTACTTAACTCGTCATCAATTTCAGGCTCCTGCCCCTTTTTCACTTTTATTCCAAGAGCAGTGCCCGATTCAATGGTGAGATTATAGGCCGAAACATGAGGTACCCCCAATTCAATAATGGCTTGAATGGTTTGCTGCCAGGTTTGGGGGGTTTGGAATTTACTTCCATAAATCAAATCCACCGTTATGTTGTCAAAACCCATTTTTTGAGCCATTTTAACAGCATCTAATGATTTTTGGCTATCGTGTTCACGATTCATCCAAGACAATTCAGCGTCATTTAAGGTTTGTAACCCTAAACTCAGACGATTAATCCCAAGGGTTCGCCAAACTGCCAAACGGTCCTCGGTTAGATCCTCAGGGTTGGCCTCCAAAGTCACCTCCATGGGGCCTTCACTAGAGTAGTTAAGATGGATGGTAGATAAAAGATATCCCAATTCCTCCTCCCCTAACAAACTTGGCGTTCCCCCTCCAAAGTAAATGGTCTGAATCGGTGCCATTAACTCAGACGAACGCGTGGTTAATTCTTGCGCCATTGCTTTTACCATTCGGGGAACATAGTTCAGTTGCGTACTGAAGTGGAAGTCGCAATAATGACAAGCCTTTCGGCAGAAGGGGATATGGAGATAAATGCCTGCCACAATCGGGAGTTGCAAAGTAACTCGAAAAATTGATGAAAAAGTTACCTAAGATTAAATCACCCTTAAAGGCAAAATCTTGGGAAAATTTGGTTTTTTTTAAAGTTTTTAAAAATAATCGTTATTTTAGCACCCGACTAATCCTAATCTGCACGTATGAAAAACATCACGAAGGTCACGTTTGCACTTGTAGCTACCATTGCATTCTCCCTCTCGGCGTTTGGCCAACGCGCACTTCAAAAAGCCGACGAGGCTTATGATGCGCACCAGTATTTCGATGCTATAAACAAATACAAAGACGCATACGGTAGTGTGCCCAAAGAAAAAAGAGGCTACGTTCTCTACAAAATGGGTGCTGCTTGCCGCGAAATTAACGACTACAAAGGTGCTGAAGCCAACCTTCAAAAATCAATTGCTGCTGGAGTTGACAATCCAGATGTATACCTGGAATTGGCTGAAGTATTAAAAGCTCAGATGAAATATCCTGAGGCGATTGTCGAGTTCAAGAATTATAAGAATAAAGGCGGTAACGCAAAGCGTGCCGATATTGGCATAAAATCATGTGAGCTGGCTCAGAAATGGGTAGACGCTCCAATGCGTTACAAAATTGAAAACATTCAATTATTGAACTCTAAACAGCGCGATTTCGCACCTTGTTTTAGTGACAAGAAGTACCAAAGCATTTACTTCACTTCTAACCGCGATGGCTCATTGGGTGGTCAGGAACTGAATAGCGGTGGTAATCACTATGATATTTACGAGTCAAAACTCGATAAAAATGGCAAATGGTCTACTCCCGTGTTGCTTCCTCCTTCGGTTTCAACTCCTGTAAACGAGGCTCGTGCTTGGGTTAGTAAGAAAGGTGACATGCTTTTCTTTACACGTTGCCCAGAAGAGAAGAACAAAGTCAACAAGTGCGGTCTTTATATGGCCAAAAAACAAGGTAGTACTTGGGGCGATGCAACTTTGCTTCCTTTTGTAAATGACACTGTTCAATTTGGTCACCCTTGTTTATCTGCAGATGGAACTGTATTGTACTTCGTTTCTAAAATGGCCGGCGGATACGGTGGATCAGATATTTGGTATTGTACTTTCAATGCGAAAACCAATTCTTGGGGTCAGCCCAAAAACGCTGGTCCAAATATCAATACAGAAGGTACAGAGTCTTACCCGTCTGTTTCTGATGACGGTAAGAAATTTTACTTCTCCTCAGATTACCACCCTGGATTGGGCGGATTAGACCTCTTCGTAACTGAAGTTGGTGCTGGTGGCGCATTGAATAAGCCAATTGAAAACCTTAAATACCCGCTCAACTCATCATTCGATGATTTTGGTATCGTTTTCGAAGGTAAAAAGAACCGTGGTTACTTCTCTTCTAACCGTGAAGGTGGGAAGGGCGATGATGATATTTGGAGCTTCAACCTTCCACCATTGGCATTCAACGCAAAAGGCATTGTTATCTCTGAAGGTGATCCCAATACTGGCAAGGGTAAAAACGAACCCGTTGCTGGTGTTAAAGTAAAAGTTCTCGGCAGTGATGGTTCTTTGTATGAAGTAGTAACTGGTAAAGACGGTCAGTACACTTGCCGTATTAAAGAAAACACAACCTACACTTGTACTGCTCAAACTGATGCGAATTCAAAATCAACATCTCACTCACAATTCCTCGCTAATAAAGATCAGCGTGTAATTTCAACGGTAGGTGTAGATAAATCAAAAGACTTCAAAGCGGATTTCGCTGTAATGCCAGTAGTGCCAAACCCACGCATGCCGGAAGTACGTTATGCATTGGGTAGCGCTGAGTTGTTAGAAGGTTCTAAAGATTCATTGAATTATCTGTATAACTTAATGAATGCTAACCCTGGAATCGTAGTGGAGTTGAACTCACACACCGATAGCCGTGGCGATGCCGACAAAAACATGGAGTTGTCACAAGCACGTGCTCAATCCTGCGTAGATTATCTTGTCAAAGAAAAAGGTATTAACCCTGCTCGCTTACAAGCCAA
>CANGWA010000210.1 GCA_947457335.1 Sphingobacteriaceae bacterium
GCATTTCTTAGCCCCCTTGCGAATGGAACCAGAATCGGCCCGTTGGCCAAGGACCAATGAAAACGCCTCGATAAAAATGGACTTGCCCGCGCCTGTCTCACCGGTAATGACCGAAAGCTCTCCCGGAAAAGAAATGTCCAGCTTTTCGATGAGTGCAAAATTGCTAATCTGTAACCGCTTTAACACATCCGAAATTTCGCAGATTTTTAGGTTGCAACAGTGGTCATTTTGTGCCAAAAGGGCAAGTTCTTTTCAACAACGGCTTACTCAACCAAACCTGCCGTTCATTATCTCAAACAGACCATTCGCTAAGCCATCACCAACCCACCCAACGTCCCCACCGTTCTCTTCGTATTTATGAGAAACGCCTAAATACCATGAGACAGTTAAAAATATCGAAGCAGATTACCAACCGCGAAACCGCGTCGTTGGACATGTATTTGCAAGACATTGGACGAGTTGAACTCATCAGCGCGCAAGATGAAGTGGAATTGGCCAAGCGCATCCGCAGCGGCGACCAACGCGCGCTGGATAAATTGGTAAAAGCGAATCTTCGTTTTGTAGTGTCAGTTAGCAAGCAGTACCAAAATCAGGGACTGTCGCTGCCAGACTTGATTAACGAAGGCAATTTAGGTCTCATCAAAGCTGCACAACGGTTTGATGAAACCCGTGGTTTTAAATTCATTTCCTATGCCGTTTGGTGGATCCGTCAAAGCATTCTCCAAGCGTTGGCAGAACAAAGCCGCATTGTGCGCCTGCCGTTAAATAAAATTGGAGCCATTAATAAAATCAACAAAACCGCCTCGCGCCTTGAGCAAGAATTGGAGCGGGAACCAAGCTATCAAGAAATAAGCGAAGCCATTGAAATGATGCCGGAAGAGATATCCGACACCATGCGCAACAACCACCGTCACTTGAGCATGGATGCGCCCCTATCCGCCAACGATGATGGCGGAAACATGTACGATTTATTGAGCAACGAGGGCTCCCAAAATCCAGATAAGGGCCTGATGGGGGAAAGCCTACAATTAGAAATTTACAGAGCACTCGGCACCCTTTCTGAAAGAGAAGCCGATGTCATCAAACTTTATTTTGGAATCGGGGGCAAACACCCGCATTCGATGGAAGAAATAGCCGAGAAATTTGACCTTACTCGTGAACGGGTTAGGCAGATAAAGGAAAAAGCAGTGCGCCGACTAAAACATGGATCGCGCAGCCGATTGCTCAAGGCCTACCTCGGTTAAAACAAAAACCCTCCATGACGAACGTGGGGGGTTTTTTATTAAGTTTTACTTGTTCAGAAGATTCTCCAAAGCCAAACTCATCTACCAGCACTTTCCCTACTTTTAATGTTGTATGCGGCTTATTGCAGTCTTTCTTTTTCTTTCTTTCAGTGTTTACGCTCAAGACACCGTAAAAGTGGCGACCGTGGCGGGACTGCAACTGGACCAAGCCTATGCCCTTGGTATCACTGCATTGCAAAATAACCGATTCCCGCAAGCCGATAGTGTTCTTACCGCCATTATTGACATGCAACCCCTTCAAGACAAGGCGTATGCGTTAAGGGCGGTTGCACGGGTTAAGATGGGACAAAATGAAGCGGGACTCAAGGATATTGCTGTTGCGATACAGAAAAATCCCACGAATGCTGAAACCTGGTTCAACAAAAGCTTGATTCATCTCGCGGCTCAGCAAACCGATAGTCAGAAAGTGGCGTTAGACCGTTGCTTGGCCATAAAAAGCGACCATGCTGAAGCTGCCTATTACAAGGGCGTTTGGCATTACAACCGTGGTGAATACGACAAAGCCATTCAGTTTTATACTATTGCTACCGATGCACGGCGTGACTTTACCAATGCCTACAACGATCGCGCCAGCTGCAAACGCGCACTCAACGATTTAAGTGGTGCCATTGCTGATTACGAGCGGGCCCTCGTTACCGATAGCAGCAGCGCTGTCATACTCAACAACCTTGGTTCTGCCCTTCGCTTAAATAAAAGTTATGAAAAGGCCATCGCCTATTATACCATGGCGTTGCGGAAAGATGCCCGTTATGTTCCTGCCTACCTTAACCGTGGGGTAACCTACCAAGAAAGCGGCGCACTGGATAAAGCCATTGCTGATTTTGAAAGGGTAATCACACTCGATCCTAAAAATGCGGCCGCTTATAACAACCTAGCAGCCATCGCCATCAAACAAAACGACTACAAAAAAGCCAAGGAATTGGCCGACAAATCCATTGAACGCGACGCTCGCAACGGAGCCGCCTACTACAATCGGGGCATTGCCAACCAAATGCTTCGCGAAGATGCCGATTGCTGTTCTGATTGGAAAAAAGCAGCAGAACTTGGCATAGAATCTGCTAAAACATTAATGTACGCCTCATGTCATTGATACGATCTTTCACCCTACTCCTTTTGTTAACCGCCATTGTGGCCCGCGGGCAAAATGGCAATGTTGAATTTGACAAAAATTTATTTCAAGATAAAAAAGACGGTCTGCGCGACGTGATGCGCAAATTGGAGCAAGGCCGCGGCTACTTTGAAGCCGGTCGTAAAGCCGTGCTTGAAGCGCGTCGCCAATACTTGGTACAACACCGCCATTACCAAATCAGCATTTACGATTATTCAAAAGCCGGATTCGAACAATTCAAACAAGCGATTCCCTTGCTCATGGAAGCACAACGGGTCAACCCGAATAATGCACGGCTCAACTATGAATTAGGGCTTAGCAATTTCTTTACCAACTTAGTTGCAAAAGAGTCGATGGACTTCCTTGAAAAAGCACACTTGCTCGGGGCAATGAATTGTCCTACCGACCTCTATTATTGGTTGGGTTGGTCGTGTCAATTAAGCAGCCAATGGCCGAAAGCCCTTGACTATTATACGTATCATTTAAAGAGCATTCAAGTCGGACAACGCCCCCAGCCCGCCTTAATTGAAGAGGTAAAGAAGCGGATGACCGAAACCGAATGTGGCAAACAACTCAGCATGAAACCGGAACGGGTTTTTGTAGATAACCTAGGGGTGAGTGTCAATAGCAGTTTTCCGGAATACGGCGCGTCGATCACGGCCGACGAATCCACCATCATTTTCACCGCTCGCCGCCCCAATTCAACAGGAGGCAAAAAACTGGAGTCAGATGGTGGTTATTTTGAAGACGTTTATATTTCCAATAAACAAAACGGAAAGTGGCAACCCGCTAAATCCATCAGCAAGAGCGTGAATACCGATAGCCACGATGCAGCCGCAGGCTTATCTCCCGATGGATCTAAACTCTTTATCTATCGCCATTCAGGGACAGATGGCGGCGATTTGTACCAATCGGTCCTGAACGGGACGGAGTGGGAAGTCCCCGTACACATGAACAAAAACATCAATACCCGATGGCATGAGTCGAGTGTAAGTTTGAGTTACGATGGCAAACGGTTGTATTTTATTAGCGACCGTGAATCGGGTTATGGGGACCGTGACATTTATTATTGCGAATTGGATGCCAATGGTGAATGGGGACCAGCTCGCAACCTAGGTCCCGAAATTAACACCAAGTATGCTGAGGAAGCGGTATTCATGCACCCCGATGGGGTTACAATGTATTTTAGTAGCAAGGGACACAATTCGATGGGTGGTTACGACGTGTTTAAATCCACGCTCGTAAACGGTAAATGGACCAGGCCAGTTAACCTAGGTTTTCCAATTAATGGGCCAGACGACGACGTTTTCTTTGTTGTAAGCGGTAGCGGTAACCACGCCTATTTTGCGTCTGCGAAACAGGACGGACACGGTGAAAAAGACCTGTACAAAATCACCTTCCTTGGTCCCGAAAAAGAACCACTTCTCAATACTCAAGACCACCTCATTGTGACGAACAATGACCCTAAGACCGATTTAAAAGTAGAAAAGGCTCCTGAAGCGGCGCTGTCGAAACTGACCCTTTTGAAAGGCGTTGTGGTGGAGGATAAAAGTGGTAAACCCATTCGCGCGACGATAGAATTGATCGATAACGAGAAAAATGAAATCATTGCCGTCTTTCAATCCAACAGTTCTACAGGTCGATACTTGGTTACTTTACCAAGCGGCCGCAATTATGGTATTGCCGTAAAGGCAGATGGCTACCTCTTCCACTCTGAGAACTTTGTTTTACCAGAAAGCGCTGATTATCAAGAGTTTGAGCTAAACATTGGCTTAAAAGGCCTAGATGTGGGCAGTGTCGTGGTTTTAAAAAATATTTTCTATGATATTGGCAAGGCTACCATTCGTCCCGAATCAGAAAATGAGCTTTCACGGCTAATTGCCTTGTTAAAAGAGCATCCTGGCATGAAAATTCAAATTGCCTCTCACACCGATAATGTTGGCGGCACGGATTACAATGCGCGCTTGAGTGAAAGCCGTTCACAAGCCGTTGTGGCTTACTTGGTTGAACGCGGTGTTTCTGCAACACGCTTAAGCTTTAAAGGTTTTGGCGAATCACAACCCATTGCACCGAACGACAGCGAGGATGGCCGTCAAAAAAACCGCCGAACAGAATTTACGGTTATCTCCCGTTAATACGGCACATCTGAAAATTAAACCCCAGGCGCCTACTCCTGTTTATTCTTCCGTCTTTTTTTAAAATCTGCACCCGTGTCAGATTGTATGCGTCCTGTAAGGTACTCGTCCGTCATAAGGAAGTAAGCACCGTCTATGCAACAGCTCGCCATCGAATTGCTGCGCCAAATCTACACGCACATTGAGCCGATATTTAGTGGCCCATATCCGGGTGTACTAATCACCACGAGCTTCTTTTAGCCTTGCTCGCCATAGGACACCAGTAAGTGGCGATCGTACTAAGTTTCTGTTGTCTGAAGCGCACGGTCTTTATGCCTTGGCGCCGAAAGGCTCTTAGATAAACTTCCCTCCTTCTAACCCATACTATTCGGCGCCGCCTTCATAAGGCCATAGAGTTTGGGCTAGAAGGAGGAAAGGCTCTTAGATAAACTTCCCTCCTTCTAACCCATACTATTCGGCGCCGCCTTCATAAGGC
>CANGWA010000211.1 GCA_947457335.1 Sphingobacteriaceae bacterium
GAATATCTCAAGTTGATCTCTATCTTTTCCTACATTGAATTTCATGCATTGAAGAGACAAAATCCAATAGTAAAAAACCTTGTTTTATAGTTCAAGTTATGCAAATTGTCATGTGGAAAAGGGAGGGTTTTTAGACAGTTTGACGGTTTCGGGTTTTGCGTCAGGCGGGCTTTTTAGCACTAAACTTGATACGAAGAACCAAAGTTCAAATATAGCAAAATGCGTCAAACGAAGCAGGAAACCCCGCCTGACGCAAAACCCGTGTGTGTGCCCTGACGAAGATAGTAAAATGATGGGAGAAGGCCTTCCGATAATTTTGGTCGGACAAAATTATCAAACCACCCGAAGGTGATGGGAAAGTAATTTCTTGGTGCCGAGCGTTCGGGAAAAGCTCTGCCAACAAGATTGGCGGCTGGTGGGTGTAGCGAAGCGTAATACGGATGAACCGTTGGTAGAAGCTTCGATAGTTGGAATATGTTGTTAAAAGGGATGAGTTACACGGGATTCCCGACAAGTATGGCGACAGTTCCGAAGTTGGCCATATAACAACCGGAGTAAAGACGGGCGGAGCGCTACACAGGCATTTTACTGTAACAGGGGAGAGCCAACAAAAACAAGAGAGAACGCACAAGGTGGCATCACCATCAAGGCAATTATCGGTTTAGGTTGGCAGTCAGACCAGTTCATAGTAGTGATGAAAGCCTTTGAAAGAAGGAAGGAGCGAAGGGACTGGCAGTAATGAAAATTGTTTGAAAGTTTAACAACCCCGATAGTTTGGGGGAAGATTAAACAGCCGAACGAAACCAAAGAAAAGAATGCGATTACCAATTGAGAAGCGCTGGGTATGGGAAGCCTATTTACATGTTCGCAAGAACAACGGCACCTATGGCGTAGATGAACAAGACTGGGAAACGTTTGACCAAAAACGAAACCACCACCTGTACCAACTTTGGAATAGGTTAAGCAGTGGTGCGTACTTTCCAAAACCAGTACGTAGGGTAATGATACCCAAAACAGGTGGCGGAGAGCGACCATTAGGCATCCCAACGGTAACGGACCGTATCGCACAAGAAGTGCTAAGGCGGATACTGGAACCCAAGTTGGAGCCCCACTTCCACACCAACGGTTATGCGTATCGCAAAGGCAAAAGTGCACACGAAGCATTGGCACAATGCAGAACCAACACCGACTATTACAGTTGGGTGGTTGATTTAGATATCAAAGGCTACTTTGATAACATTCCGCATGAAAAGCTAATGCAAGCAGTGAAGCATTATTGCCACACACCGAAATGGTTAGAAAACTATTTATGGCGCATTCTAAAGGCTCCCATTTTGTTAAATGAAGGGGAACTAAAGGAAAGTGAAAAAGGTGTGCCACAAGGAGGAGTGATAAGTCCATTGCTGGCCAATCTTTACTTGCATGTTGTATTTGATGGGTGGATAAGCAAACAAGTAAGGGCAAAATTTGCCTTCGAGCGTTATGCAGATGACATCATCATACATACAGTGAGCGAAGAAGCAGCAAAGTATGTGATGAAAATTGTGAGAGAACGATTTGAAACATGTGGACTAGAACTACACCCCGAGAAAAGTAAACTGGTACAAACCGAAACCCGCAAGGGGCAAACAAGGAATAAGAACTATGTAAGTAGTTTTGATTTTCTTGGTCATCGGTTCAACAAAGAAATGGTAAAGGTAAAAGGAAAAGATGCAGGCATGAAGTTGCTTTATCAAGCGCACGTAGCCCCAAAGGCACGCAAGCGAATGATGCTACAACTCAAGTACGAAAAGCTACACAGGCGAACCCAAACAATAGAACAACTGGCCAACTTGCTGAATGAAAAGGTAAGAGGTTGGATAGCCTATTTTGGAAAGTTTGCCCATAGAAGCATGCTTAAGATTTATGCCCACATCAATTTCAGGTTGGTAAAGTGGTGCAAAAAGAAGTACAAGAAGTTTACAGGGGCAGCCATCACTTGGCTCAGGCAAAAGTGGAAGGAGAAGCCCTACTTATTTGCACATTGGCAACAAACTACCTGGTTCTGCTATCCATTCACAAGGGAACGTTATTCTTAAACGGTAAACACATTACTGAAGAGCCGTGTGATGCGAGAGTATCAAGCACAGTTCTGTGAGGACGTAGGGGTGAAATTCCCCTGCGTTACTCGATTATAGGCTGTGGTTTTGTCTCTTGTTCATCTTATAATGTTAAAAAATTAGGGCAGGTACTTTGTTTGAAATACCTGCCCTCGATTACTCTCAAAAAGAAACAATTAATGTCCGTGACAATGAAAATTCACTTTTTTAGAAGTGGTATTGCCATCGTGGTCTAAAATGGCGATTACTTCCAATTCCATATCATTGTGCCCGTGTAAATTGTTTGTCCAACTTTCGTTGAAGTTGATAGATGTTCCGTGTGCGTGTTCATCTATTTCAAACTTTACGGAGTTGTCCGACTTCTGACGAATGATAATCTGATAACCGTGTAATCCTTTAGAATATTCGATTTTTCCCGTAATGTTTACGGTTTCATCTTCATCAAACGTTTGCATTTCTGTTGGAGTGGTAATGGTAATTGTAGCCGTTTCTGGTTCTGGGTCGTGAATGTGGTCATCTTTTTTACACGATGTTACCAATAATGTGGCTGTTGCCATTAATCCTAATGCGATTATTTTTATTTTGTTACTAAACATAATTTTTATTTTTAAATTGTTTTTAATTAAAGTTGAAAGGCAATGCCAATGTTAAAACGTGGCTTGCCTGTAATCTGACCTTGTGCGATGTGCTGATAAAGCGGTATTTGCGTATTGGCATTGAGGATAAATCTTTTGTAATAAAAATCAAATCCCGCACCGCCTAATATGCTCCGACTTCCTGTATATTCAGCTTCTACACCTTTGTCCGTATCTCTGAAACCGTGTTCATATCCCACGCTTAGATGTGGCAGTATGGTAAAATTTTTCTTGCCATACCAATAAAATGTTCTTACAGATGTGGTCATTCTATCGCCAAATTTGTAATCCCTTCTATTGTGCAAATTCAGCCTGTAATTAGCTTCTGCATTAGCACCCCACTTGCCGTTGCGAATGGTGTATATGATACTGAACGGAATATCAAATGCTCCTGTCCCTGCCTGTAAACTCGGTATCAGCAATCCGCTGTGTTCCTGTATGTGGTTGCTTTTTCCTGTGGGCAACTTGATACCTGTGCCGATTTGTAAAGCCTGTTTCCATTTTTGCGTTAAACTATCGCCTGTGTTGAACACAATGTAATGTGCAATTAAGCTGACATCGCCAAGCCCCGATACTACCGAATGAATATTTTCTTCATCTTTTGTAAAATAATTGTACGGTACAAAAGCGAACAAATGTACTTTCGGGTGTGGCACATATCTGCCCCAAAGCTCGGTGGTATGAAAAGTTTCCTGCGTTTTTAGCGGAGCTTCGTTTGGAAAAAGCGTCAAGTGTTCAGAATTAAAACTGCGGTGCTGATAACGCAAACCGACAAAGTTTTGCTGAAACTGTGGCAAAATCCCATAGTAACTGCCCCCGACAGAACAACCGCATACATCACAAGCCAATGCTGTATTTACGGACAGAGCCATACTCAAAGCAACAATACCTATTGCTTTGAGGCATTTTTTAATGCTCATTTTGATTTATTTTTTGTTTGAATTACTTGTAGGATAAGTTTATGACATATGTCCCTTATGCACTCGCATTATTCAATACAAGCACATAAATTTGATTTTAGGCTTTGCCCAAATCAAGTATTAAACAAAAAGAATCTCGGGCGGGTGGAAAATATCTGTAAGGAAATCAGAAGGACAAAAGTTGTTTCTATAAGCATGCAACAACTTTCTCTCGTGTATCTCTGTGTTATTCAGAAGTCCAAAGGGTCGAATGTTATGACAGTATAAGGTTTCTGTTTTTTCTTTTTGAGGTGTAGGGGCTTGTTTTTTCTCCTGTTCGTCTGCCTTATCAATTTGCTTTTTAAGGTGGCATTTACCTTGACAAGTATTGTTTTTAATTTCTTTCTTTACGCAAAGTGTTTTTGCAATATTATCTTGGTTTAATTTAAAGGAAACGACAATCCATATCTTGCTGAAAGGTTGCAAGAAAATGAGAAGTGCTAATATGTATGTCGTTACCTGTTTCAATTCGGGTGCAAAAGTAATCCTTTATGTCTTGGTATCCTTGTCAAAATGCTTGTTTTTTTGTCAGTCTGTCCGATGGTTTGCGGTCGTCCTAAAATTCTGACTAACGTTTTTTTAATCAATTACAAATCAGTGGCTTACAAAAGATAATTCTTCGGCAGTCAGGCCAAATTTAGTGATTTGATTTTGTATTCTTTTCTGAACGGCAAGTTTTCTTTTTTGGTCGAGATATAGATATCCCTCTGGGTTTATGTATGGAGTGTTATTGACGACCATATTCCAAATGATGACAGCTAATTTTCTAGCGGTTGCGCTAACGGCTGACATACGTCCTTTTCTGAAATTTATTCTGTGAAAAAAATCTCTTAGAGGTGTTGATTCTTTTAGGTTTCCAATGGCATTAGCTGCATTTCTTAGTGCGTCAATGACAAACGTAAAAAACAGCTAATGAATTGATTACAATTTTCGCATGGAGCGAACCAGAATCTTTATGTCCTAAACGTAAAACAACGATCAAAAATCAGAATTCAAGAGCTTACCAAAGCGCAAAAAGCCATGGAAATCGACTGAAAATGATTGATTTTGGGACACTCAAAACAAAAAAAGCCACCTCAATCTGGGTGACTTCAACTCAAAAAATGTAACGTTTAAAAAGCAAACCCCATAACAACACAAAATAGGGCTAGCGTGCCATGCTGAGCGCAGCCGAAGTAAATTGCTTCTGTTCCGTCAGAGGTCGGACAGGCGCATACATGCTGAGCTTGCCGAAGTACAGACTAAAGCCGAACGTTATCTCCTTGCAGTCGATGAAATCGCTGTCGCTAAGTGCACTGCGTTACGCTTCGGTTTAGTCCTTGTATGTTA
>CANGWA010000212.1 GCA_947457335.1 Sphingobacteriaceae bacterium
AGTTCAATACAAAGTCGCTCACTTATGAAAAGGTGAAGGTGACGTTTAAGGACCGTTTCCTGAAGGCAGTCTCTTACTTGGCTACAGGATTGGTATTTGCAACCATTACCATTATCCTTTCCCGTCAATTTCTTCCTTCGCCTTCCGACAAGCAAAAACAAAGGGAAATTGAAGCATTGAAGCTTCAGTACGAGCTGTTGGACCGCAAGATGAATCAAGTGGAAGAGGTATTGACTGAACTTGAAGACCGTGATGATAATATCTACCGTGCCATTTTTGAAAGCGACCCAGTCCCAAAGACCATGCGATTTGGAGGAACAGGAGGGAGTGACCGGTATGAGATTTTCGACAGTTATGAAAACGGAGAATTATTGCGCTATACGAGCGAACGGATGGACCAGTTGACCAGAAGGATGTACATGCAGTCGCGTTCATACGACGATGTTGTTAAACTCGCCAAGGATAAAGAGAAACTCATGTCCTCCATTCCTGCGATTATGCCAATCAATCAAAAAGATTTGTCCCACGCAGTCACCAGTGGATTTGGGTGGCGCACGCATCCAATATACAAAACAGCCGAGTTTCACGCTGGGATGGATTTTTCTGCAGAGACAGGTACCCCCATCTATACTACCGGTGATGGAGTAGTTTTGAGGGCGGATAATATGGCGCAGGGATATGGCAACCACGTGGTGGTGAATCATGGATTTGGTTACCAAACACTTTATGGCCACATGAGTAGAATCGCAGCGAAGCCGGGGCAAAAGGTGAAGCGAGGTCAATTGATTGGTTATGTTGGCAGCACAGGTTTAAGCACTGCGCCACACATCCATTACGAGGTGATTCGAAATGGCGAGAAGGTAAATCCGATTAATTATTATTATAATGATCTTTCGCCCCAGCAATACCAACAATTGGTAGAGAATTCGAAGAAGGCCTCACAATCATTTGACTGACCCTTTTACCGTTCGTAATCAAAAACATCCGATGACCCGATTCTGTAGTTTATCTGCTCGTTGTAACGTAATTTTGACGTATATTTTTTAAAACAATGAAAAGAGGAACGATTATCCTTATTGGTTTTGTCGCTTTTGTATTATTTGGTGGCGTATGGGCCTGTAACAAGCGCAACAGTTTTGTGAACCAACGTGAAGAGGCCAGAAAGCAATGGCAACAAGTGGAGAGCCAGTACCAACGCCGAGCCGACCTCATTCCCAATATCGTTGCTACCGTAAAAGGTGAAGCGAATTTTGAACAATCCACACTTGAAGCGGTTGTGAGTGCACGTTCAAAGGCAACACAGGTAACTTTATCTGCTGATAAAATTGATAATGCATCGATTGAAAAATTCAAACAAGCACAACAAGAATTGGGCGGAGCCTTATCGCGTTTATTAGCAGTGAGTGAGAATTATCCTAACTTAAAGACCAATCAAGGATTTGCGGATATACGGGTAGCTTTAGAAGGAGCGGAGAACCGTATTTCACAAGAACGCATGAAGTATAACGATGTTGTTCGTCTTTATAATGCTGCCTTGCAACGGTTTCCTGGAAATATAATGGCTGGTGGATTTGAATCCATGCCTTATTTTGAGGCGGATGCAGGATCAGAGAAGGCTCCTAAAGTGGATGAATTATTAAACAAGTGAGTTTATTAACTCCATCTGAAGAGCAAGCTGTCCTACTAGCGATTGCTGCCGCCGAAAAATGTACATCTGGAGAAATCAGGGTACACATGGAGATCTTTTGTTTTGGAGATCCTTTCAGGCGCGCTTTGAAACTATTTGGACAATTAAACATGCAGGCCACACAGCAGCGCAACGGAATACTCATTTTTATAGCCACGGGAAGCAAGAAGTTGGCCATTGTTGGTGATGAGGGGATACATGCTTGTGTCGGACAGCCATTTTGGGATGAACTGATAGAGGTTTTGCAGAGAAGTTTCAAAAAAGGGGATCACGCCACAGCATTGGTTGCTTGTATTGAGCGCTGTGGTCAACTCCTTTCAAAACATTTCCCTGTTCAGGATGATGATGAAAATGAACTATCAAACGCTATTTCTTACGGATGAAAAAGTGGTTGGTTTTACTTCTATTGTTGCCAGGTTTGGCTTGGTCGCAGGTGCCTGAACGTCCCAATCCACCAAGGCTCTACAACAATTTTTCTCAAGAGCAACCAGATTTTCTGAACGCCCAAGAGGCGGCCCAATTCGAAAGTGAGTTGGTTGCATTTAACGACTCTACAAGTAATCAAATTTGCGTAGTCGTAGTAGATGATTTAGGGGGGATGGATCCTTCTACCTTTGCTTTTGAAGTTGGCAACAAATGGGCAGTAGGACAAGGCTCGTTCAATAATGGTATTGTTATTCTTATTAAACCCACCAGCACGAACGGTCGACGGGAATTGTTTATTGCAACAGGTTCGGGACTAGAAGGGGCCATACCAGATATTTATACGGCACGCGTTCGGGAGGAAATGGTGCCATACTTAAAAGCAGGTGAAAATTTAAATGCTTTAGAGGTGGGGACAGGCATGCTCATAAAAATGGCAAGAGGTGAGTTTCATGAAAAGCTCCACACCAAGGCCAAACAGAGCGGAATGCCCTGGTGGGCAGTGCTTATTATTCTTGTTGTTGTTTTAGTGATAATGGCTCGAGGCGGTGGCGGAAGTGCCTATAGTGGACGAGGAAGAAAACGGTATTGGGGTGGTTATGGCGGCTTCGGTGGTGGTATCGGTGGTGGCGGTAGTTGGGGAGGCGGCAATTCAGGAAGTTCAGGTGGCTTTGGCGGTTTTGGTGGCGGCAGCTTTGGTGGCGGTGGTTCGGGGGGTAGCTGGTAAGGATATTCCGATAAATTTTGGTACTTTTGGCAGTCTGTGCCTATTAAATTGACCCACAGGGACACATACCGCTACCTCGTTGTATTTCTTTTGGTTGTTGCAGGCCTTCAATTGAATGCGCAAACGTTTTCTTATGGTACCATTTGTGCAGATGCTGGGACCATCGCCCCCTTGCCACCGGCCTTACCAAGTGGAGGGACATTTAGTGCAACAGCGGGACTAACCATTGATCCAACAACAGGAGTCATTACGGGTTCAACATCTGCAACAGGTAGTTATGTAGTTAGCTATTATGGATCGAGTTGTAATTGTGTTTACCATGCCACTGTAAACGTTTATCCCACACCAGTTATTTCGGTTAACAATACCGTTTGTGCTTCGGGATCCAATGCTGTACTAACAGCCTCTCCAACGTCAGGAAATACTTACACATGGTTGCCGATAGGCTCAAACGGCAACGTGCTCACAGTACCCGTAAGCTCACCCATTAAGAATTTTACATTACTAAGCACCGCTCCAAACGGTTGTAAAACAAGTAAAGCATTTTCACTTACTATAGTTGGTGCGACCCCATTGCAAATTGTTGGCCCCTTTTCAGTGTGTGCAGGACAAACAACTACTTTTACAGCCTCTGGTGCTATTTCTTATTCTTGGAGCACAGGAAGTACCTCCTCGTTACAGGTGCTGACACCTACCACTTCCATAACATTTACATTGACTAATATGGATGCGCCACAATGTAATTTAAAAGTGACACGTAATCTGACCGTTCAACAAACCGTTTCCTTGAGTTTGCCTAATTATTCCGTTTGCTCTGGATCAAGTGTTGTCTTGCGTGCAAATGCATCCACTGTAAACAATGTAAAGTTCACTTGGCTTCCTTCTTCACAGTCCACAGCAGACACTTTGCTCATTCAGCCGAATGCAAGCATCACCTATACTTTATTTGCAACCCGTGCAGGATGTGCATCAAGTATTACTTCTCAAGTAACTGTAATTACCTCTACCATCCCCAATGTTTTGTTTAATTACAAGTCCCCTATGTGTGTACTGAGCATCGATTCCCTCCCCCTGCTTAGCCCAGATTTTAAGGGAGGAGGAAAATTTATTGGATTGGATGGTCTTGTTGTGGATTCAGTTACCGGTGTATTCAGTGCAGTATCCCTTCTGCCTGGAAACTATCAGGTTACCTATACACTAGCACAAAAGGGCTGTGTTTTAGGGCAGTCCAACACCGTACCAGTGCAAATTTCGTATCCCGCAAATTTGACCATAACAGGAAACACATTAGTACCATATGGCTCCCCATCGAGTTTGATAGCCAGTGGTAGTGATTTATACGTTTGGGGACCTGAAACAGAACTCAGTTGTGTTACTTGTGCAGAAACAATTGTGACCCCTACAGCTAGTCGGGAATATTGTGTAGAAACATATGCAGGAGGATGTCCAACGCGAAAATGTATAAAAGTTGAAATTTATTGCAGTGATGGAAGTGAATTAACTGTTCCTTCTGCATTCACTCCCAATTCGGACGGAAAGAATGAAAGGTTCTGTCTCCAAGGTTGGAAGAGTTGCAATACTTTTTTTGAGTTTAATGTTTTTGATAAGTGGGGTACGTTGGTGTATTCCGTTTCAACTCCTGATTTCTGCTGGGATGGCAAGTACAATGGTGATTTACTTCCAGCTGGAGTGTATGCCTATGTATTAACAGCATCCTTCAATCACCAACCTAAAATCGCTAAATCCGGAAGTATATCACTGATTCGATGACAAGGTTGTTCTTCATAGCGATGTTGTGTTTATTGTTGATGCCATTGGCTGGCCAGGATACACAATTCTCACAATTTAATGAACACCATTCGCTTTTAAACCCAGCCTTCATTGGTGCAAATGATAATTTGCGAATTGTTGGGGGGCAGCGTAATCAATGGCGGGCAATTGGCGCACCTTTTTCGAGCTATGGCATTGGAGTAGAAGTGAGGCCTCCAGGTCTTAAGAAAAGAACTGGGGGTCGCTATAGCGCCAAGCGTGGAAAAAAGGTTGGAAGAGTAGGGGGGGGCTTATCCGTTTACAGTGATAATTCAGCCGATGGAACCTTTAAACAGCTTCAAGCGAATTTAGCACTAGCCACCTATGTCCCCACCGGAGAAAAG
>CANGWA010000213.1 GCA_947457335.1 Sphingobacteriaceae bacterium
ACTCGTACATAAAGATCAGTCTTCATCCGCACGTGCAGGTTTGATTCAAACCGATCACGGTGCTATCGCAACACCTGTTTTTATGCCAGTGGGCACGGCGGGGACTGTCAAAGCGGTCCATCAAAGGGAATTGAAAGAGGATATCAAGGCCCAAATTATTCTTGGAAATACCTACCATCTATATCTAAGACCGGGAACAGATATCCTGATGGCTGCAGGCGGTTTGCATAAATTTAATGGGTGGGACCGTCCAATTTTGACAGATAGCGGCGGATATCAAATATTCTCCTTGGCAGCCCAAAGGAAATTGAATCCCGAGGGAGCAACCTTCAAAAGCCATATCGATGGTAGTAAACACTTTTTTACGCCCGAAAATGTAATGGATATTCAGCGGATTATTGGTGCCGATATCATCATGGCTTTTGATGAATGTACTCCATATCCCGCTAATCTAAAGGAAGCAACCGTATCCATGGAGTTGACACATCAATGGTTGAAAAGGTGTTTGACCCGATTTAGTGAAACAGATCCTCTGTATGGTTATAGCCAAGCACTTTTTCCCATTGTTCAGGGAAGTGTGTATCCCGAACTTCGTAAAAAAAGTGCAGCTTTCGTCGCTGAAATGGGCGCAGAAGGAAATGCCATAGGTGGATTAAGTGTTGGTGAGCCAGCCGATGAAATGTATGCTATGACTGCGCTTGTGAATGATATTTTACCTGCCGACAAACCCCGTTATCTCATGGGAGTTGGTACACCTGTCAATTTACTTGAAAACATTGCATTGGGTGTGGATATGTTCGATTGTGTTTTACCCACACGAAATGCGCGTCATGGATTGCTCTACACCAGCGAGGGTATCATCAATATACGAAATGAGAAATGGAAAAATGATTTTTCCACCCTTGATCCTAATGGTCCCTCGTTTGTTGATAAACAATATACCCGCGCCTATTTGCGTCACCTCGTCGTATGCAATGAGATATTAGCGGCTCAAATTGCATCGGTGCACAACCTAGCTTTCTTTGTTTGGTTGATGGAAGAGGCAAGAGCTCAAATTATCAATGGAACGTTTGCGGATTGGAAAAATAGAATGGTTAAAAAGTTAGGTCAAAAACTATAATGCTCACAAAAATCGATAGGTACATTCTTGGGAAGTTCATGAAAACGTTCTTCTTCTCGATAACGTTGATTCTATTGATATTTATTGTTTTCGATATAAAGGATAAAATGCCAACTTTTAGTACAAAGGACATCCCTCTAAGTGAAATTGTATTAGATTATTACTTGATGTTTATCCCTTACTATGGGAATCTATTTAGTCCTTTGTTTACTTTTATCGCTGTTATCTTTTTCACTTCGCGCATGGCTACTCAAAGTGAGTTTATTGCCATATTGTGCAGTGGTACAAGCTTCAGAAGAATGTTACGCCCCTACCTCGTTGGCGCATTTATCTTAGCTTTTTCTTCACTGATGCTCAATCACTTTGTCTTCCCACGTGCCTTCAAAATTAAAATCGGATTTGAAGACAAATGGATAAACAACAATTACAACACCGATGCGCATAACATGCTAAGAAAAGTGGGACCCAATAAAATCCTCTACATTGAGAGTTATGAGAATAAAATAAAAACAGGTTACCGTGTAAGTGTAGAGGAAATTGTAAAAAACAAACAAGTTTATTTTTTGACCGCTGACTTTATGGTCTGGGATTCTGTGAATGGACTCTGGAACTTTAACAACGTAAAGGAAAGAAGACTTATCGCACAAGACCGGCTGGATACTTTGGGTAATCGTAAACCCATTTATAGTCAGGTGAATCGAGAACATACTTTATTACCAGTTAAACTCGATTTTGTTCCTGCCGATATGTGGCGTTATGAAAGCAAAATTGAAGCCATGACATATTTTCAGTTAAGAGAGTACATCCAACAAGAAAAACTAAGGGGTTCCAATTTAATCCCAAAGTTTGAGGTGGAGATGTACAAACGGACATCTGTTCCATTTGCCACGTTTATTCTAACTATTATTGCTGTGTGTGTATCGTCTAGAAAAGTGAGAGGTGGTGTGGGACTTCAAATTGCATTGGGGCTGTTTTTGAGTTGTATTTATATTATGCTGATGTATGTCTTTACCACGATTGCAACAACGGGATTTTCATCCACCTTGCTAGGGGTGTGGATCCCAAATATTGTATTTTCCTTTGTAGCACTTTATTTTTACAAAACGGCGCAGAAATGAAGCAGTTTATAAATCAATACAAATCGAAATTCTCGCCTTTACAACAACTATTAATCCTAGGCTTTTTAGTACGCTTGGTGGCCGTGTTTTTTAGCAAGGGTTTTGGGTGGAGTGACGATCATTTTCTAATTATTGAAACAGCTTCGAGTTGGGCAGATGGCTATACCAACCGTTGGTTCCCATCAGAACGTTATCCAGATCAAGTACCCCAAGGACATGCATTACTCTATATCGGAATACATTATTATATTTTTTCATTTTTGAATTTTATTGGCTGGCATGAACCCCAATCCCGTATGACATTCATTCGGTTAATCCATGCACTTTGGTCTCTCCTGATCATATATTATGGATATAAAATCGCAGAAAAATCTTCAGGTAGGAGGGTAGCGTGGTATACCGGCATATTCTTAGCTTTTTTTTGGTTCATGCCATTTATTAGTGTGCGAAATTTGGTTGAATTTGTCTGCGTGCCTGCTATTCTGGCCGCAATATGGCATTTGATGCAGGAGGATAAAAAATTAAAGCGCTTCCTCTATGCTGGTTTATGGCTCGGTTTTGCCTTCTCGGTGAGATTTCAAACAACCTTCATTACAGCGGGAATAGGTGTGGCCTTACTGATTCAACGGACTTCTTTCAAGCAACTGCTTACATTTACACTTGGCTTTTCAGTGTTCGTTTTCCTTTCACAGGTGGTGGTGGACTTAGTTATTTGGCACCGCCCGTTTGCTGAATTTACAGCTTATGTGCAATACAATCTCGATAATGCCACCCATTACGGCGTGGATGTTTGGCACATGTACCCTGATTTGATCTTAGGATTGTTGATTCCTCCGCTTAGCATCTTGATTTTTGCAGGGTACTTTATTACCTGGAAAAAATCACCCTTCATCTTTTGGTCAGTTTTGTTCTATCTGGCATTCAACATCTACTTCCCAAATAAACAATAACGTTTTGTCATGACGGTTATACTGCTAATTATCATCTCAGGCACAGATGGGATGTTTATGTTGTATTGGAAATATTACAGTAGAATTAATACGCACCTTTTTAGGATATCTAAAGTCTTTGTCGTCAGCCTAAACTTGATTTTACTCCCCATCTTGTCGGTCTCTTACAGTAAACGACACCGTGTCGAATCAATGACTTGGTTCTATAAAAACGACCGTAATGCTCGATTCATGTTGGAGGATAGTAACAAGGAGAACGATGTATTAATTCCCCCCTTGTATTATGCAGGCCATTATTTTTCAACGCTTGGAATCAACAAAACCTATACGCCCGATTCTGCTTTAAAAGCAGTGAAGGAAATGCAAGAGATAGAACGACCAGCTTACGTTATATTCTGGCAGGCCGAAAACATTAAAGCACGTGTTGATTCACTTAAGAAACGATTCCCAAACATGGTTTATGTAACCACAATTGAACCGAGTTTGATAGATAAAACCCTATATTTTCTTAATCCGCTTAACGATAACCATCAAGCTTTCATTTACCGGCTTAATCTCAAAATGGATTAAGGTGCTTGTACGAAAATACGTCTACGTTGTCTGCCATCAGTGAGTATCAACCAACCTGGTTCAGTTAGTTGAAAAGTTATTGCGCCTTCTTGGCTGGTAAAGAGTATTCGTCCAGTGATATCCAACAACTGTATTGGGCCTGAAAAATCAGAGACTAGTAATTGTTCATTGAGCCGATATACACTCACCTCTTTTTTGTTTTTCAGTGTGTTTTCATTAATTTGTAATGGTTGGGCATGCATTACAGCAACGGCATCCAAATCAAACCCCGACGAAGCAAAATCTGTAGGCCAAGGGTCATTAATCAAGTGACCGTAACTATCCCGTTGACCATACGTTTTGTCCAAACTCCCAACGACATCCACAATTCTTACACAAGTAATGTAATTTATATCTAAACCAGTGACTCCCTTCAATAATTCTAGGTCAAAAGGTGTCCCATATCCGCTGCGGTATTTACCAGCAAGGTGATTTACTTGTCGCGTGTTACATGTGTCGTAGGGACCAATTTGAAGGAGAGTATCCTGACTACTTTGACTGGGAAATCTGAAAAAGTGAATGCCGTCACTGCTCACCTCCACAAATGCAAATTCAAGATAGGTGTCGTTAAAGCTATTCTCAAAAACAGCGAAATCATGGCCAGGCCCATTCGTTATGGCTACTTGGAAATAGCATGTTGCACTTCCACCGTCTCCTAAACTAACCACACCATTTTCCTGCGCTGCACCAATTACGGCCGTCGAATCACCGGTTGAAGCAGGCTGCGATCCAATAATCGCAATGTTCTGTGGCCCACGATTCACCTCGCAACGGTTGCACCATGCAACAATCGATGGGTCCGTTTTAAATATAGCAGTACTACCCGATTGACCAGCGGGACCCGGAAATTGAGCGAGGCCAAATAAGGGCAAAAGGAGTATGTAGTAAAGTAATTTCAGCCTCACAAAGATAATCAATCGGTGCTTTATAATTAGACCGTATTAGCAGGGTTGCTCGGCAAACTTTCAGTTTCCTGCAATTACTACATTTTGACCGCATTTTTGTAAATTTGACAATGCGAATTTTCATTGTATGGTTGTTTTTTTTCTTGGTTCTAACAGCGTGTAAGAAGGATCGCTCTTGTACCTGCGTAAAGACAATTACTACTCTCTCCTCCGAGCCTAATTTTACACAAACGATTCAACCTACAGTCACTACCTCC
>CANGWA010000214.1 GCA_947457335.1 Sphingobacteriaceae bacterium
AAAGGTACTCTGGTGACATGGTTAAAATGCAATGAATTCGCGCGGATTGATAGCGCTGCCATTGAACCACATTTCAAAATGCAAATGAGGACCGGTGCTTTTTTCGCCTGTATTTCCCACTACGGCAATAACTTCCCCTGATTTTACGCGCTCGCCTGATGTTTTTAGGACCTTTGCGCAATGCTTGTAAACAGATACTAGGTTGTTGCTATGCTGTATGCTAATGACATTGCCTTCTGCAGAAGAAAAGCCCGCGTAAATCACGGTCCCATCCAACGTGCTTTTAATGGTCTCGTCGGACTTGGTCACAATGTCCACCCCCCGATGCCCCCCTCTCAGATCAAATATGGCTGAAATGGCACCACTAACAGGCGGGAAGAACACAAAATCGGTCAACCCCTTGTATTTTAAGCGGGCCACAGCATAGCTTTGATCGTCCCTGCCTTTTTCGTATTCCTCTCTGAATTCTGCTTCGTTTTTACCAGGTGTAGCCGGTAATTTGTGCTTCGCGGTGGTGTCGCGGGTGGGCCGTGGGGTTTTTGTCTCCACCTGTTCCTTCATGGCTCTTAATACCGTTTCAACATACAAATCCCTTTCACTAATCAATTGCTCTAGAGAATCGGTCCTTAATGTTAAATTAAGAATGGCCTTGCGGTCCGAAACGTTGCCATATCCAGGGATGTATTCTCTTAAAGGCGTAAAGGCCACGAGGCTGATTACAGCGGTGGTCATGACAATGGTAACTGCCAAAATGAGAATGATGAACTGCCAAGGAAAAAGCTTTAGGGAGAGGCTTTCAGCGAAGGTGCTGTCGTTTAGAATTACCAGCCGGTAACGGCGGCGAAGGAACAAACGAAATTTTTGCCACCGACTATTCACCTTATTCTCCATAAGCGATAAAGATGCAAAAAAAATATAATTTCTCTCGGAAACTTGCAAGCCATTTAAAGTTTCCATAGTTTTGTGCCGCGAAAAATGGACATTCAAGAAAAAATACAGCACACTGCATTACACTTGTTTTTCCGTTACGGAATAAGGAATGTAACGATGGACGATATTGCCAGGGAACTGGGGATGTCGAAAAAAACCATCTACCAGTACTTCAAAGAAAAAGACGATTTGGTCGCGAAACTGTTTGATGTGCAATTGGTCGCTAACCGTGAAATGTTTGAAAAAGCACGCGAGGAGGCCAAGGACCCTATCAATGAGATCATGCTCATTACCAAGGGTATGGAGGCGATGATGAAAAACATCAATCCCGTATTTTTTGCCGATTTGCAGAAGTTTTATGCCAACATGTACAAAAAGTTCCAAAAGTTTAAGGAGGAATGGGGGTGTGATTCTGTGGCTGAGAACGTTAAAGCAGGTATTAAGTTGGGGTTGTATCGTCCGGACCTCGACCCAGATTTCGTTGCTAAGTACAGAATGGCGCAAATCGACATGCTCATGTTTGGGAATTATTTCAGTTTCGATAAAATCAGCATGCACAAGACCAATGAATTATTGCTCGACATGTTTGTTTGCAGCATTAGTACCGTTAAGGGACACAAGTTGTTTAATCATTACAAGAAAATACAGGAAGAAGAATAATCTGTTACTATGTCAACATCAAAAATGTGTATCGCGCTTTTAATCGCTTTTGTCTTTACAAAGGTGAACGCGCAAGATCAGGGTAAAAACGGATTCACCCTTCAGCAGGCCATCGATTATGCCGTGAAGAACAGTCCGAGTTTTAAAAACGCGGAGCTGGACCAGCAGAACGCGCTTTATAAAAAGCGTGAAATCGCCGGTTTAGGATTGCCGCAGGTAAGCGGTAGTATAGACCTTAAGGACTATATTAACATTCCTACATCGTTGTTACCGGGCGCCATTTTTGGTCAGCCCGCCGGCACCTACATCCCCGTTAAATTTGGCACCAAGTACAATTCAACAGTCGGATTCAGTGCCTCGCAGCTGATTTTTAGTAGTGATTATATCTTCGGATTAAAAGCTTCTGATCAATTTATGAGCTTGTCACGTATTAGTCTCGACCGCACCAAGTCCGACATTGCGGCTAACGTCTCCAAAGCCTACTACAATGTATTGGTGAACCGCGACCGTATCAAGTTGCTCGAGGCCAACATCACCCGTTTGAAAAAGGCGATGGATGATACCAAGGCATACTACGGACAGGGCTTTGCTGAACAAATTGATGCACAACGTCTCGAAGTACAGTTCAATAACTTGCTGACCGAGCTCGAAAAAGTAAAACGGTTGATTGGCTTGTCAGAAACACTTCTGAAATTCCAAATGGGTTATAAACTGGATTCGGAAATCACCTTAATGGACTCCTTAAATATTGATGTGGACCAAATTCAGGAATTAATTCCTGCTAACAACATCAGCCAACGTCCAGATTACCGCTTACTACAAGCCAATCAAGACATGCTTGATTTAAACGTAAAACGTTTGCAATATGGCTACCTGCCCACCTTGGCAGCGTATGGTGCTTACCAGTACAACGCACAACGCAACACGTTTAACCTGCTGAGTTTCGATAATAACGACGTCACCAAGCAGTGGTTCAAAGTAGCGTTAGTGGGTGTAACACTCAATGTGAATGTGTTTGATGGACTACAACGACACAATCGTATTCAACAAGCTCGCATCGAGTCACAAAAGAACTTGAATATCCTTCAAAACCTCGAACAAGCGGGACAATTAGAATCTACCGTTGCAGCCATCTCTTACAACAATGCGTATTATTCACTAAAAATCCAGAAGAAGAATTTAGAATTAGCACAAAAGGTAGCCGATGTGGCTCAAAAGAAATTCCAAGCCGGTGTTGGCAGCAATCTCGAAGTAGTGAATGCAGAAGCCTCACTTAAAGAGGCGCAAACCAATTATTACAATGCCATGTACGACATGTTAGTGGCTAAAATCGATTATCTCAAAGCACAAGGAACATTAATTAAGTAATCTATCAAGACAATGAACACATATATGAAAAAGTCAGGAATATTCGTTTTACTCGTAACGCTGATTGTCGCTTGTAAAGCACCAGATCAAAAAACGGAACTTGATAAATTGAAAAAACAAAAAGCAGAAATTGAAACAAAGATAGCTGCATTGGAAGTTGAATTGGCTAAAAGCGATTCTACTGCTGAGGAACGGGCATTGGAGGTAAGTGTTGCTGCGGCAACTCCAGAAACCTTCAGAACCTACGTTGAAATTTTGGGAAAGGTAGATGCTGATGAAAGTGTTTCGCTTTCAAGTGAAATTCCCGGTACCGTTGTGCGCATCAATGTAAAACCAGGCGACCGTGTAGGTAAGGGACAAGTGTTAGCGGAGACCGATGCACGTGCCGCTCAACAACAATTGGTGGCCATGCAAACCAACTTGAACCTTCTCACGCAGTTGTACGAAAAACAAAAGAATTTGTGGGAACAAAAAATTGGTTCAGAAGTGCAATACCTCCAGTCAAAGACTCAGAAAGAAAGCATGGAAGCGAATATTTCTGCTCTCCAAGAACAAATTCGCATGTCTAAAATCATTTCACCTATCGACGGTACAGTGGATGGTGTAAACATCAAAATTGGACAAGCGGTGGCACCAGGCGTTCCTGCCATTAACGTGATTAATTTTAGTACACTCAAAATTAAGGCCGATGTTGCAGAACACTACATGTCTAAAGTGAAAAACGGTAACGAAGTCCTTGTGTTCTTCCCCGACGTGAACGATTCAGCAGTCACTAAATTGACCCACGTCTCCCGCGCCATCAATGCAGTATCCCGCACCTTTGGTGTGGAGGCAGCGCTCGATAATTCAAAAGAATACCACCCCAACATGGTGGCACGCTTGCGCATCAACGATTACACTTCTGAAAAACCAGAATTGGTAGTGCCTGTGAAATTCATTCAAAAAGGCGCCACCGAATCCTTCGTCATGGTTGTTGAGAAAGACAGAGCGGTTAAACGCAGCATCCTTATCACCCGCGAATACAATGGATTGGCGCTCATTGCCAGCGGTATTGAAGTGGGAGACCAAATCATTACCGAAGGGTATGACTTGGTGAACGATGGTGACAAAGTAATTGTAAAGAAATAAGCATTCACAATAGAACTATCCCGTCATGATTGACAAGATTAAAGAATTCAAACCATCGAGCTGGGCGATCGATAATAAAATTACGGTCTACCTGCTCACCATTATTATATCGGTGGTGGGGATAATGACCTACAACTCCCTTCCGAAAGAAAACTTCCCCGATATCACCGTACCAACCATTTACATCAATACTGTAAACGGTGGTAACTCACCAACCAATATCGAAAACACCATCACCCGTCCCATCGAAAAACGGCTGAAATCGGTTTCTGGTATCAAGAAATTTTCCAGCACCTCGCTGCAAGACGTGTCTGTGATTATTGTTGAATTCCACACCACTGTGGATGTTGAAATCGCTAAACAAAAAGTAAAGGATGCGGTGGATGCAGCGCGTGGTGAAATGCCAACAACCCTCACCCGTGAGCCCATGATTAAGGAAATTGCCTTCTCTGAGATTCCGATCATGTACATCAACGTGGCGGGTAATTACGACCTCAAACAGTTGAAAAAGTACGCTGAAGATATTCAAGACCGTATCGAGGGACTCAAGGAAATCAACGAGGTGAAAATCGTTGGTGCACTTGACCGCGAAATCCAAGTGAACATCGATGCATACAAAATGCAAGCAGCGCAGTTGACCATGATGGACATTCAACGGGCGATCTCTGGCGAAAACCTGACCATTACGGGTGGTAACGTACCGTTGAACGGGATGAAGCCAACACTGAGTGTGAAAAGTGAATTCAAAACGCCTGCTGAAATTGAAAACATTGTGGTCACTTCAGCCGTGGGGGCGAAGTTGTTCATTAAGGACA
>CANGWA010000215.1 GCA_947457335.1 Sphingobacteriaceae bacterium
AGAAACTGCTTAAAGCCTACAAAGAAAAACTTGGCGCAGAACTTCGATCATAACCGTTCCGCGCTCTTTGAGGATCTCGTAGTCATTGAATTGGCGGGAGTTCTTGCAGGTCCCTCCGCCGGACTGTTTCTAGCGGAGCTGGGTGCCAAGGTAATAAAAATTGAAAACCCCAATTCAGGTGGGGATGTCACCCGCACCTGGCGAGTTCCTGGCGAACAATCGGGCACACATGAAAGCGCCTACTACTGGAGTGTAAACACTGGCAAGGAAGTTCGCTTCATCAACCTTAAAGACACTACTGGCAAGGAACAATTACATGCCTTGGTAAAAACAGCAGACATTGTAATTGCCAATTACAAGTTCGGTGATGCCATTAAAAATGGTGCAGATTACGACACCTTAAGTAAAATTCAACCCCAACTTATTTACGCCTCTGTCAACGGCTTTGGGGCCGACTCCCCCAGAACGGCCTACGACCTTATATTGCAAGCAGAAAGTGGTTTCATGTCCATGAACGGGACTCCTGAATCGGGTCCCATTAAAATGCCAGTAGCACTGATTGATTTATTAGCAGCTCACCAACTAAAAGAAGCCATTTTAATTGCCTTATTAAAACGAGAACGGTTGAATAAAGGCAGTCATATATCCGTTTCGCTATTCGATAGTGCTGTTGCATCCTTAGCTAATCAGGCAACGAATTGGCTCATCGCTCATCATTTACCGCAACGGACAGGAAGCCTCCATCCGAACATTGCTCCGTATGGTGAAATCTTCACAACAGCTGACCAACAAGAAATCACCTTTGCCATTGGCAGTGATGAGCATTTTAAAATCTTGTGTGAATTGGTCCAATTGCCCCAATTGGCTAGTGATGCCAGATACATCATCAATTCTGACCGCGTCAAAAACAGGATGAACCTCTTTGAAGCACTTCATCCTGCACTTCATCAATTAACATTCGAGGCCGTTTGTAGCTTTTGTGAAAAACACCAATTACCGATGGGACGCATAAGAAATTTAAAAGAAGTGTTCGAGCTACCAGAAGCCAAGGCATTATTAAGAAATTTTGAACACGAAGGGAAATTACTGCAATCCGTTTCAGGAATTGCATTTAACTTTCATGCATGAATTTCATTGTAAGGCATTCCAATCAATTGTCGACCCTCGCAAAGATTATTGACTTGCGCTATGAGGTGCTTCGTCAGCCGTGGAAACAATCGCGTGAATCGGCGACCGACTTGCAGGAGTCAGAATGCATCAACGCTTACATTGAAAAAGACAACAAAGTTATTGCCTGTGGGCGTTTACAGGTAAATGGTCCAGGATTAGGTCAAGTGCGCTACATGGCGGTTAAACAACCCTATCAAGGAAAAGGGTTGGGAAAGCTGATTCTATTGAATTTGGAACAATCCGCCTTAATAATGAAGCTTCACACCATAGAACTGCAAGCCCGTGAAAATGCCGTTGCGTTTTACGCATCGCTAGGTTATCAGACCGAAGAAAAGACGTTTAAATTATGGGACCTCATTCAGCATTACCGGATGGTGAAAAAGCTAGGCTAATCAATCCCAATAATGCCATTTGCGTGGCGTCCAATCAATCAAGGTTATTTTGAGCGCCGTCATCTGTCCCCCCCCACTTTGGCGGTTCCAGATATACGTTTTGAGCACCGCTGCTGAAAGCAAGGAGCGGTGGTAAGTGCCCGCATAATGTTGAGCAAATACTGTAACGGAGGAGTCGTTGTTGAATTGAAAACTACCCACATCAATAGCACTATACGTGTGAGCACTATCGCTTATTGCAGCGGAGAGGACCAATTCGGTAGAAGGGTTTGCCTTTTCAAAGACTGCTTCTACTAATAACATATTCCCTTCATCGTGATAGACTGATTTATAAGGAACGCTTATTTCCATAGGGAACTCTAAACTATCTAGTCTTACTGGCAAATGATTGGGGCGAAACGTATAACCATCCGGTTTATCAAAAGTCACCGTGTACAATGGAGCGTTGACTTCATTTGCGCGGTCGATAGTCGCTGGAACTTTACAACCAACCACTAAGTTTATACCCTGCGTTTGCGTGTTCTCAAGGATATAAGGATAATATTTTTTAAGCAAGGCCAATTGAGCTGGATTGGCCGAGGTCATTACCATGCACATAGTCGCGTTGCGCTGAAGAAAAGAAGAAAGGGCTTTCATGGACTTTACCTCATCTGTATGACTGTAGCGGATTCGTTTGTTAGTTTGTTCGTACTTATGATACACACCACCAATGAGCGTATCTGTGTCCATCAAAACAGCCCCAACCTGATGCTTACCAAACTTGTTGGCATATTTTTGAATTGCTTGAAATTGGTATTCGTATACCGTTTTAACCGCTTGGTGCAGGTAATCCTTCTCCTGATAGGTTTTCATAGACAAAATGAAGATGTACCCCAAAAGCATAAAGTAGAATTGCTGTACTTTTCTAAACTGAACAAGTGAAGTTAACGCCACCAATAGTCCCATACCCGAGAACACCATCACCGAATGTTGGTAAATGGGGGCACGCCAATACGAATAGCCAAAAATGATACAGTAGTTCAACAGAAACAATACAAAAAGAGATGTGTTGGATTTTTTAAGTCTAAGCCCTTTTTGTGTGATGGATAGGAGTAAGAAAACCACTAGTACAAGCCATAAGTTTGCCGTTCCAAGTAGTATAGCAATGAATTTAAAACCGGCATTCCATTCCGGTTTTTCTAACCACCCGCCTTGTTCAAATCCTATTCCACCCAAACCCATTTGATACAGCGTAATGGGTAAATGAGGCGAGTAGATAACGACTACAGAAAGGCAGGTAATGAAGAATACCTTGCGTGAGTTGGCAGGTATTTGAAAAAAACAAGTGACCATCAAGGTAAAAGCAAATAGTGCATTCATATGGTGGTTAAGGGCTGAGAGCAATGCATAAACGCCCAACCATATAAAATGTTTAGGGCGTGTGCTTCCATTCACCACATGATGGTAATAATAGATCATCGCCGCACTGAAGAACATGCCACTGCAATACATACGAACGATAGGTGCATAATGTACAAACACCAATGAGAAGCCTGAAACGGCAGCAAGCAGCAACGCACTTTGGCGGCTGTAGAAGCGCAGTCCCGTGAGGTAGAGGTAAATCATTGTACCGAGACTGAACAGTATGAAGGGCAGCTTAAAAATCCATGTTGCATTCCCCAACCATCCAGCCGTGTAATGAACAAAAACCTGTAGTAATGCAGGATGAGCATCTATACGAATACCTTGCTTTACCAGTTCATCAAAAGTAGAATAGCCGATGCGTTGAAAGGCGCTAAGTTCATCGTAAGTAAATTGATATTCAAAAAGCGGTACAAGTCGTAAAACAGCACATACCAATAGCATCAAAAAAAATATCCAATTCTCCTTTAAGGCCTGCCGTATCATGGTACGAATGTAAAAAAAGCTGTTTCAATTGAAACAGCTTTATAAAAGTAATGTAAATACGATGGACTAAGAAACTTTGAGCATCCATCCAAACTTGTCTGCCGAACGGCCTTTCCGGATGTTGCGGAGTTCTTCGTCTACCTTGGTTGAAAATTTGCGGTCAACTACTGGAGGAAGATCATAATCCTTTCCATTATATCCGATGCCAACAATTTGTGCGATAGTAGCCGCAGTACCGCAGCCAAACATTTCCTGAAGTTTCCCGGCCTCAACAGCCGTCATCACCTCTTCAATGCTCACCTTGCGTTCTTCCACCTTCATTCCCCAATCCCTTGCCAAAGCCAATACACTATTGCGTGTCACCCCATCAAGAATGGTATCACTTAATGCAGGGGTTAGCAAGGTATCGTTGATGACGAACATAACATTCATGGTGCCACTTTCTTCAAAGTACTTGTGGGTTTCACTATCAGTCCAGATCACTTGTTGATACCCTTTCTGTTGCGCTAAACGCGTTGGGTACATGCTTCTACCATAGTTACCGGCCGCTTTTACAAAACCTACGCCACCGTGCACGGCACGAAAGAAATCTGTTTCTACTAGAACTTTAATCGGTTCGCTGTAGTATTTACCAGCTGGACAACAAATGATGATAAACTTGTAGGTATCGCTTATTTTAACGCCGATAGCTTCATCGGTGGCGATTAAGAAAGGACGGATGTAAAGGCTTCCCGTTTCACTGGTAGGCACCCATCCAGCATCCAATTTAAGTAATTCAGACAAGCCACTCATGAATAATTCTTCAGGTACCTCAGGCATGGCCATGCGCACTGCACTTTTATTTAATCGCTTTTGATTAGCGAGTGGGCGGAACAGTGATACTTCACCTTTTTCGTTTTTATAGGCCTTCATGCCTTCAAAAATCGCTTGTCCGTAATGAAGCGCGCTCATAGCGTAGCTCAAGGGAACATCAGCATAAGGTTGGATGTAGGCTTTTTCCCACTGTCCGTTAGCATATTCAGCCACAAACATGTGATCGGTAAAGCACTTCCCAAAAGCAACGTTGTTTACGTCATAATGGGACAAACGGCTCTCCTTTATCTTTGTGATACTGATATCAAGTGTAGTAGTCATTGCGTTTTAATTAGCTGGGCAAATAACAAAATTATTTTTCAATTGGCAAACAACATAAATCAACCCAAGGGGAAATTAGTAAGGCTTTAACACACTTTGTTTTTTAGTCCCGTTTGGAATGGAACTTGCTGAGCACCAACGCTTCACCATCAAAAACTGCATATGTACAATAGTTAATCCACTCCCCTAGATTAATATACCTTGCTGCGCCATCCACACTCATATCCAATGGGAGGTGGCGGTGTCCAAAAATAAAGTAATCAATGGGTTCCTTTTTTAAATGTTCTCTGCAATA
>CANGWA010000216.1 GCA_947457335.1 Sphingobacteriaceae bacterium
ATGAATAAGATGGAGTGGTTAAATAATTTATTTTCTTTTTCTCAAACAGCGCCGATACTTTTTACCCATCCTGTTTTCTGGGTTTTTTTAATAATAATCTTAACGGGCTTCCTCTTTGTATACCGAAATAATCGACGTCGAAATATTTACTTATTACTGGTTAGCCTTTTTTTCTATTTCAAAACCAGTGGCGTTTTTTTGATTTTACTTCTATTCACCATTGCTGGTGATTTTACGTGGGGAAGGTTGATACACAGGTCTGAATCTCTCGCCAAGAAAAAGTTCTTTCTGGGTATGAGTATAATTCTAAATCTAGCACTCCTTTGTTATTTCAAGTATGCTTATTTTTTTGCGACAAGTCTCAGTGACATAACAGGGGAATCAATTCACTATGTGAATCATTTTGCCCTATTTACAAATACATGGTTTAATACGGGTTTTTCTGTCGATAAGATTTTACTTCCAGTTGGGGTCTCATTTTTTGTTTTTCAGTCCCTTTCATATACAATTGATATCTACCGTGCCAAGGTTGAACCTGTAGCCAACCTGGGGGATTATGGTTTTTTTGTCTGCTTTTTTCCGCATTTAGTGGCCGGTCCGATTGTGAAGGCACATGATTTTATATATCAGTTATACAAGCCTTATTTCGTCTCACGGCAAGAGTTTGGTTTGGCTGTTTTCTGGATTGTGAATGGTTTCGGGAAAAAGATCTTAGCGGATTATCTCGCGTTGAATTTTATCGATCGTGTTTTTGAAAACCCTATGTTATATTGTGGCACGGAAATAATAATGGCCATTTTCGCGTATTCCATGCAGATTTACATGGACTTTAGTGGTTACACGGATATGGCCATTGGATTAGCCTTGATACTAGGTTTTAGGTTAGGTGTAAACTTTAACTCCCCATACAAAGCAGAGAGTCCAAGTGAGTTTTGGAAACGATGGCACATTTCACTCTCTTCTTGGCTGCAAGAATACCTGTACATTCCCCTTGGAGGTAATCGCTCTGGGGGAATGGGGTCCTATTTCTCCATCTCTATCCTAATGCTATTCCTAGTTCTGATTACAGGAAATCCTGCATTACTATACGTACTGATTATCCTCGGCAGCATCATTGCTGTTTTAGCCTATTGGCTAAAGGGCTTTAGAAGACACATCAACACTAACATTAACCTTTTAGTGACAATGTTGTTGGGTGGATTGTGGCACGGGAGCAGCTTGTTGTTCCTAATTTGGGGTGGGTTAAATGGTGTTGGACTAATTGCTCACAAGTACTGGCAAAAAGTTTCACCTTTTGGTGGAAATACGAATTGGGCAATACGTTTTTTGCTGATGTTTATGACGCTGTCTTTTATTTCATTTACCAGAATATTCTTCAGGAGCCAAGATTTACAAACCGTTCGTCAATTACTAGACGGCATGGTGAATAACCTTCATCCAGAATTGTTGCCAAAGATTGTTTTGGGCTACTGGAAAATTATTACTCTAACAGGAATCTGTTATACCATACATTGGCTACCTGGCGGAATAAAAAGCAAGTATAGAAACTACTTCTCTGAATTAAGTTGGCCAATGATGGCTATCGCTGCAGCTTCAGTAATATTGATTGTTTACCAGTTTATGAGCAGTGAAATGCAGCCCTTTATCTACTTTCAATTCTAAAATTACTTGTGCTTTTTGAAACGCTGTGCAATGCGCTCGCCAGACTCAAGCAACTTCCTTAATCCGTCATAATATAAAGTGATGATGAGGGCGGTGGTCATGCACCAAATGACAAAAATGTTAAAGCCAAATGTGGAGTAATAGCGCCCTAAGAATTTTTTCCTTGGAGCAAAGAAATGTGCTCTGCCAATATTCGACTCCGTAGGATCTTGAAAAACGGGATCAATTTGCTGTATCAATCGCCCACCTTTTTCAAGGCTCTTTTCACCACTGATATCATCAGAGTTTTTAACCAAATGGGACAAACTTTCGTTTTCGTAGTCCTCGCGTAATTCAATCAGCCAGTCGTTTCCATTCTTTTTAATGAGACGCTCCACCACTTCTTCTTCATTTTTTCTTGCCTTATTTTCAACGCTAATATAGTAGCTCTTCAAGGTCTCATCCACGTATGTTTTAATGGCGTTTGAAACCTGTTCGTTGTAATTTTTGATGTCTATTTGCTCCAAAATAGGACAAGGTTTCTTGCTAAATACACTTTCCTTTTTTAATTCAGACTTTAAGAACTTAAGGTCGGATTCGAGCTCCTTCATTTTTGTTCGATCTGAAAGCTCATTATTTATCTTTACGAGTTTGTTAAATATTTTCTGAGTCCAAGAGTCCTTCTTATAGCTCGCAATACTGATTTTTTTATGCTCCGTATAAAAGTACTTTTCATATTTGTTCTCCTTAAATTGATTGACTGCCAATGCTTCAAATGCCCAGCGACTGGTCATTATTTCACCCACAACGGGAACGCTGCCCTGGGTGGCTAAGGAAGGGTTGAGTTTGTCAAATTTCACGACCACTCCAGCCAAAAGCAGTTGTGGTATGATAAGGAAAGGAATCAAAATATAGATGGTAACAGCACTATTGAAGGCAGAGGATATGTTTAAACCAAGTATGTTCGCAAAACAAGAGGTACTGAATAGTATCAACCAATAATCGGTATACATGCCTTTGATGCCGAGTATGGAGTTACCAACAAGTACAAAAGTTAAGGTTTGAAAGGCAGAAAGGATGAACATGATGCCTATCTTGCTCCACAAATAGCTGCCTTTGCTAAGGTTTAAGAAGGATTCACGTTTTCGTATTTTACGGTCTCTAATAATTTCCTCAGCGCTCACGGTTAGTCCAATAAATAAGGCTACAACGACAGACATGAACATGTAGGCAGGTATATTATCGTTGTATAGAAAAACATAACCTTTACTATTCTCTTCATCTGTATTGAAGTAGCGCACCAACCATGCGAGAATAAATGCAAGTAAGGGTGCTTCAAGGAAATTAATGAGTAAGTACTGTGTATTGGTTAGTTTACTCTTAATGTCACGTGTTGAGAAAACGAGAAACTGCTTTATTTTTCCAGGAATTTTAAAAATACTTTCTGGTATTTCTGTGTGTTTTCTGTCTGTATGAATGTTTTTTTCAATCAATTCACGGTAATGTGTATTCCAAGTTTCTGGACTCACCTTACGTTTGTATGTTAAATTTCCGTACTCATCTAAAACTTTACTTTCGATAATATTGAAAATTTGCTCAGGATTAACATTACCGCAATGGCCGCATTCCGCTTCATCAGCATTAACGTGGTTGACTAGGTGTTTAAAATAACTAACAGCATCAACCGGATTGCCATAGTAAATTGGAAAGCCACCAACATCAAGAATCATCAATTTATCAAACATCTTGTAAATGTCCGACGAAGGTTGGTGTATCACTACAAAGATTAATTTACCCTTGAGAGCTAATTCCTTCAACAAATCCATGATGTTTTCCGAATCACGCGATGACAATCCAGATGTTGGTTCATCGACAAACAGCACACTTGGTTCACGGATGAGTTCCAAAGATATATTGAGCCTTTTTCGCTGCCCACCAGATATGGTCTTCTCTAGGGGAGAACCTACTTTTAAATGGCGTGTTTCACTTAAACCGAGATCTGCTAATAAGTCGTTGCATTTTTTTGAAATCTCATGGTCTGGTAAATTTCCAAAACACAACTTGGCGTTGTAGAACAAATTTTCATAAACAGTCAGTTCCTCAATCAATAAGTCATCTTGACTGACGTGGCCAATAACCCCTTCAATTTGCTTACGATCCGTATGGATGTTTTTACCATTAATGGTTACAGAACCGCCACTTGGCCTTTCATTGCCATTTAGTACATTGAGTAAAGTGGACTTTCCAGCGCCTGAGCCCCCCATTATGCCGATTAACTTACCGCTTTCTTCATTGATATTAATATCGCGAAGCCCAAGTTTTCCACCTTTGAATTTGTATTCTAAATTCTTGACTTCAAAGGTGATGCGCGCTTTGGATTCGTCGCTAAGGAATCGGGTTATGACATCACTGTAGTAGATTGGTTTTACTTTACTTGAACGAATCGAAGATCCTGGTGTAAAGATGTGTACGCGGTCATTAGAAATAGCCTGGCCGTTTAATTGGAGACTCATTTTTCCATAAATCCTCAATACATACATTCCCACACTGGGAATCTGTAATACCCGCACCTCATCTGTCATCGTATCACAGTGAATGTGACGACTGGAATTGTTGTAGCCATTTAACCTGCTGTTAATGGCAAGTACATGGTTGTTGTCTGGAATGCTACTAATGTCGTCTTCAATAAATGACTTGAGCAATTGGTATTCTTCGTCTGGTATGTTAAAGGTTTCAGCTACCGTTTTTACAAATTCTAATTCCTGCTCACTCGCTTCACCACTGGAGTGAATGAATTCCATCAATCGAATCAAAACAATCACTTTTTGTGGTTGCTCTAATTCTTGATTAATTTGGGTACATATGCGAAGTACCTTCACCGAGTTTAAAGAGGTTCTCTTGGCTGCACCTTCTTTTTTCTTACTCGCATTGAGATGTGCTTCAAGAAATTCATCAAACACAGTAAGGTAGGTCTCAACTTGATCAAGGCTAAGTTGTTGTTTGAGAAAAGACTGTACAATGGCCCTGCCAGTATTATTGATGCCATCGACTCTTGCGATAATCGCAAACATTTGCATCAGGGCTCTTAAAATTCGTTCGCTCATTTTATATTGTTATTTTTTTACCAGCAATTCATAGATACAATATGCGGCTTTGCGCACATCGGCTGCATCTTTTCTGGTGAAATTAGTTTCTGCTTTGCTAAAGTCAATAGC
>CANGWA010000217.1 GCA_947457335.1 Sphingobacteriaceae bacterium
CCTCGAGTCCGTGCAAAACGCACTGCGGATACATCACGTGCGTTTGCACCAAGGTAGTTCCTGTTCCCGTGCCAATTTCAAGCAGCACCTCACCCGCTTTAGCAGCAAGCAATTCAAGTAATTTGTTCGTTGCCACTTGTCCCCTTGCATGCAACCCGCTTGCGCGAATGCTGGCATAGTAATCAAGAAGATTATTGGTGTTGGGTGGCACTCAACTAATTTAGTAAAAATCAACTGAATGGCGGTTTATCTTTAATATACGCTTTTTTTCAGAGATTTCCAAATAAGCCTGGAAGCGGCGTTGCGCCTGTGCCAGCGCCTTGTCCCAAGTGTATTTTACCGTGAGCGTATGCGAGCCCGGTAAACGGATCGTTCTTATACAATTGTGGCGCATCTAAATCAATGTAATCGGCCAATCCCATCAACTGCGCCATGGCACTTGTGCCACATGTGCTCTCGGCCATGCACCCTAAGAACACTTGCAGGTGATGGTTGCGGCAATACTGTATCATTTTAAGCGCCTCGTTCACACCGGTACACTTCATGAGTTTGATGTTGATGCCGTTGAAAGCCCCATCCAATTGCTCAAGATCGCTCAAGCGCTTAACACTTTCATCGGCGAAGGTTGGCAAGGGACTGTGTTGGGTTAACCAGCGCATGTCGGCCAATTGCTCTTTTGGCATGGGTTGTTCGACCAACACCACATTTTTATCTGCCATCCACTGCATCATCTCTAATGCCATGTGTTTATTGGTCCACCCTTGGTTCACATCGACGTACAACGGTTGATTGGTGTGTTTGCGTATGAGTGAAATCAATTCTTTATCGTGGCCCGTGCCCGCTTTTATTTTTAAGATTTGAAAATCAGCGGAAGCTTTAATTTTTTGCACCACCACTTCTTCCGTATCAATTCCAATCGTAAAGGAAGTGGGCTTTGAAGCCACTTCTGGAAGTGCTTTATAACGGCGCAACGGCACTCCTTTTTGCTTTGCAGCCAAATCGTTGAGGGCCATGTCTAGCGCAGCTTTTGCGGCATTGCAACCTTGTTGAAGTTGGTCGATGCGCAGCAAGAGCTCCGTAAAATTAGCGCCGCTGGAAGCCGAATGAATTAGCGGACGCGCAGCATGAAGAAAAGCAACAGTGGCTGCTTCTGTTTCGCCAAGATAGGGTGGCAAGCACGCTTCACCGTAGCCCTTCACATCGCCATCACCGATTTCCACAAAAACAGAAATGGTGGACGTTCTTGTGTTGCCTGAGACGCCAAACGGATGAATAAAGTGCAAGGCGTAGGGTTGGAATCGGAGTTGCATAGCTACCAAAACTAGTCAACAATCATTGCAATTGGAGTAAGGGTTTGGCGAATTATGAATGGTGCTTTGTTTAAAGCAGCTACTTTTTGGCTAAAGGCTTTTCATCTTTTGTTTTGAAATTCAGTTATTAAAATGGAAGAACCTTCTACCTGTAAGCTGCTCGCCTTTGCTTATTTCAGAGTTAAGCTATTAAATCATTGGGGCGCCTTTACCTGCTTTCCGCTGTAGCCACCGCAACGGGGAATAAGCAGGCAGATGGCGTGCGCGGTCCCCACAAAAAAAGCGGGGCCTGCGCCGCTCATCGCCTGCTAATCCCCGTCTGCGGTGGGCTGCCGCTGCAATCAGGGGCGCGCGTTAACAAGAGCGGCTGTCGGTCCATTGCCGTGATTTTTTTACCACCTCTTTAAAGAACGTTGATGTATCCCACTGGCTGTGCAGCGTATGGTGTTTTAAAAAAGCGAACACGACTTCCATGAAAGGTGAAGTGAACGCAAGCCATACAGTGCGAGAGGGATTGCAGCGGAAATACCACGCAGTACTTTGCCAAAAAGGGGTTGGTTGAGGAGGCCCGAGTCCATCGTTGGCGAGGGACCCCGCCGACCTACCCCTTTGGCAAAGGACAAGTGGTATTGCAGCGGAAAGCCCGACCGCCGCAGAAAAGGGCGAAAGTAATTATAGAACAAGGCCCTTTTGTTGCGGGGGACTCGCCCAAAAAAAGAAAAAATGGCGTTTGACGTCAACGCTGGCCATAAAAAAACCCGAACCAGTGGTCCGGGTTTTTAAGAAAAGTTGCCGTTTTTGTGCCGTTAAAAATCGTTGCTCAGCTGGTTCGTCGCCTTTTGTAGTATCTCGAAGGCGTTCTCAGCCATTAAGTTTTCTTTATCGAGTGTGGGGTTAATTTCCACCATTTCGAAGCAACAAATCTTTTTCGAACGCATGATGTAATAAATTAAGTTACCTGCTTCTTTTTCAGTAATGCCATTAGGGACTGGAGTGCCCGTGCCACTCGAAATACGTGAATCCATGCTATCCACATCAAAGCTCACATAAATCATGTCACAGTGATCGAGGTAATTTAGGGATTCAATGGCCACCCGTTCAACCGCTTTCTTGCGGATTTCTTGAAGGTTGAAGACGCGCACAGCGTGCTTTTTCATGAGAAATTCCTCCGCCGGTTCAAAGTCCCGAAGCGCTATGAAAACAAGGTCCTTATAATGTATTTTAGGGAATACGCCACCCAAACGTTTTAGTTTTTCCCAATACTCAATCGTTTCATCATCGGGTTTATTGATTTGTTTTTCACGGTTGTCTTCCCCCAAACTACAACAAAGCGGCATGCCGTGCATGTTCCCACTTGGGGTGGTGTAGGGCGAATGCATGTCGGCGTGAGCATCAATCCAAATCACTCCGAGGCGCTTTTCAGGGTAAGCAGTACGAATGCCGGCTATTGTGCCCAGTGCTGAAGAATGATCACCGGCGAGCACGATTGGAATGTTGTCTTCGAGGAGGGTCCGTTCTATTTCCTTATGCAGCCGTTCGTTCAGGCTATAAATGCCCTTGATGCGTTTCGCGTAGTCATGCACCACCGGTTCGAGCAGCAAGTTGTTTTCATTGGGCACCTCAACGGTCTTGTATTTCTTGAAAAAATTACTGCCAAAGTCCAGTGCCGCAATCTTAATAGCGTCCACTCCCATGCTGGCGCCGCGGGTTCCGGCACCAATCTCACTCTTAATTTCAATGACCTTAATCGGCTTGATCATGTTACTCATCATTTATCTTATTGTAAATCAATAATTTACAAATCCAACTTAATTACTTTGCTCTTTTTTAGTTAATGTAAGTTACTTACATTTGATGTAGCATGGACAATCTGTATTCAACTCTTATACATCAGACCTTTAATTTCCCGCAGGAGGGATTTGAGGTGAAGGACAATGAACTCTACTTCAACGATATTCCTTTGATGGACATTATCAAGCAGTATGGTACTCCCTTGCGGATATCATACTTGCCGAAGATTAGTTCGCAGATACAAAAAGCGAAGCGCATGTTTAATGTTGCGATGGCCAAAGTAGATTACAAGGGGAAGTATGTTTATTGTTATTGCACGAAGAGTTCTCATTTTAGTTTTGTATTGGACGAAGTGTTGAAAAACGACGTGCACATTGAGACCTCTTCTGCGTTTGACATGCAGATTATCAAAGAACAATTTCAGAAAAAAGCGTTATCCAAAAGTACGTATATTATTTGTAATGGGTACAAGCGCACTAACTACAAACAGTACATTACAGAAGCCATTAACGACGGATTCAATGTGATTCCTGTGCTCGATCATTTGGAAGAAATAGACTATTACAAAAAGTACTGCAAGGCCGACCACGTTAATTTGGGAATCCGCATCAGCACAGAGGAAGAGCCTTCCTTTACCTTTTACACCTCGCGTTTGGGCATTCGCAGCAGCGATATCATGCGGTTGTACCAAGAGAAAATTAAAACGAATCCGAAATTCAAATTAAAACTCCTGCACTTCTTTATTAATACCGGCATTAAGGACACCATTTATTATTGGACGGAATTAAACAAATGCCTAGCCATTTATAAGGAATTGCGCCAGGTTTGTCCCGACCTCGACAGCCTCAACATTGGCGGTGGCATGCCCATACGTACCTCGTTGGGATTTGAATACGATTACGAATACATGATTGAGGAAATTGTGGCGCAAATCAAGATGTTTTGTGAGCAGAATGAAATTCCCGAGCCCAATATTTTTACCGAATTTGGTTCATACACCGTGGGAGAAAGTGGGGCGACCTTGTATTCGGTGATTGACATGAAGCGTCAGAACGATCGTGAAACGTGGTACATGATAGATAGTTCGTTCATTACCACTTTACCCGACACGTGGGGCATTAATCAGCGCTTTATACTCATGGCGATTAATAACTGGGACCGACCATGCACGGCAGTGAATTTAGGGGGGTTGACCTGTGATTCGATGGATTATTACAATACCGAGGCCCATACCAACCAAGTGTTTTTGCCGACACTGGACAAGAACGATAAACAACCCCTGTATGTTGGATTCTTTCACACGGGTGCATATCAAGAAGCGTTGAGCGGTTATGGCGGCACACAACACTGCCTGATACCGGCACCCAAACACGTATTGATTGACCGTGATGAAGACGGAGAAATCACCACCCGTTTGTTTGCCAAGGAACAAAGCTACAAGAGCATGCTAAAGATTTTGGGGTACTAAGCAGTTTGGCGTTGACGTTCATTTATGTATGAATGGTTAATGGTAAATTGTTAATGGTTAATGGTTAATGACGTGAACGCGGTATGCGCCAAACGTCTAATTAAAATTGAGAGTTGAAAGTTGAGAGTTGAGGCGTTGACGTTCATTTGCGTATGAATGGTTAATGGTAAATTGTAAATGGTTAATGACGTTAACGCTGCACTCGCCAAACGCCCCCGCTGAAAGTCATCCTGAAGGCGCATTGGGTAATTTGGTTCGGCGCCTGAAGGAGCCGCCTCCCGC
>CANGWA010000218.1 GCA_947457335.1 Sphingobacteriaceae bacterium
AAAGATGCTCGTGCTGCTAAAATTGCAGCTCGCGCCGCTGAAGTTTCAGTAGAGGCTCCAGCTGAAGGTGCCGCAGAAGCTCCAGCAACTGAAGAGAATAACGGTTAATTCAACCCTATTTCACATAAAAAGCTACCTGTAGAGGTAGCTTTTTTTTTGCCTTGTGTTTTCGTTTTCCTTGACTACTGGGGAAGGTAAGAGATAATGAAACCGGACCATGGTGCAAGAGGCCATCTCGTCATAGGGGGGGTAAGCCCCTACTGAACAATTAATTTTTGTTGAACTGTTTGTCCATTCACTTCGAGTTGGAAGACATACACCCCAGGGGCTAGCGGTTGGTTGAATGTAAAGCTATTGTTGCCACCTTCTAAACTGGACTGGCCGTTGGCAATTATCTTTCCACAAATATCCAGAATTGTCCATGTAGCTATACCATTCTCGCGAGCAAAAACATCTACTTTGAATTGACCGTTGGATGGATTGGGCGCTAGATAAATTCCCCTCAGGAGGCTGTTTTCGGCTACTGACGTCCCACCAGAAAAGTTAACTTCATCCAGATAGAAGCGGTTGCCAAAGCCTGTACCATTTTCATCCTCAGTAAATACAAAGCGAATGTGGACGTTTGCTTCATTTAGAAACGGAATGAAGGCTGGATGGTTAGTAAGGATGTATTTACTCCATTCATAAGGCATTGGGCTAAAGGTGCCAGATTTTATACCACCAGAAAGATTCGCAACGGTAGCGATGGAGGGTACCCAGATATCGGACCAAGAACCACCACAGTCCTTACTTGCTTGAACTTTAAAACGGTCGTTTTGGAAGGAAGAGGCTCTTGCGTAGGAGAACCAGAAGGAAAACATCGCACCTTGATTATGGAGGAAATCGTAGGACGGTGATTCTAATACAACCACTGCATTGGCGGCTAGTTTTTCGCCAGGGACCATGATGCAATTTGTTCCTGAATATTTTCCGTCACCAGTGATTTCCCAGTCGTAGGCAGATGACCCAAAATTATAGGTATTCCAATAGAAGGGGAGGTTAAAAAACTCAAAGGGTTCAGTATTTGCTGTTGTGTAATTAGCCGTTCCACTTTTCACAACAACAGTAAATGATTCTGTGACCGGACCGGTGGGCCCTTGAGCGGTGCAGGAAATAGTGGCAACTCCCGGTTGCGAAAAGGTGACGTAGGAAGCCTGTGCATTTGGTGTGTTGAAACTGGCACCATTGGTAGCAGACCAATTGAAGCCACTTGGAGCCGCATTCCAGGTGAACGATTTTAAACTTAATGCATTACCAGCGCAAACGGTATAAGAGGAGGCTATAGCTGCCAACTGCGTATTGCAGCCTGTTCCTGGATTAATGATGCCTGTGGCGATGAGATTGGCATTGGACCAAAGGTTGTTCCTACCGTTAATCACACCGTTTAAGCATTGTTGCATTCGGAACGATTGACCGATGGTAAACATTCTGGAACAATAGGCATATTCCATATAATTTTGAATGTTCTCCTGTACCTGAGGATTGCAAATGTTGCCATTACCGAGGTTACACGAAGAGTGTCCCATCGTATAAGGCGTGTCAAAAACGCCGTCATCGCCACAAGAAACACCGGGTTGGTTGGTTGATCCCCAAGTATGTTCGAGATCGAACCAGTGGCCAACTTCATGCGTTAATGCCCTTGCCAGACCATAATTTCCAGAGCCAATGCTTCCTACATAATTGTGAAGAATAACGATGGCATCACCTACCTGTGGGATACCACTTCCTGGGAGGAAGGTATACCCTGCAGCTTGTCCCCCCGAAATGGTACGCACCACATAAATATTAAGGTAGCGGTTGGGGTTCCAGGTATACTGATAGGTAGAGAAATCAACCATTGGCCAATCGGTATTGTGGTCATAATGTCTTACAATACCATTTGTGCAATTTCCATTGGGATCCTTACTTGCCAGCTGAAAACGCACTTGGGTGTTTCCAATCAGGTTTTTGAATTCGTGCACAACAGAAGCTGTATCGGCGTTATTCGCATTAAAATCTTCATTTAGAATTCTCACTGCATCTTGTACCTGTGCATCACTAATATTTTCGCCACCGCCAAGGTGCAAAATATGAAAGACGATTGGGATGGTAAATGAATTAGCGATGGAAGCATTTACTTGGTAGCCATTTGGCCCGAAGAATTGATCCAGTTGTTTTACATTTTGTCGGTGCTGCAAATAATTTGTTGCGTTTTGCGGGTTATCTTTCAACCATTTCTGCATGACTAAGTCGGTGCTACACGGCAGTTGACCATGTGATTGTAAAAAACTAAGAGCGCAGGCAAGGACAAGAAATATTTTTTTCATAAACACCTAAAATTACTGAATAAACAAGTACAAAGGGAGTCAGAAAAAGATTTGGTAATTAGAATTGTTTTAGAAATCACCAAAAGTTTGGCCAGGCAGTTGGTGGGAAGATCATAAATACTTAGAAGACCTTTCAGGGTTAGGAACTCTTACTACTGCAAAGCAATGAGATAGCGATGCAATGAGTAGGAGAGGAGAGTGTACTTGACTGAATGCATTTTAGGGGGAAAGTCTGTGACCAAATTGATGAATTAGTTCATATACTGGAAGGGTTAATAATGTTAAAAGAATTAGTCAATAGGTCAGAAAAGGGCGGGTAAGCAAGGATGGCTGTCAGCACAAAAAACATGGCGTTAGCGGTGACTTTAATTTCTGTCATTGCGGGCATTCACTTATATTTGTTGAAAGGAATTACTTATGGGACAAGAGGAAAAACAACCGGCAACAGGTGCTTTGAGTTTTGAGCAGTTCAGGGAGATTGTGTTGGCTGATTTTAAATTAGCCAATGAGAGCAGGCAGGCTAGTTTATTGGGTAGAAAGGAAGTCCTGACCGGTAAGGCCAAATTTGGCATTTTTGGTGATGGTAAGGAAGTGGCGCAGATTGCCCTGAGTAAGGTCTTTAAGAATGGAGATTTCAGAAGTGGTTATTACCGTGACCAAACCTTTATGTTTGCTATTGGGGCCTTGACCTTGCAGCAATGGTTTGCAGGATTATACGGTCATGCGGATTTGGAGGCAGACCCTATGAGTGGGGGGCGTCAAATGGGCGGGCATTTTGCTACGCACAGTTTAAATAGTGATGGGAGTTTTAAGGCCTTAGTGCATCAAAAGAATAGCAGTAGTGATATTTCCCCTACAGCAGGTCAAATGCCGCGATTGTTAGGTCTAGCTTATGCATCACATTTTTACCGCATCAATAAAGATTTACACCGAGCCCCTTTTACCGATTATAGTCATCAAGGAAATGAGGTTGCTTTTGGAACGATTGGCGATGCCTCTACCAGTGAGGGGTTATTTTGGGAAACGATTAATGCAGCAGGTGTGCTTCAAGTGCCAATGATGATTAGTGTGTGGGATGATGGCCATGGTATTTCTGTACCTAAAAAGTACCAGACGACTAAGGAAAGTATCAGTGAGATTTTAAGTGGATTTCAGCGTAACACAGAAGATCGGGGTTATGAGATTTTTAAGACGAGGGGCTGGGATTATGCCCACTTGTGCGAAACCTACGAAAAGGCTGTAAAGATTTGTAGAGAGGAGCATGTACCTGTGTTGGTGCACGTTGAAGAAGTCACTCAGCCGCAAGGTCACAGTACCAGTGGTTCACATGAACGGTACAAAAGCAAGGAGCGTCTTGCTTGGGAAGCAGATTACGATTGTATTCGTCAGATGCGACTTTGGATTGTTGCCAATGCTTTAGCGAAGGAGGAGGAGTTGGATGCCATTGAAGAAGCCGCAAAGGAAACGGTGAAGGAGGCCAAGAATGCCGCTTGGAAGGCCTACATTGAGCCCATTAAAGAAGAGGTCCGAATAGCAGTGGCGATGGTAAATGAATTAGGCGTTGGCGCATTACAATCAGCGGTAAGTGAATTATTAGCCATCAAGGAGCCCAATCGTCGCGATATACATGGATTAGTCCGCAAGGCATTAAGAAGCACTGCAGGAGAAGAATCTGTTGCACGTGCAGCTTTGCTAGCTTGGTTGGATGAACAGCAAATGATTAACAAATCCAGATATGGGGCTCATTTGTATTCCCAGTCTGTGCGTAAAACATCCAACATTGCTGCACAGGCAGTTGAATATGCTGATGAGAGAATGGTAGATGGACGTGAAATTTTAAGAGACAATTTCGATGCGATACTTGCTCGTTATTCTGAAGTAATGATTTTTGGAGAAGACTCGGGTAAAATTGGCGGCGTTAATCAAGGCCTTGAAGGTTTGCAGGCAAAGTATGGCGAGCACCGTGTTTTTGATACAGGTATCCGTGAAGCCACCATAATGGGTCAAGCCATTGGATTAGCGATGCGTGGATTGAGGCCGATTGCTGAGATTCAATACTTGGATTACCTGTTATATGCCTTGCAATTAATGAGTGACGATTTAGCTACAGTACAGTGGCGGACCAATGGTAGGCAGAAGGCACCAGTGGTAATACGTACGCGTGGTCACCGTCTTGAAGGTGTGTGGCATAGCGGTTCGCCAATGGGCATGATTGTGCATGCTTGTCGAGGTATTAACATTTGTGTTCCACGAAACATGACCGTAGCATCAGGGTTTTACAATACCTTATTGGAAGCAGACGAGCCAGCCTTGGTCATAGAGCCCTTAAACGCTTATCGTTTGAAGGAGCGTCAACCAGCCAATTTTGGACAGTACAAAGTGCCATTGGGTATACCAGAGATATTGGAAGTCGGTAATGATGTGACTTTGGTGACCTATGGAAGCTGTGTAAGAGTGGCTCAGGAAGCGATAAAAC
>CANGWA010000219.1 GCA_947457335.1 Sphingobacteriaceae bacterium
AAAGCAAAATCAGTCCGCTACGCGTCCTGTTTTCATTTGCCCCCAACCCATCTTGAAAGCCCTTAGGGACTTTCGATGGGTTGGGGGCAAATGAAAATGGTTTGAGCGGGGCTCAAACCATTTTACTTTTGTTAGCGGAGACTGAGGGATTCGAACCCTCGATGCCCTTTTGGGGCATACACACTTTCCAGGCGTGCTCCTTCGACCACTCGGACAAGTCTCCAGACGATGCGAAGTTACTTTAATAATTCACGTGCGATGACAAGTTTTTGTATTTCGCTTGTTCCTTCACCAATGGTGCACAATTTACTATCACGATAGAATTTCTCTACAGGGAAATCCTTAGTGTATCCATAACCGCCAAATATTTGAACGGCTTCTGTTGCCACCCTAACACACACTTCACTGGCATAGTATTTGGCATAGGCGCTTTCCTTGGTGATTTTTAAGCCACGGTTTTTCATGTCCGCAGCTTGCATCGTTAACAACTCGGCCGCCTCGAATTCAAGAGCCATATCCGCCAATTTAAAGGCGATGGCTTGGAAGTTGGCGATCGGTTGACCGAATTGCTGGCGTTCCTTAGCATATTTAATACTTGCATTTAGAGCGCCTTTGGCGATGCCTAGACTGAGCGCTGCGATACTGATACGACCACCGTCAAGTACTTTCATGGCCTGAACGAATCCATCGCCAACATTGCCGAGAATTTGTGATTTATGAACCCGGCAATTTTCGAAAATCAATTCAGCCGTTTCACTGGCACGCATGCCCAATTTATTTTCTTTTTTTCCGCCACGGAAACCTGGGGTACCGCGTTCAACGATAAACGCTGTAATTCCATGACTATCGAGTAATTCACCGGTACGCACCAAAACTACAGCCACGTTACCGGTAATGCCATGCGTAATCCAATTTTTTGTTCCATTGATTACCCAATAATCTCCATCTTGAACGGCAGTGCAGCGCATGCGCATAGCGTCACTGCCGGTGTTGGCTTCTGTCAAGCCCCAAGCGCCTATCCATTCAGCAGTTGCTAGTTTTGGAAGGTATTTTTTCTTTTGCTCGTCATTTCCAAACTGCAGGATATGTCCTGTACACAAGCTATTGTGGGCAGCCATGGATAGCCCAATGGAGCTACAATGGGATGCCAATTCGGTAATGGCAGTAACATATTCTGTATAGGATAGGCCTGCCCCACCGTATTCAGTTGGAACAAGGACACCCATGAGACCGAGCTCTCCCAATTTCTTGAATACATCAACAGGGAACTCCTGTGACTCATCCCACTCCATCATTTTGGGGAGGATATGTTCCTTTCCGAACTTGCGAATCATGTCAGCGATCATTTGCTGCGTTTCATTCATGTGGAAAGTGTTGCCGGTTTCGTTTAGTACTGTGTGAGACATATGATAGTATTTGAGTAATTATTAAGTAGATGTGTTCCTTTAAGTTCGTTTAGTTGAATCAAAAAACTAAAACAAGAGATGTATGCATTTGATTTTTTTGTGAGTTCTGCAGCTGCAGCTGCAGTACCACCAGTTGCCAGTAAATCGTCGTGAATCATAACTTTCCAATCTGCTCTTATTGCGTCTTTTTGCACTTCCAATCCTGCCTTTCCATATTCAAGCGCATAATCTACACGGTGCACAGGTCCAGGCAGCTTTCCTGCTTTACGCATCAGGATAAACGGAACGTTCAGTTTATTGGCAATCATCATTCCCAATAAAAAGCCCCGACTTTCAATTCCAGCTACTGCATTTGGTATTTCTGGTAATTGTTCGATAATGGCATTGGTCATTTTGGAACAAAGTGCCTGATGATTGAACAAGGGTGTTATATCTCTGAAAAGTATTCCTTCTTTTGGAAAATTAGGAATGGCACGAATAACGCGCTTCATCTCTGTTTCCAAAGAAAGTTCAGTGTCAGTTATATGTTCGTTATTCAGCAACGATGATACCAGATGCCATGATCCGGATTTCTTTTTTGGGTTGTGTAATTGCTGCGATTTCTTTTTCTGACTTGCCCGCATCTTCAGCGTAATGCTTTTGATCGGCGACCGAAGTTATTTTTCTGAAACTTACACCTTCCACGACCACCATTTTGCCTTTGAGTGCCAAGGGCACAAAGAAGCCATAGTCCTTCATTTTGACAAATGCCTCAGTAGAATCGTTGACTTGAACGGTCATCCAACAACCTTTGGCAGAACAAACGTCTGTGACTTTACCTTTCACTTTAACAGAGAGCGTGTCAGGGACATTCAATACCTTGGTCAGAACCGCTGCGTTTTCTGCATTTTGCGGATTGACTTTTGCACCATAGTTATCCCCTTTATTGGCTTTACCCGCAGGAGGTTGAGCTAGCAAAATTGAGGATGGGGCAATAATTGCAAACAAGAGGAAGATTAGTTTTTTCATTTTTAAAAAGAGCCATAAATATACTAAAAATGGAGGCACAAAAAAAGGGCAAAATGCCCTTAGTTTGGTTCCGCCGCCCCTTCTGAAAAATGGGCCTAGTTAGTAGTCCTTTTTCCAGCGGGAGACGGCGGAATATTTTGAGCTACTAGTAATACACAGGACGACGCACGTCGGCGATGTGTTTACAGAAGCGGATCACTTGACGGGTGTAACCGTATTCATTATCATACCAAACGTACAATACCGCACTTTTTTTGTCTGGCGAGACGATGGTTGCTTGGCTATCAAATACGCTAGGACAAGGGTTGCCGATAACATCAGTACTTACCAACTCGTTACTCATGGCATACTGGATTTGCTCCATTAGATTTCCTTCAAGAGCATAGCGGCGCATGATTTCATTGACTTCATCACGGGTTGTTTCGCGGTTAAGGTTGATATTAAGAATAGCGAGGCTGACATTAGGGGTAGGGACGCGTACGGAGTTCGCTGTAAATTTACCACTGAGGTGGGGGAGTACTTTTTTCAAAGCACTTTCAGCACCGGTTTCAGTGATAACCATATTTAATGCAGCAGAGCGGCCGCGGCGGTACTTTTTGTGATAGTTATCCAATAAGTTTTGGTCATTCGTGTAAGAGTGAACTGTTTCAATATGTCCTTTCTGAATCCCAAATTCCTTGTCCATCACAAAAAGAATTGGCATGATGGCATTGGTGGTACAGCTTGCCGCTGAGAAAATTTTGTGTTTGTTGATATCAACTGTTTCATGGTTTACACCGTGAACAACATTCGGCACATCACCTTTTGCAGGAGCAGTGAGTAATACTTTGTCGACCCCTTTCGCTTTCAGGTGACGGCTCAATTCTTTATCATCTCGGAAAACCCCAGTATTATCAATCAATAAGGCGTTGTTAATACCGTACTTGGTATAATCAACATCTTCAGGGTTTTTAGCATCAATCATATGAACGGTATGTCCATTGATGATAAGGGTTTTATTTTCTAAATCTTCTATAACAGTTCCAGGAAATGGGCCGTGCACTGAATCTGTCCTAAGTAAGTCAGCGCGTTTCACAATTTCATCATTACTATTGCCACGAGTAACGATAGCACGAAGGCGCAGTTGCTCACCTTTTCCAGCGAGGTTAATGATTTCGCGTGCTGCAAGGCGACCGATACGTCCAAAACCGAATAGAATAACGTCTTTCGGAGTGATTGCTGCGTTTCCACCAGCTAACTGTTTGAGTTTATCGCCAATGAAAGCGGAAATAGAAGCATAGTTCGATTTTTCATTGTGCCATTCGAATGCGAGTTTACCGATATCGATGCGGGCGGGGCCAGTATTAGAATTTAGAATTTCACGAGCAAGATCAAGTGTATCAAAAACAGTGATTGGTTTTTTTACAATGTCCTTCGCATATTGATGAAGGTTCATGATTTGACTTGCACTGCGGTCAACCAACTGATTACGGTAGAGAACCAATTCGATAGATTTTTCGAACCAGAGTTTACCAACAACATTGATAAGATCGAGTGCAGCTTTCTCTTGGGTGATCCAATCGTTCAGTTGCGCTTCGTATTCGCCTGATACTTTGTCGTGTGAATTCATTAGTGTTATTTAATGGTTAAGATTGTGTCTTTCACAATTCGCCGCAAAGGTAATGAATTGAGGGGGAAGCCATTATTTGTTGTTAATAAACGATTTAAAAAATGTTGATAACCAGATTAATACCTTTTTTAACACCCAAAAACAAAGAGTTGAGTTGGAAAAAAGTAATTTTACGGGACTATGAGAGACCTAATTTGGACACTTATTGTTGTTTGGCTGGTCATGCGTTTGATAGACCTTTATCGGGCATCGGTTTCTAGAAAAACCACATCTCAATCGGCGGGCTCAACCTACCAATCCCGTTCGAGCCAACAGGCAACCTACCAAGACCCAGAAAAGCTTAAAAAAGCGGTTCGAGAGCATGTTAACCGTGAAGGGGAATATGTTGACTTTGAAGAAGTAAAGTAATTGTCACCTGCATTCAATTTTCCCTGTCTTACTCTACTGTGAGTGCTTATGAAGTAATAATTTTTGACTCCCTCATCCCAGTTTTGTTGATAAAAGTCCGCCACGTTTAATTCCCGACCTACTATTTTAGCCGGGATACTATGAACGAAGCGAAATTACATTTTAAGATAGCCGATGAAATGGGCGTGCCATCCACTCAAGTTACGGCCACGGTACGATTATTGGATGAAGGGTCAACCGTACCATTTATTTCTCGTTACAGAAAAGAAGTGACAGGGAGTTTGGATGAGGTGCAAATAGCACATATCCGGGCTGAAATTGAAAGATTGAGGCTGTTAGAGTCGCGTCGCGAGACCATATTGAAT
>CANGWA010000220.1 GCA_947457335.1 Sphingobacteriaceae bacterium
CGATGGTGCTAGGTCAGGAGATTGATGCTTCAAGTGATCATTTTGGTGGTTTGTCCCCTATTTTATTACCTATGGTCATTGCTGGTTTGGGTATTATCTTCTCCATTGTTGGCACTTTATTCGTTCGCGTTAAAGGCGAAAAAGACAGCGTTCAAAGCGCGCTCAACCTTGGAAACTGGTCTTCTATCATTCTAACCGTTATTTCTTCTTACTTCTTAGTTAACTGGATGTTGCCAGAAAAGCTCAGCTTGCGTGGCTATGAATTCACCAGCATGAATGTATTCATTGCTATTTTCATTGGATTAGTAGTAGGTGCTCTGATGAGCATGATTACGGAATACTATACTGCCATGGGCAAACGTCCCGTTAACAGCATCATCCAAAAATCAGCAACAGGTCACGCTACCAACATCATTGGTGGTTTATCGGTGGGAATGGAATCAACTGTTATTCCAATCATCGTATTGGCTGCTGGCATCATGGGCTCGTTCCATTTTGCAGGTCTTTATGGTGTAGCCATTGCAGCTGCTGGTATGATGGCGACAACAGCTATGCAATTAGCGATTGACGCATTTGGACCAATTGCTGACAACGCTGGTGGTATTGCAGAAATGAGTCAACTGCCACCTGAAGTGCGTGAACGCACCGATAACTTGGATGCTGTTGGTAATACTACTGCTGCTACAGGTAAAGGATTTGCGATTGCCTCTGCCGCGTTGACCTCGTTGGCGTTGTTTGCTGCCTTCGTTGGTGTTGCTGGCATTTCAGCAATTGATATTTACAAAGCCAATGTATTGGCGGGCTTGTTTGTAGGGGCCATGATTCCATTTATTTTCTCAGCGCTTGCTATAGCGGCTGTGGGCCGTGCTGCGATGGACATGGTGCAGGAAGTACGCCGTCAGTTCCGTGAAATTCCAGGTATCATGGAATACAAAGGAAAACCTGAATACGAAAAATGTGTTGCCATCTCTACCAAAGCCTCTATTCGCGAAATGTTGATGCCAGGTGCTATCGCGCTCATCACCCCAATTATCGTTGGTTTCGTATTTGGTCCCGAAGTCCTCGGCGGTCTCTTAGCCGGTGTAACCGTTAGTGGTGTTTTGATGGGAATTTTCCAGAACAATGCTGGTGGTGCGTGGGACAATGCTAAAAAGTCCTTCGAAAAAGGAGTTGTCATCAATGGTGAGACTTTCTATAAAAAATCAGAGCCGCACAAAGCATCTGTCACTGGTGACACTGTAGGAGATCCATTTAAAGACACTTCAGGTCCATCGATGAACATCCTCATCAAATTGATGTCGATTGTTTCATTAGTCATTGCACCATACATTGCCATGAGTCCTTCTGAAGGCCATGGTGAAGGTGCGTGTTGCTCAACTGAATTTCCGAAAGCTTGTATGGTAGATGGTAAAGAATTCATCTGTCAAAACCAAGGTCAATGCGACAGCATTGCTACTGCAAACGTAAAGAACATTGAAGAAGTGAAGGACCTTTACATGGTTGACCTTGCACACTCTTCTGTAAACTTTAGTGTACGCCACATTGTAACCAACACCAGTGGTAGTATTCAACTGGACAGCGGTTTCGTGAACCTGACTGCAGCGAGTGGTGCAAAAATATATGTGCGTTTCGACATGAATACCCTCACGACTCAACAATCCATGCGTGACGATCACTTGAAAAATAAACCTGAATTCTTTGAAGTAGCAAAATTCAAGAATGCGACGTTTGTTGCTGAGACTATTGAGAAAAATGCTGAAGGCGATTACGCTTACACAGCAAAAGGTAAATTAACCATGAAGGGCGTTACCAAGGATGTGAATTTGCTCTTTAACTACATGGGGTCAAAGGAACAGGAATGGGAAGGCAATAAAATGATGGTTGCTGGTTTTGAAGGTGAAACCACCATCAACCGTCAAGAGTTTGGTGTAACAGGATCTTCTTCCGCAGCGGATGAAGTGAAAATCACCATCACCCTTGAGGCTTACCAACCAATGAAATAAACGTGTTCAACTCTTTGAAAGGCTGTCTCTAAAGGGACAGCCTTTTTAATTTGACTCCAACGCGCCCCTCCCGTTTTTTTAACAGCATTACTTCCCGGAATTTTAACGGCTAACGTCCGCTCAATCTCATTTTTAACTAACTTAGTCTAATGCGTCCGCTATTAATGTTGTTGTTTTCCCTTCTGTTCTTTCAGAAGATCAAGGCGCAATGTGCGTACACGTGCTCCAATTACGCGGTTTATCCCATTACCTTCACCACTTATCCAGCCACTGGCAATACCCTCACTCTGGCAGATGATGACGTGTCGTCTACCGTTCAAATTGGTTTTACCTTTCAGTTTTTCTGCATCAACAATACCATGTTGCGTGTGTGCTCGAACGGCTTTTTGACCTTCGATTTGTTCTCGATGTTCATCACCTCACAACTACCTTATGCGCAAAGCTTACCCACCCTTACCAACCCTAATGCAGTGATTGCATGGAACTGGAACGACCTCGACCCGTCGGTTGGTGGCAGCATCACCTACACCACGATTGGCACCTCTCCTAATCAGAAATTCATCCTCACCTATACCAACGTGCCCATGTGGAGTATTGGAGGCAGTTATTCGGGGCAAATTGTTTTACACGAAACGACCAACATCGTGGATATCTTCACCTCTAGTGCAGGCAATAACGGATGGCTAACCCACACACAAGGCATTGAAGATTTTTGGGGCACGGCTGGATATGCTGTACCTGGTAGAAACTTAACACTTTGGAATGTGTCGCCCAATCAACCCTCAGCGTGGCGCTTTTCCCCTTACACCACCCCCGCTCCAGGAAGTATTTCTGGCCCCACTTTATTATGCGAAGGCACTACAGCTAACTATTCCGTTGTCCCTGCCAGTGGCGCACTCGGTTATTTGTGGCAATTACCAAATGGGTGGACGGGAACGAGCACCACTGCAGCGATTTCAGCAACACCCGGCGTAACAGGCAATGTTTCTGTTGCTGCGATGTATACCTGTGCCGCCTCTGCGCCTGTGTTCTATGCTGTAACAGTGACCCCGGCGCCATTTGTATCCGTTCTGCAGGCAACGCCGCAACAAGTGTGCACGGGCGACACCGTTTTCATCTCCATGACAGGCGCCAACAGTTACACCTTGCAACCAGGGAATCTTGTTTCGAATGGCTTTCTCATCCCAACCCCTTTTGGCAATACCACTTTTAGCATCACCGGTACTGACACGTTAACTGGCTGCACGTCACTGAATCAAGCCAACGTAAATGTATTAACCATTCCCTCACCTACCATTTCAGTGAACAGTGGGGACATGTGTTTGGGGAATACCTTTACCATGCAACCCCTTGGGGCGGACGGTTATTCCTTTTCCTCCATTTTTCCTGTCGTTTCGCCAACAGTTGCTGGAACCTACAGTTATGTGGTGATTGGCACCAGTTCGGTGAACGGTTGTAATAGTTTACCAGCCATTAGTCATTTAACCGTACACGCTTTGCCAACCGTAACGGCGGCAGTGACACGCAGTACCATGTGTACCAAGGAAACCACAACGCTGCTAGCTGGCGGAGCAACAACTTATAGTTGGAACAACGGTTTTATTTCACCAAGCGTTATCATTTCGCCCACCACCACCAGCACCTATACTGTTTGGGGAGAAAATGAATTTGGTTGTGCGGCAACGGCAACCGTTCTGGTGAAAGTCACCTCTTGTCAAGGCATTGTTGACAATGGCTTACCAGTACTCACTTTATACCCCAACCCTGCGAGCGAAGTTATCACCCTTACAAAAGGCTTAACAGGTCAAATGCGGATATACGACATGGAAGGGCGTATTCTGTTGGAACACGCCGTAAGCTCTGGCACTTTGATAGATATCTCCCCTTTGCCAGAAGGACTCTACCAGGTGGTACTATTCACCTCCAATTACCAGTCTACCCAACGGTTAATTATTCAACGCCGTTGATCCATTCTGAAATGGATTGAATATCGACTAGGGATGGCCTCTTCTTGGCAGGATAACGAATGATTTCAATGTTTAAAGGAAGGCTTGGTGCAAGATAAAGTGGTGCCGATGATTGAATTTTAAGGCATTTTGAGCTACAGGAAAAGTCCAAGCGCATGGGTTGCCGGTTCTGAAAATACTTCAGAGGAAGCGGTGCCAGTAAGGACCCTTCCCTTAGAAATACAGCTATATAGTTTTGTGGCAAAGTACTTCCCGTATCGCAAATTATCAAAGAACCCCGATCGTTGCTATAGATGTCTTTTGCACGAACAGCGTACCTAAGCCATTTTTTAGAAGCTGAACGGTGCGTGGCATAAGGCTGCACTGTATCCGACGGATGTGACCGACGCCAGGAGCGTTGCCCATGAGAATGAGAAGTTTGCATTGCATTTTGAGTGTATACCAAATGTACTATTTTTTGATACAGTTACGTCTATATTATCATACATTTGAGTATTCTTGCTTAACCCACGCGCCTGTACTTTTGATCACGTTGCACTTGGGTAAAAAAATAAAAGAAGAAATAAAGCGGCAAGGCATGTCTGTAGCTGAATTCTCACGTAGAATCAACCGCACCCGTTCTGTGGCCTATGATATTTTTAAGCGGGAGAGCATTGATACCGAATTATTGACACAGATTGGGAAGGTGCTTCGCGTTGATCTTTTTACCCCCTTTAGAAAAGAGTATCCCTTACCAATCGGCCAATCGCGCACAAGTGAGAACCCAGGCTACATTTTGAAATTAGAAAATGAGCTCACCGTCCTTCATGAAGAA
>CANGWA010000221.1 GCA_947457335.1 Sphingobacteriaceae bacterium
AAGCTCTTGATAAACTTGAACAAAAAATCGTTTCTGAGATAGCTCAAAACGACAGCCTAAAACTCAAAATAAGTGATGAAGTTGCACCACGAAGTGCTGCAGGTGGCCTCGTTTACGGTGCACCGCTCGATCCTTCGAATATTTACCGCAGGGGATTAGAATTATACGAAAAACAATTGCAAGTCAACCGTAAGCAGAAGCTAAATACGAGTTTCTATACCATGGTTGGTTTCACACCTCATACCAAACCTAGCAGTCCCGGCACTATGTACTTTATCTTCTGGGGGGGACTAATAGGGTACGTTATTGTGCTACTTAGGATTTCACGCAACAAGGCTTAAATTTTCTCGCTTATTGGGCGAATAAAAATCAGAGAGTAGAAAAAGGCATAAAAGGCAATGCCTTTATTGACTTCCATCATCGACTCGGTCATGCATGAAAGCAGAATGAGCACCATGAATGCAAACCCTAACCATTCTTTTTGACGGAAAGCAGTTACAGCAGGCATCAGCCATCCAACGCATAGGGATATTAAACCCAAGATGCCAAATTCAAGAAATACCTGCAAGTACTGATTGTGAGCATTGAATCGGTTTTCAAATCCGATGGTAAAATCATTTTTTTTGTAATAAGTCTGTAATACATCTTGTGCATCGCCAGTGCCAGTACCCACCCATGGAGAGTCCTTTATTGCCTCTAGTGTATAACGCCATTTATAGGTCCTTAATGAAAGCCCCCCCTCCCCATACTTATTCTCCGAATAATGTGCATTTAGTTTGTTTGAGTCGATTAGGCGTTCACGAATAACAGGATTCTTGAGAATAATAAAGAGTCCCCCTACTGCCATTACAGCAAGAAACAACAAGCCCCTCATCAAGTACCCATTTTTTACAGCAATATGAAGAATAAAAATCGTACCCGACAGCGCCGCAATAGCAATTTGGGTGCGGGAAGCCAACAACACAATTATTAAAAACAAATACAAGATAATACTAGATAGTGCGGCTCTTTTCCAAAACGGTTGTTCTTGTTTCCAGTACAAATGCACAGTCAAAAAACCTGCAGCAATAAGGTACATAGAAAGGTAGATAGGGTGCATTCCTAATGGTTGGGCAAAGAGTTCATAGGTAAAATACCAATAGTTGAAATAGTAATACCGTCCTGGAAGATGAATGTCGTTTACTAAGGCGTTATAAACATAACTCACCGTGTGACCCTCAATATAATTTCTATATGTGGCGTAAACAATGCAAACCAGGGTTGAAACAAAAGCAGAGATTAGAAAGGATTTGAAAACAAAGCGCCTATCGTTTTCAGACAGCGGTTTGGAGGACACAAAAAATAGCGGAAGAAAGAACAACATCAGTTTCTTTTCCAATTCAAATCCCGCCTCTTTATAGTTTTGCGTAAATAACAATCCAACTACTACCAAGAGGTAAAGTTGCATGGGGTACCAGGCTGAACGACCAGACATCAGTCGTTGCAACTTGCTCTTAAATTCTCGCTCTGCCAACCAATTGAGGGCCAGAATAAATACTGCAATATTGTTGAGTAATAATGAAAATGGCAGCGTTAGACAAAACAGTGCCAATGCATATTTTCTGACAAGATCGTGTATGGATCCATTTGTCTTCAACTCCATTATTTGCTTTTGGCTACTTTTCTGAAAAACGCCTCGTAGGCATTAATAATTAATGGCCAACGGTAATACGAATCGACTTTTTTAAGATTCCTCTCAACAAATTCGGCATGTGTTTTTTTATCAATTTTTCTATCCAACAGCTGTGAAATCGAGGAAGCATCCGTAAAATAGAAGGCATCAGTACCTAGGATAGCAGAATTAAATTCGTTTTGATGGGCGCAAATTAAGGCTCCAGATCCCATGGCTTCTAATAAAGATGGATTGGTTCCTCCGACTGAATGCCCATGGAAATATAAATTCGAAAAATAGCGCAGGCTATTTAAGGCTTGTATATCGTAGTTTGGGCCAAGAAACTTTATTCGACTATCGTCGTCAAATTTGGCGACAAGGTACTTTCCAAAAGCATTGCTAACATTGCCAATCACCAGCATTGGTGCAGTGTCGTTAGAACCTACAACGCCATTAAGAATCGTTTCAATATTGTTCTCCGGTTCCATTCGCGCAATGAGCATATTATAGCCATACGGTTGAACAGCATACGCTTCCAAAACCGAAGAAGTCGGGTTCAAATCAACATTGGTTCCATAGGGAATATATTCTGCAGGTTGATTGTAGGTAGCCTGAAGGTAGGTTTGTATGCCTTTGCTATCGGCGATCAGGTAATCGCTTGTTTTTACAGCCAATTTCTCAGCATATTTCAAAAACCTACGCACCTTAGGACTGAATTTACTGCGTTTCCATTCTAGTCCGTCCATATTAGTGATTATAATGGGCTTACTTGGTAACAACCTTCCCCAAATAGAACTACTGGTATAGCCTAACTGAAGAATGATATCCAGCTCACGGCTGCGACTATCGAGGATACAAAAGAAATCATAGATGAATTGCCCAGTAGTTCCTACTTTAGCTTCGGGATTTTTTTTGTGAATGATATTAACCCCTTCCCACGTCTTTTCCTTATAAACATGATCGTCACCCGAATAAACCCAAACCTCATGCCCCATTTCTACCAATCCTTTGGAAAGGTATTCAGCAAACTGCTCGAATCCACCATAATTATTGGGTATGCCCCTGGTTCCTAGAATGGCTATTCTCATTGGGTTGGAGGTATAGAAGTTTCAGAAGTTGAAGATACCTTTTTCCGCAATTGAAATAAACAAATAGCATTAAAAGCTAACAGAGCAAATATTTGATGTTTGAAAATGCCTGAATTTGAAAAATCTGAAAATGCGAAAAAAAGGTTAATCAACCCTAAATAAAATATAAAATGAACCGTTTCTTTATTGCGATTGTTTCGAATCAAAAAAGCAATTGGCGAGAAAAACAAGAAGAAGATTAGTGGGATTCCTAATAAACCATATTGAGATATTACACTTAGGTATCCATTGTGAGAGTCAATCAATAAACGTTCATAAAAACCATATTGTTGTTTTTGGAGATTCCAACGACCTACACCTATGCCACAAATTGGATTTCTTCTGAACATTTTTAATGAAGCGGAATAAAGCTGTAATCGGGAAATCAACGAATTGGTTTCCCAAGACCGTTCAATATGAACAAACTTAGTAAGGTCCCAATTAAAATCGCGAACCTCTACCCGTTCAGAAATGGTATACGGATTATATTTTTTGGGAAGTTTGTCCGCAAAATTCATGACTACAGATAAAAAAACAAGGAGGGATATTACCCACGTAATAATTTTTAAAACGCTTCTCTTCTTCCTTTTCTCGATAAAAGAATATATGAAATAAGTCACCAAAAAGGCTAAGATAGCCATCCGGGCTCCACTTGCAATAATCATAAAGACCGCGGCTATCATTGACAGTAACATTAATAAACTGACTATTCGAGAGTGATTGTAGCGTTTCCTTACGTAAACCAAGAAAAGCAATACTGCTGATACACTACTAGCAAAAACATTGTTAGCTAGCGATCCGCTCTCTAACTCCTGTCCATGTGACTTTAAAGTAAATAGGACAGACTCTATTAAGAGAAACAACAGTGAAATGATAAAGCCTAATTTGAGTTCATTCTTGTATACTGAAACTGAAAAAAAGGCAAGCAATAAATAAAGTTCAAGTAAATAACGAAATTGAAACATCCCTTGCAAAAGCAATAGGCGCTCGTGGGTGTTTCTGAAATCAAACATGTTTGCGAAGATGGAAACAAACATCCCCGCAATGGTAATAAAGAACAAGGAAGAGTGATGAAGGTTAACCCCCTTATTCTTTAGCACTCCTTTTGTTATACCTAGTAAAAGGTAAATATCGATGTGGGTAAAGAATGGAAAGATAGCATTCCCAAATTCATTCACCTCACCTAGCCAGGTACCAGGAAAAAAATCATTTACTGGCGCCGGAAATGCCCATAAAACAAAAATGAGCAAAGCAAAATAGAGTTTAGTTGAGTAAAGCCCAAACAAGGAAACAATAACAAATAAAGCCATTGAAGCATAGGACAAAGCGGAAGGTGGGGCATAAACAATTTCGGAACTTTCCTTGGAAGCGACAAAGCTAAAAATTGAGACACCCAACAGTGCAAGACCGAAAACAATGGGCAACAGAAATTCTGCCAGCTTTAGTTGTTTATTATTTAATGGCTTCAAACCTATTCCGCTATTTAATATAGTTGACTTCAATGCCTAGCTTCTCAAATACATTAATAAGTTCATCAGCGCCAATTGATGCAACCGCAGTTTTACTTACAAAAGCTAACAAGCGTAATGAGGTTGGAGCCACATTGGTAAGGTTAATCATCGCTGAACTCCATATGGATATTACCCACCCTGGCTGAAAATTACCGATAATGGTTTCAATTGGTGATTTATCGTTGATTAGTTGCATTTTAACACCGCGCTCCACCGCTACCTCATGAAAAAATCTACTTTTTTCAGAGGGATGGTCCTTCATGTAAATGCTATCTATGCCTTCAGATTGAATTCTATCGAATATAGCCTCGACAATCTTGCGTGCTTCTTGGTCCAAACCCGGTCCCAAATCCAAACCAAGCAATATACAGACCTTTTCATTGGGGGTAAAATTGACTTTTTTTAAGTCTACCTTTTCAATTTTTGACCTTTCGGCTGGTATTTCAAGGAAAGGTGAATAAATCTTGTATATTCGATCATCTTG
>CANGWA010000222.1 GCA_947457335.1 Sphingobacteriaceae bacterium
CATGAAGAAAACCGTCAGTTGAAAACTGAGCTACATTACCTTAAAAAAATTATCGCATTGCTGGAAAAAGGTTCGGGAAAGTCCCGTAAAAAATAAGACCTTTAAGACATGCGAATTATCACGTACAATGTCAATGGCATTCGTGCCGCCATTGGCAAAGGGCTCATCAATTGGATGGAAGAAGCACAACCCGATGTGTTGTGTGTTCAAGAAATAAAGGCCACGCCTGAGCAGGTGGGCATTTTTGAATTTGCGGAGATTGGTTACCACCACTATTGGTATCCCGCTCAAAAAAAAGGCTACAGTGGCGTGGCTATCTTTTCAAAAGAAGAGCCCCTGCATGTTGAATATGGTTGTGGGGTAAAAGCGTTTGATGACGAAGGACGAATGATTCGGGCAGATTTTAAAAACTTTTCGGTCATGAGTGCCTATCATCCAAGTGGCACTAGTGGAGAGGAACGTCAATCGTTTAAAATGGAATGGCTAAAGTTTTTTAACGAGTATGCTAAAGAACTAAAAAACAAACTACCTCATTTGGTATTGAGTGGTGATTACAACATTTGCCATACCGAAATAGACATTCATAATCCCAAGCAAAATCAAAAAACCAGCGGCTTTCTTCCAGAAGAAAGGGAGTGGATGAGCCAATTTATGGCCAATGGATTCATTGATTCGTTTCGCGCCTTTAACACCGACCCACACCATTACACGTGGTGGAGCAATTTTCATGGAGCACGTGGCAAGAATTTAGGTTGGCGCATCGATTACCACCTTGTTAGCGAAGCCTTAAAAAACAACCTCTCGGGCGCTTCTATCCTACCTCACGTGGTGCACAGTGACCATTGTCCCGCTGTTGTTGATTTAAACTTTTAACCATGCAACGTTATGTGATTATTGTTGCCGGAGGCGTTGGTTCGCGGATGAAGAGCGACCGCCCAAAACAATTCCTCGATTTAAACGGCACGCCTATTCTGGTGCATACACTGCGTCGTTTCTTGCAATATGACGCCACGCTACACCTCATCCTTGTCGTTCACAAAGACTACGCCACGCACTTGGCGAGCATGCTAGAAAAATTTGACTTGTTGCAGGCGAACATCACCATCACCCTTGGCGGAGAAACGCGTTTTGATTCTGTAAAAAACGGATTAAACACCATCAGCAGCAAGGAAGGAATCGTTGGCATTCACGACGCTGCGCGCCCCTTGGTATCTACAGAAACCATTCGCACGTGCTTTGAGACGGCTCTTTCTGAAGGCAATGCCATACCCTGTATACCAGTGAATGAGAGCATGCGAAAAATCAACAACGCGCTCAATGAAGCGGTGGACCGCAACGCGTACCGTATTATTCAAACACCGCAATGTTTTAGACTGAGCGAGATTGTTCCTGCCTTTGAAACAGCCTATAGTTCAACCTTTACCGATGATGCTACCGTTTTGGAGGCTGCGGGTGGAAAAATTAAATTGGTAACAGGCAATGTAGAAAACATAAAAATCACTTCTCCCCAGGACCTGATTCTGGCTCAAGCACTTATTGCGCATGTCAAGTGAAGACATTATAGACGCTTTAGCATTAACTGCTAAGCTAATGGAACTGCACGACGAAAACAGTTTCAAGACAAAGGCATTGGCGAATGCAGCCTTTCGGCTTTCAAAATTACGTTACACCTTTGAGGGGCGAAGCAAGGAAGAATTGATTGCCTTGGAAGGTGTAGGGAAATCGATTGGCGATAAAATATGGGTCATGCTCACCACTGGCGCTTACCCAGAATTGACAGCCCTGGTGGAAAAAACACCTGCAGGCGTTATTGAATTACTTGGTATCAAAGGACTAGGCCCTAAAAAAGTAAGGCAACTTTGGCAGGAGTTAAACATTGAGAGTCCCGGCGAATTGCTGTATGCTTGCAACGAAAACCGATTAGTGACATTAAAAGGCTTTGGCGACAAAACACAGGCGCAGGTAAAACAAGCCTTGGAGTTCAATGAAGCCAATCGCCATAAGTTCCACTACGCAGCCTTGTTCCCCCAGGTTGAATACTGGCTCAACGCGCTCAAGAACGAAGGGAAGAATGTTGTGTTGACAGGACAAATGGCTCGTCATTTAGAAGTCATTGATGAGCTAGAGGTGTTGGTGGAAGAAGGAACATCCCTTTTACCACCGGCTGATTTTCCTGTAAAAGTTACAGTGCATTCATCAGCAAAAGCCGACTTTGGAAGAAGGCAATTGGAACTATCGGCGACACCCGAGCATTTGCATCAAATTCAGTTTGAGCAATTGCCAGTCAATGAAATACCCACAGAAGCCATTGCCTATGCACGTTTGCAATTACCTTATATGGCTGCAGAGTTAAGAGAAGGGATTGGAGAAGTTGAATTAGCCAAAGCAGACAGGCTACCAGCACTCCTAACGGTGAACGATTTAAAAGGCACATTGCACAACCACACGACATGGAGTGATGGTGTGCACACCCTTGCGGAGATGGCCGCGCAATGTATTGCCAATGGACTCACTTATTTTGGCGTGTGTGACCACAGTAAAAGTGCATTTTATGCCAATGGTTTAAGTGAAGAACGTGTCTTGGCCCAACACAAAGAAATTGATGCTTTGAATGCGAATTATACGGACTTTAAAATTTTGAAAGGCATTGAGAGCGATATTCTAAATGATGGGCAACTGGATTATGAGGAGGACCTTTTAAAAACATTTGATTTTATTGTGGCATCAGTGCATTCCAATTTGCGGATGAGTGAAGAAAAGGCCACTGCACGATTGATCAAAGCCATTGAAAATCCATATACCCGTATACTTGGTCATCCCACCGGTCGCTTATTATTGGCCCGACCGGGCTACCCTATTGACCATAAAAAAGTAATTGATGCCTGCGCCGCTAATGGCGTGAGCATTGAACTCAATGCTCATCCCTATCGATTAGACATTGATTGGCGGTGGATTCCCTATTGTAGGGAAAAGGGCGTATTGATTTCCATTAATCCCGATGCGCACCATAGAGACGGACTCAAGGACATGCAATGGGGCGTAGTGGCAGCGAGGAAGGGGAGATTAACGAAGGAAGGCTGTTTGAATGCCTTGGCACTTGAGGCGTTGCTGGCAACGTTCACGCATTAACCATTAACAATTCACCAATGAAAAAGGGTCCCGCAACCGAAGGAGATGGTTGCTCGAAACTGCTCGTTCTAAAATGGGGTAGAGGGTAGCGTCAACGCTTCAACTCTCCATTCTCCATTCTCAATTTTCAACTTTCAACTCTCCATTCTCAATTTTCAACTTTCAACTCTCCATTCTCAATTTTCAACTTTCAACTCTCCATTCTCAATTTTCAACTCTCCATTCTCAATTTTCAACATCAATTTGAAATTTTGCGCATGCAGCGTTAACGTCATTAACAATTAATCCCCTCTTTGTCATATACAACCGTTACTAAACAGCAATAATTGCAATGAGTTGGCATATGCTTAGAACTGCCAACCTACGCCCGTGTAACTTTATAAATGAAGCGCATTATAAGAAACATGCGTTTACGATTACTTGTGTTACAGCTTTTATTGACTGCCCTTTTATCTGGCCAAAACCTCATCCCTAATCCAAGTTTTGAAGAGTACATCAAGTTGCCTGAGAAAACGTACAATGGTGTTGGGTGTCTAAAATATTGGCGGCCGCACAATGGTAATTGTGATTACTACCACCAACAAGCTAGGTGGTGGACCGGCACGCCGCGAAATATATTTGGTAGGCAGAAACCACACAGCGGCAACGCCTATGCAGGTATTTGCGTGCGGACCAATTTCAAAGAATACCTAGAAGTAAAACTAACAGCACCCTTGGTCCAAGGTCAAACCTACCTCATCGAATTATACGTTTCTGAAGCGGAACGGTTTACGGGACACGTTGAAGCTGTTGGCATCTATTTTAAAGAAAACAGTTGTTGGAGTAATGACAACTCTGCGCTGACTGAAACTCCAGCCCATATCTTCCAACTCCACCGTTCTGATCGTCCCCGAAAAAACTGGGTCCACCTTATCACTGAATACACCGCAGAAGGTAATGAAAAAACCGTGCTCATTGGTTACTACCAAGATCCAAGCAGCCCACCTCACAAAGGCTATTCGCACCTTTATATCGATGATGTGTCTATCACCACCTTGCATCAGTTGGGCATTAAACCGGAAGCACCGGAAGAGTTAGAATGGGCGCGAATGGCTAACTTCTATCAAATAAAAAAACACTTTCTACCTTTCGTCTTTTCATAACACACCTGTTTATCTTCTCGGTAGCGTTTTTGTATATTTACATCAATGCCCATCCTCAATTCCATTGCTTCTTGGTTCATGAAAAAACGCATGCACCAGATTGAACTATTTATGAAGTACCCACACGAGGTGCAACAGGAATGGTTACTGCAATTGCTTGCTGAAGGCCGTCAAACAGCCTTTGGTAAGGAGCATGGACTGGAGAGCGTAAAAAACTACAGGGACTTCAAAGAAAAGATGCCCCTTCAGGATTACGAATCCCTGAAGCCTTATATTGAGCGCACCCGTAGGGGAGAACAAGGCTTGTTGTGGCCCAACGAGATCCGTTGGTTTGCAAAAAGCAGCGGCACGACCGATAAAAGTAAATTCTTACCCGTAACTGAAGAGAGTTTAAATGGCTGTCATTACAATGCGGGGCGGGACATGGTTACGCTCTATTGTTTTAACTTTCCTGAGACCCAATTGTTCACTGGCAAAAA
>CANGWA010000223.1 GCA_947457335.1 Sphingobacteriaceae bacterium
CGAATATTTCAATACCCAAAGCCGCACATAAGTGACCCAGGCTATAAGATATTTTTCCTGGGATGAGTTTCCGGGCCAGCCTTACTGTGCACAAAGTATCCCTTTTGTACTGGTAACCCAATGAAGCAAATTCTTCTTTTATAAATCCATAATCAAAGGCAGCATTGTGCGCTACGAAAATACGCCCCTCTGTTAGTTCAATGATCTTTTTGGCTACTTCGTAAAATTTTGGGGCATCTGCCACCATCTCGTTGGTGATACCAGTGAGTCCTGAGAAGTAGTTGCTAATGTGGCATTCTGGATTAATCAGTGTGGTATAGACGTCGGTTACCGAAAGGCCATCGTGACTAACAATGCAGATTTCGGTTATTCGACCCCTTCTAAAATCAAATTTCCCTCCGCAAGTCTCAATATCTATGATGGCAAACATCCTTCACCAAATATAAGCAGGGGAAACTAAACGTTTAGCAATTATTCGAATCGGAGTGATTCAATGGGGTCGAGTTGGGACGCTCTTCTAGCAGGGAGATAGCCACTTACCAGTCCAACTGTGATACAAATGGCAAAACCCGACAAAATCCAAAACCATGGGATGAAGAAGCCTGAATCAAAGGCCATGCTGATAACGTTGCCAATAACAATGCCCAGAACTATGCCAATCAGGCCTCCAGTGATACAAATCACAACACTTTCAATTAAGAACTGATTGCGAATGATAGCTGCCGTAGCGCCAATGGCTTTTCGAATGCCAATTTCGCGTGTACGCTCCGTCACACTTACAAACATAATGTTCATTAACCCAATGGCAGCCCCGAGAAGGGTAATGAGGCCAATGATGGTGGCACCTGCAGTGACATTGCTCAAGCTATCAATCATCATGGCGGCGATGTTATCGGATTTAACGATTTCAAAATCATCTTTTGCAATCGTTGGTAGATGCCTTATTCTTCTGAAAGTACCACGGGCTTCTTCGAGATAAGTGTCTGGCGAAGCCATGCCAATGCTCATTACGTTAATTCTGTATACCGCACCTCCACTGGCGTTTCCGGGACTAGCGCTGTTGAAGTATTGGCGAGCACTGTGAATTGGTAGTATACAAACCTTATCACCACCGAATGCGGCACTATTGCCCTTGGTTTTTAATACACCGATGATCCTGAACAAGGCATTGCCCACGCGAACGGTTTTGTCCAATGCTTGCTCAGTAGGTTTAAAAAGCGCTTTCTCGATGTCCTTTCCAATAATCACGACGTGGCTGGCGCCAGCAATTTCTGCAGCAGTTACATTTCTGCCTTTTTCTAATTCATAACCTGCTGTTTGAATATAGTTTTCATCTGTTCCAATGACTTGGATATTGGGATTCGTTTTGCGGTTATTCCATTTCACCCGAGCAGCACCTGTCGCCACACTTGAAATGGAGCTAATTACGGGGAAGTGGAAATCATTTTTAAAGCGCAACGCTTCCTTCAAAGTGATGGCGCGGTAGTTCTTGCTGCCAGTTCCACCAACCCGAATGCGTGAGGCTGCATTGCGAATGGTGAAGGTATTTGCCCCCATTCGTGTGAAATTATTATTGATACCATATTTGATTGCATCGATAGCAGACAATGTACCTACCAATGAGGTGATACCCACGCTAATAATGAGCATGGTTATCATAGCACGAAGTTTATTTGCTTTGATGGACTGAAAGGCAATGGCAATATTTTCTCTGAGAAAATTCAATCACACAAAGGTAACATTCTTAAAGTGCAGCATCAGAAACTATGATGAACGCAATGAGAATGGGATAAACGGAATTAATAAATGGCTTTATTAGCTGCAAGCAAGGTGTTTTGCAATAAAGACGCAATGGTCATTGGTCCTACTCCTCCTGGCACTGGTGTTATATAGCTGCATTTTGGCGCGACTTCATCAAATTTAACATCGCCCATTAATCTGTAGCCCCTTTTGGCAGACCGATCGCTCACCCGCGTGGTGCCCACGTCAATCACCACCACTCCTTCTTTTACCATGTCAGCACTTAAGAAGCCCGGTTTTCCAAGCGCACAAACCACAATGTCTGCTTGCTGAGTGAGTGACTTGAGATTTTTTGTTTTGGAGTGACAAAGGGTGACAGTGCAATTACCAGGGGAACTGTTTTTTGCGAGAAGGATGGACATAGGTGAACCAACAATATTGCTTCTGCCGATGACTACACAATGTTTACCTTCTGTTTCAATGGAGTAACGTTTGAGGAGCTGTAGAATGCCGTTTGGGGTTGCGCAAATATATGCGGGTAAGTTCAATACCATTCTGCCTACGTTGACAGGATGAAAACCATCGACATCTTTTTCGGGACGGATGGCTTCAATGATTTTTCTTTCATCAATATGAGCAGGTAGGGGGAGTTGTACAATGAACCCATCCACATCGGGATTATTATTGAGGCTATCGACGGTAGCGAGTAATTCTTTTTCAGAAACACTCGACTCCAATCGAATTAATGAAGAACCAAAACCAGCTTTATGGCAAGCTTTGATTTTATTGGCAACATAGGTTTCACTGCCGCCATCGTTTCCGACTAACACTGCAGCCAAATGTGGGGCACGCTGACCAGATTGGGTCAAAAGCGCTACCTGTTCTCCAATTTCGACCTGAATGGCTTCAGAAATACTCTTACCGTCTATTAGCTGCATGCAACAAAATTAATGAATTCAGTCCAAAATGTAAGATTTTGGCCTTATTCACCATACACTGTCTGAAACTTCCTCTCTATCTTCATGTTTTCACCTGAAATTGACACTAACTTTATATAAACAACCTGCCATGATCAGAAAATACGTGCTGATTAGCCTAATAATATCTTGTTTGAATTTTGCGGCACAAGACCCTCCTATTAAAACTTACGATAAGGTAGATACCTATGGATTGGTACATTCTGAATGGGCGCTTGTGCATATTGGTAGCAAGGTTGGTTTTATTGATAGCCGAGGCGTTGAGGTTGTTCCTCCAATATACGACCATATAGATATGTACAGTTTGCGTCACGATGGATGGGCAATGGTGAAAAAAGAGGGCAAGTATGGTTTTATTGATTTGCGTGGCAAGCTGGTTGTGCCCGTTATCTATGATAAAATAGATCACTTTGATATACTCATTCCTGGTTTTGCAAAGGTGGTGGTCAATGGAAAAATTGGATTCATCAACATGAAAGGCAAGGAGGTTCTTGCTCCAAGGTACGATTTAGTTGAGCCGTTTGGGGAGAAGTTTGCGGGTTATGCTCACGCGAAAATCGGAGACCGTTCAGTATATCTTGATGTCAAGGGAAAAGAGACCCCATCCCCAAGATAATTCGATAATAGAGAGGAATTCAATTCGCCTATTTGTTACCTTCGGCTAAAAATGGAACGTTTGCACCCTTCAATAAGAATTGTTTTAGCTATACTGGCTGGCATGTTATCTGGTGGTATGCTGAATCTTTTCATTGTAAATTTTGGTCATATGCTCATCCCCCCTCCAGCAGGAGTGGATTTAACGACTACAGAAGGACTCTTAGCGGCCATGCCAATGATGGAGCCAAGGCATTTCTTGATGCCTTGGCTGGCCCATGCTTTGGGTACACTTCTTTCGGCTTTTGTAGCGTGTCGATTGGCGAATAATCATTTTCGAAGAATATCAATAGGTCTTGGGGTATGGAACATGGTTGGAGGCTTGCTCATGATAATTGCGGTGCCTGGTCCATTGTGGTTCACGCTTATAGATATTGTTTTGGCCTATTTGCCTTTTGGTTGGCTGGGTGGTCGACTTGCAGTTGGAAAGGAATTCTGAAAAAAAAGAGCCGCAATTCGCGGCTCTTTTTTTTGAATTATTTATTGACCTGGTGCACCAAAGCCTTTTGGCATACTTCTCATCAATTTGGCCATGGCGTTTTTATCGCTCATCATACGCATCATTTTGCGTGTTTCTTCAAACTGCTTAAGCAATTTGTTTACCTCTTGTATTCCTTGTCCACTACCACGCGCCAAACGTTGTCGACGGCTTCCATTAAGAAGTTCTGGTTTCGCTCGTTCTTCAGGCGTCATACTGAGGATAATGGCCTCAATACCTTTGAATGCATTGTCATCAATATCCATGTCCTTCATGGCTTTGCCCATGCCAGGTATCATACCCACTAAATCCTTGATGTTCCCCATTTTTTTAATTTGATTCAATTGGTTGAGGAAGTCATTAAAGTCAAATTTATTTGATGCAATTTTTTTGCTGAGTTTTCGGGCTTCCTCTTCATTGAACTGTTCTTGAGCGCGTTCAACCAGAGTAACCACGTCACCCATCCCCAAGATACGATCGGCCATCCTTTCAGGATAGAACACGTCGATTGCATCCATTTTTTCACCAGTACCAATGAATTTAATGGGTTTGTTGACTACGCTTCTGATAGATAGGGCTGCACCACCGCGGGTATCGCCATCGAGTTTAGTGAGAATAACACCATCAAAATCCAACCGATCGTTAAAAGCTTTAGCGGTGTTTACAGCATCTTGTCCGGTCATGCTATCCACCACAAAAAGAATCTCGTCAGGTTTGATGGCTGATTTGAGCTCGGCAATCTCATTCATCATTTGTTCATCAATGGCCAAACGACCGGCGGTATCGATGAGCACGACTGAATTTCCGTTTTCGCGAGCTTGTTTTAAGGCCGCTTCAGCAATTTTTACTGGATTTTTCTCTTCTTTATTACTAAAA
>CANGWA010000224.1 GCA_947457335.1 Sphingobacteriaceae bacterium
CAACCCATCTTTCTCGCCATACTTCTTTTTGTGTTCAACCACCAAACCTATAGTGTTGGCAAAGCGGCGGGGATTGTGTGGGACTTTAGCTGGCAGTAAAAAAATTTCTCCTTCCTTAATTGGCAATGTAACCGCTTGACCATTTTCTTGAATGGTGACTTCAATATCGCCTTCAAGTTGATAGAAGAACTCTTCTCCTTCGTTGTAATGGAAGTCCTTACGCGAATTCGGCCCGCCAACCACCATCACAATAAAATCAGTGTCCTTATATACCACCTTGTTATTTACTGGTGGCTTCAGTAGGTGACGGTTTTCGTCAATCCACTTCTTGAAATTAAACGGCCTTGTTATCATACTTCCAAAGGTAGTTAATCCCTTTTCGTATTTCAAATGATTTTGGGCATGCCCCCTGTGTACGGCGGTGTTTGTTCTATCACAGTCATGAAGTTGAACTTACGCCAGGGGGTCGCGCTCTCGCCTGCAGTGCCCCCGTGGTTGTGTTGCTGCGGTAGCTCCTTTCATCCGCTTCCTCGCTCACCAACCACTGGCCATCCAAGGTGGCAGCTGCCGCCTCCATCGCTCATGCAAGGCTGATCTCCTTGCGTTTACACCCAACTGCGTTAAGTGTTTACAACGGCCTCAACAGAACAGGGTTCGTCTTCAAAACAGGGTCATCCTCTCAAAACAAATTAAAATTAGACTACCTCCATGCAAAGGCCGTCCATTTTCAACGTTTACACCCATGATCACAAGCGAATACCAATCACACACACATCGTCTACCTGTTCCAAACTCCCCTTCCACTCCTCAAACCGGCTTTCCATTTGTGCCAGCTGCTCGTGCATGGGTAGTAAAGAAAGGGATAAGAGGGTCTCTTCAAATTGTTTGTATTTGAATTTCTTGCCCTTGGGTCCCCCAAACTGGTCGGCAAAGCCATCGGTAAACAAGTAAAAAATAGTACCGGGCTGGTAGGATAATTCGATTGTTGTAAACGGTGCAGCGTCATAGGATTTCCCTACCGGTTGTTTATCCGCCTTAATCTCGATAAGTGAATTATCTGCAACATACCAAAGGGGATTGTTCGCTCCACTCCACCTGACTTTGTGTTGCCGTTGGTCTATGCACAACAAAGAAATATCCATGCCATCCTTTATTTCGGCATGGCTTTTTTCAAACGTCGCGACAACCAATTCACGCGTCTTATCCAGTATTTTGCCAGTGCCGGTTATGGCCAGTTCTTTCACCGTTTGGTTCAAGGCATTGCGGCACACCACCGACACCATGGCCCCTGGCACACCATGACCCGTGCAATCGGCCGCCGCAATAAAAAACAAATCGCCAACTTGTTCGGCCCAGTAAAAATCGCCCGCCACTATGTCCTTAGGCTTGTACATGACGAAACTATCAGGACAGTGTTCCGAAATAAACGTTAGTGGCGGCAAAATGGCTTGCTGCAGCCGTTTGGCGTAATTAATGCTATCAGTAATCTCCTTTTGCTTTTCGTCCACGAGGTGCTTCTGCTGCTCAACTTCTTTTTTCTGTTGGGCAAGGGCGATGTTTGCCTGTTTCCTGAGAAGATTTGAGCGGATGATGAAAACCGTTAACACAGCAAAAGCAATTAGTGCAATAACGAAATAAGTAATGGTCTTTTCACGGTTCGAAATCTCGGCATCCTTTGCTTGCAATTTCATATCGTTCATTTCTTTGTCTTTTTGAAGACTCATGATTTCCTTTTCCTTTTTCTCCGATTCATACTTCAAGGCTAAATCGGCCAACTGTGCTGCCACATTGCCCTTGTTGCTGGCGGTGGCTTTGTTAAAGAGTTCTGAGAGGGCAGTCATTTCAATGAAACGTATGTTGGCCTGAAAATTCGTCAACGTTTGGTACACCATCGATAGCGATTGGTGGTAGAAATGGTATTTTTCCCATGTTTCCATTTGTGCATCTTCTCGCTCAACATTGGAAAAATCAAATGGATTGGCTTGTTTGTATGCAACGACCGATTCTGGTGGCAACATCTGTTCTACCTTTTCTACATACATGGTGATTTTACGCTTCAACTCCTTCGCCGAATAAGCGCTATCCTTGGCTCCGCCATCCATTACACCTAATACCGCTGTGGGGACATCGTAATTGGCTTTATTCACCATTTTTTCAAACCTTACCGAATCAGGATTTAAAGGGTAAGCCAAATCATCTGTTCTTTCAATGAGCACTGCTTTCAATTGTTGAATGTAATTGACCACTTCTGCCGAAAGTTTTTTGAGTTGGGCAATGTTTTGTTTGTAATGACTAGCGCTATGGGCAACAGTGATGGTATCCTGCATCGCATCATACAAGTACTTGCATTTACTTTCGTATAAATTTTTATTCTGCTCAAATATCATTTGATTGGTATCCTCATTCGCAAAAGCTTTGCGGGTTAGATTTGAACTCAACCAACTTGCCAGCACAAATGCACACATGAATCCAAACAAGTACCCCTGGGTTAAACGCACATACCCTTGTCGGTTTCTAAAAATAAGCGCATAAATACCGAGTGGAACGAGTGAAAAAAGCACCAAGTAACGCACCACGCCAAATAGAGCATCTGCACCTGGCCAATGCATGAATTTGAATTGCCACGATACAATTAATAAACCTGCACTGGTGCCAAAAACAAAGTACAATACTCTACCAAGAACATCCAACAACCTATGCTGAAAACAATACCAGACTGGTAAAAAACATGCATAGAAAAAAAAACCGCCAACAATGACTGCTAGAGAGGCTCCAGGAAATGAATACAGTTTTCCAAAAGAAGCGATGACAATGAGTAGAATGGCCGACGCACCTATGTAGGTGATTAATCTTTTTGGCTCTTCCAACTGCCCCTTGTAGGCTTTGAATGCAATCAAGGGCGAATAAATCAACACCATGAATAACCCAGTAGCAGCCGACACATAAAAAAGCGCCTCAACTTTGGCAATAAAACCAAGAAAGAAAAAAAGGACAAAGAGTAAAATGGACCAGAAGGGAATCCATGGATGGGTTATTTTTAATTTCATACGGTCTAGTCAACGAGCCTATTTTTAAAGATACCTTTTTTTGTTCATTTAATGGAAGCACCATAAAAAACACTGGCCTAAACGAAATAAAATACAATAACCCGATATAATTGCACTTCTCACCGCGGTTGACTTTGGAGATTTTGTGTATTAACTAAATGAGGGCGAGACTTTGGCGCTTTTGCGATTGGCTTTGGATATGACCACTCTCTAATACTGTCGCTTTAATAAATCCGTAACTTACGGGCAGGCTGGCGCAGCGACTAGAGGGGGAAAGTAAGTCTCACCGCTTGCGCCAATTCTTCGAATAGAAAAAACGCAAGGGGGGCATTCAAATCATAAAAAAATAAAATGCGATTAAACCAGTTGATTCTTTACCAGGTACTCGGCAATCTGCACCGCATTGGTAGCAGCGCCTTTGCGTAGGTTATCCGAAACGATCCACATATTGAGCGTATTGGGTTGTGTTTCATCCACACGCAATCGTCCTACAAACACCTCATCGCGCTCGTGTGCAGTCATTGGCATCGGATAAAGTTGTAGTATAGGGTCATCCTGCACCACCACGCCTGGTGCATTGCTGAGCAAGTGGCGAATGGCTGACAATTCAAATGGTTGACTGAATTCTACGTTTACGCTCTCACTGTGTCCCCCTATAACGGGAATGCGCACAGTTGTCGCAGAGACTTTAATCGTGTTGTCACCCATAATCTTGCAGGTTTCATTCACCATTTTCATCTCTTCCTTGGTGTAACCGTTGTCGAGAAAAACGTCAATTTGTGGGATGGCATTTAAATCAATCCGGTATTTGTAAGCCATGACTTCGCTGGTACCGTTGGCCCGTTCGTTCATGAGTTGGTCTACAGCCTTTACACCGGTGCCCGTCACACTCTGATAGGTCGACACCACCACGCGTTTAATTTTGAAGGCATCGTGCAATGGTTTTAAAGCAACTACCATTTGTATGGTCGAGCAATTGGGGTTCGCAATGATTTTATCGGAGGCTTTGAGCACAGCAGCATTGACCTCTGGCACCACGAGGGGCACCGCAGGGTCCATGCGCCAAGCCGATGAATTGTCGATGACCGTGATACCGGCCTTAGCGAATTCAGGTGCCCACTGCGTGGAAGTGCTGCCGCCAGCAGAAAACAGAGCGATAGCCGGTTTGAGCTCAATGGCTTGTTGCATGCTCACCACTGTGTATTCCTTACCCGCAAAAGCCACTTTTTTTCCTACCGAACGTTCTGAGGCAACGGGAATTAATTCGGTCACCGGAAAGCGACGCTCTTCAAGTACTTGCAACATTTTGGTCCCTACCAAGCCGGTAGCTCCTACCACTGCGATACGCATAGCTTCAATTTTTGCGCAAAGATAGGGATTGATAAGGATAATTGTTAATGGTTAATGGCGTGAACGCTGCATGCGCCAAACTTCAAATTGAAAGTTGAGAATTGAAAGTTGAGAATTGAAAGTTGAGAATTGAATGTTGAGAATGGCATTGAACGTCATTTTGCGTTCAAATTAATTGAGAATTGATAGTTGAAAATTGAAAGTGCGTTGCACGTCACATCGCGGCCTTTAATCTCTACTCCGAGTGCGCCTTGGTCTTCTCTGTGTCCTTTGCTTCTTTGTGTTCTTTGCGACCCTTTTTAATTGAAAGTTGAGAGTTGAAA
>CANGWA010000225.1 GCA_947457335.1 Sphingobacteriaceae bacterium
AAGGCGTGTTGTGGCAAATTTTTCCATGTATTCGCTCATGTCAATGCGAATTAGTGCATCATCATTATCGAACAAGTACTTAGCAAGAACTTTGGCTAATTGTGTTTTCCCGACACCGGTTGGACCGAGGAATATGAACGAACCTATCGGTTTATTTGGATCTTTTAATCCAGCTCTATTGCGTTGAATTGCCTTCACAACTTTTTGAAGTGCTGTATCTTGTCCAATGACCTTACCCTTCAGTAATTCGTTCATTTTAACAAGTTTCTCACTTTCGTTTTGGTTGACCCTTTGAACAGGAACGCCACTCATCATGCTAACCACTTCTGCCACGTTATCCTCGGAAACGACTACACGATTAAGTTTCGTTTCATCCTCCCAAGCTTTTTTTGCGGCTTCAAGTTGAGCATGAAGTTGTTTTTCAGTATCGCGGAGACGAGCAGCCTCTTCGTATTTTTGACTTCTAACGACCTGGTTTTTCTGTTCTTTTATTTCTTCGATTTTACCTTCAATTTCAACAATATTTTGAGGAACATTGATATTGGTAATGTGAACGCGGCTTCCAGCTTCATCCAAGGCATCAATTGCTTTATCAGGCAAGTGACGGTCTGTAATATAGCGAGCGGTTAAACTTACGCAAGCCTTGAGTGCTTCCTCTGTGTATGTAACATTGTGATGGTCTTCGTATTTGCCCTTTATATTATGAAGGATTTGAAGCGTCTCATCTTGGCTCGCTGGTTCGATAATTACTTTCTGAAAACGCCGTTCGAGCGCTCCATCCTTTTCGATGTATTGGCGGTATTCATCCAAGGTGGTGGCACCGATACATTGAATTTCTCCACGAGCAAGAGCAGGCTTAAACATGTTACTTGCATCAAGGCTGCCACTAGCGCCGCCAGCACCTATGATGGTGTGAATTTCGTCAATGAAAAGAATCACATCGGGACTCTTCTCGAGTTCGTTCATCACAGCTTTCATACGCTCTTCAAACTGCCCTCTGTACTTAGTACCAGCAACCAGTGAGGCCAAGTCAAGTGTAATGACACGTTTGCCAAACAATACGCGACTGACTTTTCGTTGAACAATGCGTAGGGCTAATCCTTCAGCAATACTCGACTTACCAACACCTGGTTCGCCAATTAAAATGGGATTGTTTTTCTTCCTTCTTGAGAGTATCTGGCTGACACGTTCAATTTCTTTTTCTCTTCCTACCACTGGGTCGAGCTTACCATCTTCCGCCATTTTGGTTAGATCGCGACCAAAATTGTCCAATACTGGGGTTTTGGATTTGCTATCCCCTTGTTTTTTCTGCCCCCCTTGGTTGCCTCCGCCATATGCAGTTTCTTCAGAATCATCCTCATCACCTCCTGCGGCAGAATTTTCAATTTTACCAGGATTATCAATAAATCCCTCTAGTTCTGCACGGGTAGCGTCGTAATCAACGCCAAACCGGACCAATGTTTTTGTGACGATGTTGTCTGGGTCTTTTAAGATACACAGCAGGAGATGTTCCGTGCCAATTTGAACTGATTTAAACGTTTTAGCTTCTAAATAAGTTAATTTCAGTGTCTTTTCTGCCTGTTTTACGAGTGGGATATTGGCCAAATTATTGCTTTTTCGCAATCCTGGGGTGAGGCTCTGTTCAATGTTTCTGCGTAATTCAGAAGCGTCAACGCCTAGATTTCTAAGCAGGCGCATCCCAACCCCATCACCATCTCGAATCATTCCTAACATTAAGTGTTCTATACCTATATAATCGTGACCCAGTCTTAAAGCTTCTTCGCGGCTATAAGTAATTACGTCTTTGACCCTGGGAGAAAATTTTGCTTCCATAATTAATAGCAGATTTTACTTGGTTTACGGCATTTATCTTGGTAAGTTACATATATAATGCCAAAACCAAAAATAGGCGACTTGCCATGTCTTCATGTCACAAATAGTACACATTTTTAACAAATAATTTGTTGATAAGTTTTAGTCGCATTCCCTTATTTTTCGGTACTTTCAACGGTTCAAAGTCCCAAAAACAAAGTCATTTTGGACCAATTTGTTTAGACTGACAAATTGCCTAAGGGTGGCAGTGGTAGCGGGAATTAAAATCTAAAAGATAGCATGGCAGAAGGAGAAAAAATTATTCCTATTAACATTGAAGATGAGATGAAAACAGCCTACATCGATTACTCGATGTCGGTTATTGTATCCAGAGCACTACCCGATGTGCGCGATGGTTTAAAGCCAGTGCACAGAAGGGTATTGTATGGTATGTTGGATCTTGGAGTATTGCACAACCGGCCTTACAAAAAGTCCGCACGTATCGTTGGTGAGGTTCTTGGTAAATATCACCCCCACGGTGATGCCAGTGTGTACGATACAATGGTGCGTATGGCACAGGAATGGAGTTTGCGATACATGTTGGTGGATGGTCAGGGTAATTTTGGATCAATGGATGGTGATATGCCTGCAGCCATGCGTTATACCGAGGTGCGTTTCCGTAAAATTGCGGAAGAGATGTTGGCAGATATTGAGAAGGATACTGTTGACTTTAGGCCGAATTTTGACGACTCACTCACAGAACCCACCGTACTCCCTACACGGATTCCGAATCTATTGATTAACGGTGCCTCTGGTATCGCTGTTGGGATGGCTACCAACATGGCGCCACACAACTTAACTGAAACCATTAATGCGACCTTAGCCTATATTGATGATAATAATATTGAGGTGGATGCTTTGATGAAGCACATAAAGGCTCCTGATTTTCCAACAGGAGGCACTATTTATGGATATGAGGGGGTAAAAGAAGCATACAGAACCGGAAGAGGTAGAGTGGTTATGCGTGCGAAGGCCACCATAGAAAAGGTTGGCGAACGTGAGCGAATTGTGGTTACAGAAGTTCCTTATCAGATCAACAAGGCGGATATGATAAAACGTCAGTGGGAACTCTGCAACGAAAAGAAAATTGAGGGAATAACCGAAATTCGAGACGAAAGTAATCGCGAAGGTATTCGAATAGTATACGAATTACGCAGAGATGCTATAAGTAATGTTGTGCTAAATAATTTATACAAATACACAGCCTTACAAACCTCTTTCTCCATCAATAATGTTGTTCTTGTCAAAGGACGTCCTGAGATACTCAACTTGAAGGACATGATCATGCACTTTGTTGATCACCGTCACGAAGTTGTTGTGAGAAGAACCAAGTATGAATTAGCACAGGCAGAGAAGCGGGCACATATATTGGAGGGATTGCTGATCGCAATTGATAATCTTGATGAGGTTATTCGTATCATCCGTGAAAGCGAAAATCCTGAGTTGGCAAGAGAGGAATTGATGCTTAAGTTCAAATTGTCAGAAACCCAAGCACGCGCTATCTTGGATATGCGTTTAAGGACGTTGACGGGACTGGAGCGTGACAAATTGAAAGCTGAGTATGAAGAATTGATGAAAACAATCAATTATCTCCGGGATATTCTAAACAACGAAGAATTACGGTTTAAGATTATTAAGGATGAACTGGTTGAAGTACGTGAAAAGTTTGGCGATGATCGCCGCACGGAAATAGTTTATGCCGGTGATGATTTGCGCATGGAAGATATTATCGCTGACGAGGACGTCGTGATAACTATTTCTCACATGGGCTATATGAAGCGTACCTTGCTGACGGAGTACCGTTCTCAAGCACGCGGTGGTAGAGGCAGTAAGGGGACCGCGACACGCGATGAAGATTTTGTGGAACACATGTTTATTGCATCCACACATAATTATATCTTACTCTTTACAGAAAAGGGGCAAGTTTTTTGGATTCGTGCTTACGAAGTGCCTGAAGGCAATAAACAAAGCAAGGGTAGGGCGTTGCAGAATTTAATCAGTATAGCTCCTGACGATAAGGTCAAGGCCTATATCAATGTCAAGGATTTGGAGTCTGAGGAATACATTCAGAATAACTTTATTATTCTCTGTACCAAGAATGGCATTATCAAAAAGACATCATTGGAAGCCTATTCACGTCCGCGAGCCAATGGAATTAATGCTATCACGATTAGGGAGGGCGACATGTTGATCGAAGCAGCATTAACCAATGGCAAAAATGAGATCATGCTTGCCACCCGTTTGGGCAAAGTGTGTCGTTTCAATGAAGAGAAGGTAAGACCAATGGGAAGAAATGCATCGGGTGTGATTGGTATTGATTTGGATGACGAGGGTGGCAATTCTAACGAAGTCATAGGCATGATCTGTATCGATGACATGAACGCCAACGTTTTAGTTGTTTCAGAAAACGGATATGGAAAACGCTCTGATATTGAGGAATACCGTGTCACCAATCGCGGCGGCAAGGGGGTGAAGACCATCAATATCACCGATAAGACGGGAGAACTAGTTGGTATCAAGAGTGTAACCGATGAAAATGACTTGATGATCATTACAAAGAATGGTATTACCATTCGTTTAAACGTCGCTAGTCTCCGTGTTATGGGGCGGGCCACCCAAGGCGTACGTTTAATTAACGTTCAAGAAAATGATGCGATAGCGGCTGTCACCAAGGTGGATCATGAAGAAGAGGAGGAAGCGGTTGCTGGAGAGGAAGGAACCAAGTCTGAAAATGAAGGCGGTGAAGATGCTCCACAAACG
>CANGWA010000226.1 GCA_947457335.1 Sphingobacteriaceae bacterium
AAGGTCGCAACTGGTTAAGTACAAGACCAAGCTCCACGAACAGCATTGAAGTGAAGCCCCTCTAGCAGGGGCTTTTTTATGCACAGAATGTTGCAGGAAACGACTCGGTTCTTGCCAATTTCAGAGAAAATTGTCACTGAATAATGATTAAATTTAAAGCCATGATGAGGTGCCTTGCCATACTAATTTTCATTTTATCCATCAGCCTTACAACTCGCGCCCAATTGCCAAAGGTGGGGATCGAAGGGGCCGTGAACATTCCCCGTGTTGTCGGCAGTCAGCAATTCCGATATGCCTTCTCTGGTACCTATGATTTTCAGTTAGCAGCGACAGTTAAGCTTTTTGAAGGGTTTAGAGCAGGATTGGGATTCTCTTATACTTTCTTCATCAACAATCCAGACATATTCTCCTACAAAGTGACTACGGGTGCCGCCACTGGTGCATCGGTGCCATATGACACCAAATTCATCTCCCAGTCGGCCTTTCTTGCTCTTAAATACGATCGCCTGCTTTCTAAGGCCATTTTCCTTTCACCTTACTTACATGCGGGAATGAGCTTTAATAATTATGCGAATATTTACTATCCTGATCCTAAGCCAGCCAACACACTCTCCCCGTATTTTAATGCACCATGGCTGCAGTTGGGGAGTTGTGTGAATTTTATTTCAGAAAAGTACTTGGCCTTCTCCGTCAACTTGGGTTACAGCATGCTGTTGCAGAAGTTCAATGCTCAGTTGCCATACTTTTCGGAAGTCACAGAAATTAAATACGCACGAAACCGATCCATCATGTCATGGCTCAACATCGGTTTTGGATTCAATTTATATATACCAGATAAATCCACTAAAAAGGCATGATTACAGCAGAGACACCTGTAAGATTTGAAAGGAAAAGACACAAAGACCAAACGCTGCTTGACCTTTATAAAAACATTTTAAAACCCCGTATGATTGAAGAGAAGATGTTGCTTCTACTTCGACAAGGAAAAATTGCAAAGTGGTTCAGTGGAATTGGACAAGAGGCCATATCCGTGGGAATTACTTCGGCGCTAGAAAGTGATGAATACATTCTTCCTATGCACCGCAACCTAGGTGTTTTCACAACACGTGGTATACCGCTGCACCGTTTGTTCTCGCAGTTTCAAGGAAAACCTGGGGGATTTACCAATGGACGGGACCGCTCTTTTCACTTCGGAACACAAGACTACCATATCGTTGGAATGATTTCTCACCTTGGTCCCCAAATGGGCGTAGCAGATGGAATTGCGCTAGCCTCTAAATTGAAGAAAGATCCAAAGGTTACAGTGGTGTTTACTGGTGACGGCGGAGCGAGTGAGGGAGATTTTCATGAAAGCCTCAACACGGCTGCTGTTTGGGATTTACCAGTCATCTTTGTGGTTGAAAACAATGGTTATGGTTTGTCCACTCCATCTAATGAACAATTCAAGTGCCAGTCTTTTGCCGATAAAGCGGTTGGTTATGGCATTGAAGGTTTGTCTATCGATGGCAATAATGTACTCAAGGTGTTCGAAACAATCAATTCCCTTGCCGATAGCCTTCGGAAACGGCCACGGCCAATATTATTGGAATGTGTTACTTTTAGGATGCGTGGACACGAAGAAGCAAGTGGCACCAAGTATGTGCCTCAAGAATTATTTGATATCTGGGGACGGAAAGATCCGGTACAGAACTTTGAAAAGTTTCTACTGGAAGAGGGAGTGCTTTCTGAAGAAATGATTGCCTCCACCAGGGCGAGCATCAAACAAGAAATTGAGGATGGTTTGGCCATCACCTTCGCTGAACAAAATCCAGCGCCCAATACACTCACCGAATTAGCAGCTGTATATAAACCAGTTGATTTGTCAGGTGTAGGGGCCGTATCTGGTACGACCAAGGAGATGCGATTTATCGATGCCATCAGTAATGGTTTAGAGCTAGCGATGGAAAAACATCCCAACCTGGTTTTAATGGGGCAGGATATTGCAGAATATGGTGGCGTGTTTAAGATTACAGATGGATTTGTGGCAAAGTTCGGAAAAGAACGTGTACGCAACACTCCTCTATGTGAAAGCGCAATTCTTGGCGCTGGGTTTGGCTTGGCAATTAATGGTCACAAGGCGATGGTTGAAATGCAATTCGCCGATTTTGTGAGTGAAGGGATGACACAAATTGTCAACAATCTCGCCAAGAGTCATTACCGATGGGGACAAAATGCGGATGTGGTAGTGAGAATGCCAACAGGAGCTGGTGTGGCAGCGGGACCTTTTCATAGCCAAAGCAATGAGGCCTGGTTCTTTAAAACACCAGGATTGAAGATTGCCTATCCGGCTTTTCCAGCAGATGCTAAAGGCTTATTGCTTGCTGCTTTTGAAGATCCAAATCCCGTTATGTTTTTTGAACACAAAGCACTTTACAGAAGCATTCACGATCAAGTGGATGAAGGCTATTATACACTGCCCTTTGGCAAAGCAAACCTCATTCGCACTGGAAGTGATTTGACCATAGTGACGTATGGGCTGGGGGTACATTGGGCAATGGAAATTCTCGATAAAGAGAAAGATATTGCAGCCGATTTAATTGATCTTCGTACGTTGGCGCCACTTGATGTTGAAACAATTTATGCTTCTGTGCGCAAAACAGGCAGAGTAATTGTTATGCATGAAGATACTTTAACGGGAGGTGTGGCTGGTGAAATAGCATCACTCATCACAGAAAATTGTTTTGAATACTTAGACGCGCCAGTCATGCGTGAGGGTAGTCTAGATACCCCTGTGCCTATGAATGTCGATCTTGAAAATAATTTCCTGCCGAAAGAACGTTTTCATCAAAAGTTAGTCAAATTATATGGCTACTAATTCTATCATCGCCGATTTAAGAAGCGATACGGTTACCAAACCAACCGCCGCCATGCACGCCCACATGATGTCGGCTTCTGTTGGAGACGACGTATTTGGTGAAGATCCAAGTATTCATGAACTGGAACATTATGCGGCTGCATTGTTTGGTAAAGAGGCAGCACTCTTCTGTCCCAGTGGCACCATGACCAACCAGATTGCAATCAAGTTACATACACAACCAGGGGATGAACTGCTGTGTGATGCAAACGCACATATCTACAATTATGAAGGGGGCGGTATTTCCTTCAACTCAGGTGTACAGGCAAAATTATTAAATGGCCAGGAAGGCCGCTTGTCGGTAGAAATGATTGAGGCAAATATCAATGCCGATTTCGATTGGTTAACGCGTACCAGTTTGGTTGCACTTGAAAATACCGTTAACAGGGCAGGTGGCAGTTACTATAGCCTTGATCAAATTCGACCAATTGCGGCATTATGCCGCGAAAAAGGACTGGCACTGCATTTGGATGGTGCCCGCATTTTTAATGCGCTCACCGTTACGGGTGAATCGCCTTCTGCTGCTGGTGAACAATTTGATACCATTAGCATTTGTTTATCAAAGGGATTGGGTGCTCCTGTGGGCTCCCTGCTCATCGGCACAAACGCACACATTAAGAAGGCGAGAAAAATAAGAAAGGTATTCGGCGGAGGAATGCGTCAAGCTGGATTCCTCGCTGCTGCTGGTTTATACGCACTTAAAAATCATATTACCCGTTTAAGTGACGATCATCAACGGGCAAAAGAATTGGGGAAGGTGTTGACGGAAATGCCTTACGTAAAAACGGTTTTACCAGTCTACACCAATATTGTCATCTTTCACCTCCAACCTGAATTGATAAACGGAGCTACGTTTGAAAACCTCATGAAAGAAAGGGGAGTTAAAATTTCTGCATTCGGAAAGGACACTATCCGCATGGTGACGCACCTTGACTTTACGAGCGATCATTTAGAACACACCATTAAGTCCATTCAAGCGGTGAATAAATTTTAACCGCTGAAAGGCTGACCCTTGCCTCAATAAGTTGTAACAGCTTTTTTGTGTTTATAGCTTTACATTAAAAGAAAAGCTATGAAAACGCATGTTGTACTGCCTCTCGCTCTCCTGATCGGATTGAGCGGTTGCAAAAAAGATGACTCTACTGTAGTCAATTCCTCTACATCAGAAACTGTGGCGGCTACGGTTACTGAAGAGCAAGGTTATGCGTACACCATTTCTAGTGGTGAATCTGTTACTGTAATGACTGAAGCGGTGCATGCAAGTGTAAGCAAAGTATCGTCCGACGCTTCTGGCATTACAACGTACTCTTATGTGCCCGTTGCTGGTTATACTGGACTCGACTCGGTGGTGATTCAAGTTGGGCATATGCCTCCACCTCCAGGCTGTCATCGTCCCGACTCAAGCGGCTGCCATCGTCCCGACAGTGCTCATTGTCACCGTCCCGATTCCTTAATGCCACCACCAGATAGCACCCGACATCATCCAAGAAGACCTCACCGTAGGGGTAGAAAGGATTGTGATAAATCGTCCTCTGCATCTGAAGGCGCTATGAGGACCGTAACATTACGCTTTAACGTGGTGGCTAAAACCACAGGGGAATAGGACATATTACGGGCCTTGAGCCTGTTACAAAGCAATTCGCAGCTTTTGATGAGTTGAGCTGTGAATCTGTAGGGATAATAAAGGGTAAAGCTTTTCAGGATTAAAGC
>CANGWA010000227.1 GCA_947457335.1 Sphingobacteriaceae bacterium
CACCCTGCATAAAAAGGCAGAGGCGTTTAAAGACATTATAAAAACGGGACGGACCCATTTTATGGATGCAACCCCGCTTTCGTTGGGCCAAGAGTTCAGTGGGTATGTACAACAAATTGACATGAGCATCCGCGCCATTAACAATGCTCTTGGTGCTATCAAAGAATTAGCTTTGGGTGGTACAGCAGTGGGCACTGGACTCAATACGCCGAATGGATACGACGTATTGGTGGCTAAAAAAATTGCTGAATTGACTGGATTGCCTTTCGTCACAGCTCCAAATAAATTTGAAGCTTTGGCAGCACACGATGCCATGGTAGAGCTCAGTGGCGCACTGAAGCGCACCGCGGTAGCATTGATGAAAATAGCAAACGATGTACGCATGTTGTCTTCAGGACCGCGTTGTGGTATTGGTGAAATCATTATCCCCGACAATGAGCCGGGTTCATCCATTATGCCAGGTAAGGTGAATCCAACACAACCAGAAGCCATGACCATGGTGTGCGCTCAAGTAATGGGTAACGATGTGGCCGTAAGTGTTGGTGGAAGCATGGGGCATTTTGAGCTCAACGTGTTTAAACCAGTAATTGCTGCCAATGTATTGCAATCAGCACGTTTGATTGGTGATGCTTGCGTGAGCTTTAATGACAAATGTGCTGAAGGCATAGAGCCCAACGGGCCGGTGATTAAGCAGCATCTTGAAAACTCATTGATGCTGGTAACGGCATTGAACACGCACATTGGTTATGAAAAAGCCGCTAAAATTGCTAAAACCGCTCATAAAGGCAACAAGACCTTACGCGAGGCGGCAATTGAATTGGGTTACCTGACGAACGAACAATTCGATCAGTGGGTAAGGCCTGAGGACATGATTGGAAGCCTCAAGTAAGCCAATTGTTCCATAAAAAAAGCGCACATTTTGAAATGTGCGCTTTTTTTTGTATCTTCTTTAATCGGTTATCCTGTGATGTGTTGACGGAGGGTAGCCATTTTTTCAGTAATGGCATGAAAAGTTGCGTCATCAAGCTTATCAGCAGAAGAAATGGCTTGTAATTGCTCTTGAACAGGTTTCAATTCAGCAATTAGGTTTTTACAATCTGGTTTTTCTTTGAAGTCATTTAGAACATTGATTAAGTTACTCAAGTGGAAACGTTGCTCCCAAAGGTGTTGACGGGCTTGTGCACGTTTGTTGGCATCTTGTGTTTTTTCGGCAATGCGGCAATTGAGGTAAAGGGTTTCAATCCAGCTGCCTGCAAAAATGGTGCTTGCTGTAAGAATACGGTCATTGGAGCGCAAGTAGGTATCGCTTTTTACGAATATTTCGTCCAAAATTGCGTACAAGCTATCGAGGTTATTAAGATTCGCTTCGGTGCGTTTACCCACCATGAGTTGCACAGCGGATTTGAGCCCAAGGATATCACTCATTTTCATGACGGGCTTCATGTATTCCAAAACCTCAGAGCCCTTTTGATACACCATGGCATATGCCATATCAATATTATAAATGCCCAAGTTCAGCGCCTTTAAGTGCTCTGAAGTGTACTTGGGCAAATTAGCTGGCGAATTCAAGATGGAATTATCATAATCCACACCATAGCTCTTTAGATCCGTCAAAGCAGTGGCTGGTGATGGAATATTAGCCACGGCAAAATCAAATTTGAATTTTATGGTATCTGACGCAGTGTTGGGCGTGGTATCCACCATTGCCGTCGTGGTGTCGTGTATGATGTTTTCTCCGGCTGTATCATGTCCACCGCAGGCAGTCAAAGCGACTGATAATGCTAAGAATACTACTAACTTAATGCTCATTGTTAATCGACGTTATTCCGCAAATGTATAGTAAAACATTTGACATTTTAGTAGGGTTTATAAGACTTTTTAATACCCTAGTGTTGTTAAGTGCCCATTCTAGTGACAAAAACTTAACACTGGTGGTTTTCCGAAGAGCGACTGGTCAATTTATGGGGGATTTGCATCATTCCAACAGTTTAATTTCGCCAACGGCATTTCCCGCAATGCCTTTTATGGAACCGTAAAATTGGGTGGTATTCAAAAGCACTTTTTCCAATTGTTTCTCGCGTTCTTTCCAGATTTTCTCCATCTGCATTTTTTCCCGGGTTATGCCGTCCTTCAGTGCAACAAACCCTTCCATCACGGCTTCAATATTTTGACGGAACTCGGTCCCGGTTAAATAATCGTAAAGCAATTGCATTTTGTCGCCCTTGTTTTCCTGACTAATCACTGCTGTTTGTATCCGAATCAAACTATCGCGCAACACCACCGCTAGCGGTTTCACATCGCTAAAGCGGCAAATCCAAACACCGTCCTTAAAACCAAAGGTCTCCATATCCCTGGGCAACACTTCTGTTACTATTACGGCTATATCGGCCTGGCACGCTCGCATGTCCCCTTTTAACTTTTCAATCCATTCGTTCACAAACGCCTTGGTGCGCTTACTTTCATATATGATGCGTCCACACGGTTGTGCCGTCGCGTTGCGCACCAATTGAATGCAGTCCGCGCCACGCACCCCTTTGGCCACTTCTTCAACAGTATCAAAAGGAAAAGTGGTTCGGAGTAAATCCTCCAGCGCCAATTCCAACACCTCTCCCTGTAGTTGCATACTGCCTTGTTCCGCTTTGCGGCGCATGGTTTCTGCTAATTCAACCTGATCGGCTAGTTTTTTTTCAAGTTCCTTGATTTTTAACTCCGACCGTTCACTTTCCATTTTCTTGACGCGGTCCTCAATCAGTTTTTCACGGTCCAACATCTGTTTTTCCATTTCCAGACGAAGGGATTCCTCCTTTTCCTTGATTTGCTTTTCCTTTTGCAACAACTCTAGTTCACGGATTTGACCTTCCTTGAGCTTTTTCTCCTTCTCTGCCAATTCCTTCGCTAACAGGTCCATGCGCAATTGCTGGTCTTCAGTAGCCTTTTTGATGGCCTCTTCTTCCAATTGCATTTTGGCTAATTTTAATTTGTCGGCCATAATGCGTTCTTCATTTTCTTTTTGAAACCGCAAGGCTTCAGCTTCCTTTTCCAATTTCAGCTTTTCCGCTTCAATGCTTTGTTTGTCTTCGTTGTAGCGCTTCAAGTAACGGTTTTTGATGTCGTTTTCTATGTCTTGCGCCAATGCACTTCCAATAGGAAATTCGTGCTTGCAGTTTGGACAGCGGATTGTTGAATTGTTACTCATAAGTTAATGTTCCCTGTAAATTTAACACTTAAAGAAGGTTAATTTTGAGCAGGTTTTCGACTCTTAATAACATGAAACAACTCATCTTGGTTAGGCATGCAAAAAGTGATGCTGGCGACACTGGTCGCCAGGACATTGATCGCCAACTGGCCGCCAGGGGTATCCGCGATGCGCACCATGTAGCGGAATGGCTTTTGCAGCATTGCCAAAGTACAGATCAATTGGTGACCTCCTCGGCCGACCGTGCCCTGCACACGGCCATGATATTTAGCAGAACGCTCGCCATTCCTTCTACCAAAATAGTCATTGAACCAATGGTGTACGAAGCCCCTGCTGCTGCGCTTTACAAAGTAATAAGGGCACTCCCTCCGACCGCAGACAAGGTGTTGATGTTTGGGCATAATCCTGGATTTACAGATGTGGCAAATGATTTGGCGCGGGATTTTTACATTGATAATTTACCTACCTGTGGTGTGGTCGGTTTCTCATTGCCTATTAATTCGTGGAGCGAAGCCAGCCAAGGCTCCGCCCTGCATCTATTCCATTACTTTCCTAAGTTAGCGACGACATGAAACGCAGTGAATTACCCTACATTAACCGTGAAATTAGCTGGCTATCCTTTAATGAAAGGGTGCTCCAAGAGGCTGCCGATAAAACCGTGCCACTTATTGAACGGTTAAAGTTTTTAGGCATTTTCAGCAATAACCGTGATGAGTTTTACCGTGTGCGTGTGGCTACGGTTAAGCGCTTGACCAAATTGGGTAAAAAGGCCCTCGCCATTTATGGTGAAGATCCGGCGGAATTGCTGGCGCGACTGCAACGCAAGGTGATTGAGCAACAAAATAACTTTGAACGGATTTACCAAGAGCTAAAGTTGGAGTTGGCTTCCAAAAATGTTTTCATTATCAACGAAAAGCAATTATCACAGACACAAAAGATGTTTGTGAATGAAATTTTTAATAATGAAATCGTGGGTTCGCTATTTCCAGTTATGATTGATGAGAGTAAGCCTTTTCCCTATATGAAGGACAAGGCCAGTTACCTGTATCTTAAACTGGAAGCTATTCATGCCGTTGCAAGGAACAAATACGCGCTCATCGAAATTCCAAGTAGCGTCTCACGTTTTGTTATTCTTCCGCAGCATGGCAAGAAACATTTCATTATTCTTGTGGACGATGTTATTCGATTTAATACCGACCAGATATTTGAAGTGTTTGGTTACCGCACCATTGGCGCATACAATGTGAAGTTAACACGTGATGCTGAATTGGATATGGACAATGATGTGAGCAAAAGCATGATTGAAAAAATAAGTAAAAGCGTGAAGGCCCGCAAACAGGGTCAACCGGTACGTTTTGTCTACGATTCCGAAATGCCGGACGATATGCTGCGTTACATCATGAAGA
>CANGWA010000228.1 GCA_947457335.1 Sphingobacteriaceae bacterium
ATCATTTCCTTGCTCAACACTAAGCGCGTTGGCAATTGGATCGATTTACACAACATGCGTGTTTTGAAGTATGGTTCCGTGGTGCATGTGGATTGTCACATGACTTTCCCCTGGTACTACACACTTGAACAGGTTCATGAAGAAGTAGAGAATGTGGCTCGACTAGTCACTGAAGAATTACCGCACGAAGTAGAATTCTTTATCCACACCGATCCCTGTCGACCAAAAGCATGTGCTATTTGTTCGCTCAGCGATTGTGCTGATCGCAAGATGCCTTTTCAGCGGCGGTTGGAGTGGACGGTGGAGAATGTTTTGCCCAACCGCAGCCACTCGGCTGAATAAAACATGGCTAGAAAATAGCTACCTTTGACCACCATTTATGGAACAAAAGAAATTCATAGATATTGAAAAAATACTTCGTGAGAAAGCCGCCAAAGTGTACCGTTGGTTGCCCCGTTTCGCTATCAATTGGCTGAAAAGGAAATTACACGAAGAGGAAATCAACCACGCTATGAATGCTTTAAAAGATGAGCGGGGATTGGCTTTCAATACAAAAGGCCTAGCCATGCTTGGAGCAAAGGTAGAGGCTGTCAATGCACACAACTTACCGCTAACTGAACATGTGACCATTGCCGCCAATCATCCGCTAGGTGGCTTGGATGGAATGGCCCTTATTAAGGCAGTGGGCGATATTCGTCCCGATGTACACTTTTTTGTCAATGATATTCTCAAAAACATCACCAATTATGGAGATGTTTTTGTGGCGGTTAATAAATTAGGTGCCGCTTCTGCAGGTTCCCTGCGCACCATGGAGCAAATCTTTAGAGAAGGAGGAGCCGTACTGATTTTTCCCGCTGGACTTGTGTCAAGAAAACAAAATGGACTGGTGCGCGATTTGAGTTGGAAAAAGAGTTTTGTGACGCAAGCGATTGACCACAAACGCATGGTCGTGCCAACCTATATCGAAGGCGAAAACTCAAAATTCTTTTACAATTTTGCCATGTGGCGCAAACGTCTTGGTATTAAGGCAAACATCGAAATGCTCTTCCTCCCCGATGAAATGTTTCGCGCTAATAAAAAAACAATTCGCATCCATTTCGGTAAACCGTTTAGCTATACCGTATTCGATGAATCACGCTCACACAAGGCTTGGGCCGACCTGATGTATAAGTTCATCTACTCTCCTGAATTTATGCAAGGCATGAGCTTTGAAGCGTACATCAAAGGCAATTGAAAATTAATAGTTGAGAATTGAGAATTGAGGCGTTGACGTTCATTTACGCGTGAATGGTTAATGGTAAATTGTTAATGGTAAATGGCGTTACTCCACCCCCCACCCCAAAGTAGAGCGAGAGTGAGAGCGATTGGCGTTGACACACCCTCTGCCCTCTAACCTCATTTTTGGAGAGTTGAGAATGGAGAATTGAAGCGTTGACGATTACCGTAAACGCTACACATTACCACCTATCACAAGCGCAGCGTCTTCACCTTCATTTCCTTGGCGGTAACTTCGCGCTCGTGCCCAGAAGCGAAAGCCATGAGTCTATTCAAAAACCAATTACTTTCTGCTACATGGGTTGCTTCTTTGCGTTCCTAAACCTCTCTACCTTTGTGCACCTTGGTCCCCCCTTTGCGTTCTCATATGTTTGTACCCAAGTATCATATTTAGGATAAGATTAAAGAAAAGGAGAGGGATGAGAGCAGATTTGCACTCGTGCCCAGAAGCAAAAGCGACGAGCATTACAGGAATCAACTTCTTTCTGCTTCATGGGTTGCACAGTGTATCGAGCGGCGCATCCATCTTTAGCGATGACTAGCCATTGGTTTTCTCAATGTACAGCTTACTTTCTGCAGAAATAGATCATCTCACCGGCAGGCAAGCGATAACGGTCTACTAATTTTTCGCCCAAGGTGTTTACATAATCGTCTACGGTTACTTGGAATCCGGCTGCTGCTAATTTGTCCTTGTAGTCTAATCCAAACAAACGGACATGGTCTTTTTGCCAATAATGAATTTCACGTTCACGGGGATCGGTTATGGACTTGTCTTCGTAAGTGTTAGCGCGCGTGGTATCAAGCGGTACTTGAAAAATGCCCCAACCACCGGGTTTCATGATGCGGTACAATTCACGCATGCATTGATCGGCATCATCAACGTGTTCTAAAACATGGTTACAGAAAATAACGTCGTAGGTATTGTCCTCAAATGGTGCATGATGCAGGTCGAAGTGTATATCTGCAATTGGACTGTTATAATCGCCCGTAGTGTATTTTAAATTCTTCATGCCCTTGAATAATTTGTAAAAACATTGCTCAGGAGCAATGTGCAACATGTTGTGCGGCGCAGTAAAAAAATTGGTTTTATTTTTTAGGTACAACCAAAGCAAGCGGTGACGCTCGAGGGAGAGGCTGCCCGGACAAAGTACATTTTTTCTTTTCGCTCTTCCACTATACCCATACGGCAAAAATTTGCGATAGGTTTTTCCTGTAATTGGGTCCTCATAACGGGTACCATAATACAGCAAGGGAGCTATTTTGCTGAATAACAAACTCAATTGAATGAGTATGGGTCGCGGTATGGTTCGTAATAAGAAATGAAACATGGCACGAAGGTAACAAAAAGAAATCAGCGCAGGGAAGGGGTGCTCTGCTAGAAGAGGCTAAAAAGACTGAACATGCCCAACCCTGCTTGCGACATGCCACCAAAAAACACTATCAACGAGCAAATAATAAACCATTTGAAAAAACGATATAGAAACATCAATGCTTTTTCTTCATTGGGCTCGGCCACTAACATGCTGTTTGAAAATTGCAACAGTTGATAAAGGGGATAGATGTAAATGAACTTGATTAAACTCATCAGGTAGAGCAGAACAATAATAAAGGCTTCCCCAAAACCTTCAGAGCCAACAACAAATGCATTGAGTAGCGGACCAACGAGCGATTGAATGCCAAGTCCAACCATACTTATCATGCCCAAAATAGCAGTGTATTTAGCCCAGCGGGCACAGTCAACTAGCAATTTTTTGGTGACGTTACCGGGGGCTGTTTCAGAAATATTTTCTTCCATAAGCATTAATTGAATGGGATGATAAACCCACCATTCACTTGTGTGAGCAAGGTGTAGGCGTTGCTAGTGAGTCCGCTGGTCTGATTTATAAGGGCTTCGGTTTTTGGTGACCAAAGAAAGGGACTAAAGGAGAGAGCTAAAAAGGGACTAAATTTTAGTTTAGATTTTTCTAAACAGGTGTAATAAAGGCGTGCACTTAATTCTGGACCAATGCCTACAGCCCTCGCCAATTGGTCATCGTAGACATAATACTGACTCTCAATTTTTTTTAGCAGCAAGGTGGATAACAGTCCACCGGAAAAACAGAGATAAAGGGAGCGACCTTCGATTGGTTTCATGGTGTATTGACCATGAATGGCCAGTTGATGCAGTTGCAACACGGTGCGTCTACCTGGGAAATTGTTCACACTCGAGACCATTCCATACCGCAGACTAAATCCAAACGGTGAGGCCTCTCTTTTAATGCGGTACTGTGTGCCAACTGAAAAACCATAACGCAATAACGGTTGCGTACCAAATGCGGTGCGATTGAAATTGAGGGTTTGAATGGCGCGGTCCCACTGTCCTGAATAAAGATAATTGCCAGCCACATCCACGCCTATGATTTGCGCCTTGATAGAGGGCAAGCCAAATATCAGGCTCACAAATAGGAGTAGTCGCATGTTCATAAATCCAAAAGATCCATTAAAGCTTTGTAAGCCGATTCTGCTGCGCCGTGAACAGTTTGGTGATGTCCGTTGATATTCATTGCCTCCCCTGCAAAGAAAAGTTTATTCTCTACTGATTCTGCGGCATCTTTTCTGGCACTGCCCATGCCAATGGTACTGAAGCCGTAAGCACCGCCAATAAAGGGACGGTCGGTATAATCGTAAACAATACTGTCGATAAAGGTTGCTGAAGCCTTGCCAGTGTACATCAAGTCCAATTCTGCTAGCAAAGCACTGGTGATGGCTGTTTTGCTTCCTAAATCGTGTAAGGCCTGCGCTTGTTTACCCATCACAAATGCAAGCATCACGTTATTGTTGGTGTTCTTACCTACACTGTCGTCGGCATAGGCACTGCAGGTAGCACCGCCATACACCACCGGCTTGTAAAATTTCTCGCTGAATTTTAAAAAGACCTTCATGCCAGCACCCATGCCAAATTTTTCAAACGCCGCGGTTTGAGCAGCTGGTAGGGCCGGGGAAAAGGCAATGGTGTTTTTTTTCAATTGTGCGATGGGAATGGTGACAATCACTTTGTCTGCTGTATAAGTGGTAGCGTCCTTGGTTGTAAGTGTGACCTGAGCGGTAGCGTAATCAATAGCGGTGACCACTGTGTTGTATCGGATGTGCGATACAATGGGTTGTGCAAAATTTTTATCAATAAAATCGAAATAAGTGTTACGGAACTTGAAGTCATCGTCACCCGCCACCCAGTTTTCTTCGTCCTTGCTATTCCAATAAGCAGAGAGCTGCTCGGCGCCAGCACCTTGGTCGCCCGCAATGGCTTCAATGATGTTG
>CANGWA010000229.1 GCA_947457335.1 Sphingobacteriaceae bacterium
ATTTCAGGGCAGTTTTTTCTTACAAGGTCTGGCAAGCACTCGTGAAACAAGTGTTTATAGTGGTTATAGATAGTTGCGGAGTCTTTTTTGGAGTACTTGAATTCTTTTTGCCACCCCCAGTTGTGCCACCCTTCGTCCGATTCATTGTTGCCGCACCAGACTGCCAACGAAGGGTGTCCTTTTAGCCGTTCAATGTTCTCTGTTGCTTCTGCCGTTACGTTCTCAAGAAACGGTTTATCGCCAGGGTACATAGCACAGGCAAAAGGGAAGTCCTGCCAAATCATTATACCATAGCGATCACATATTTCATACAGCCAATCGTGGCCATAAGAGCCGCCTCCCCAAATCCGCAGCATGTTCATCTGTGTGTTCTTGACGGTTAACAGCAATGAATCCAATTGTTTCCAACGCACATTGGGTAAAAATGAACTCGAGGGAATGTAGTTCGCTCCTTTTACAAATACAGGTTGGTTGTTGAGCTTGAAAAAGAAGGAGCTGCCAATGCTATCAGGCTGTTGAACGAGTTCAATCGTGCGCACACCGAATCTGAAATTTCCAGCACGGGTACTTTTAGTTTGGTATTGAAACTGATAGTAGTAGTTATAGAGATAGGGAGTGCCCATGCCATTGCACCACCATAATTTGGCCTGAGGAATTTGAAATTGATAAGTGATGGTGTTTTCACCTTTGAAGACGGTATAACGTTCTTTCAGATAATCCTTAAAAGGGAAATCCTTGCTGATAAATAATTGAAGGGAGCGCGTGCTATCAGAGGTGACCTTGGCGGTGAATTCCATAAAAGCGGTGTCACGACGTACCAGTAACGTTCGGGCTTGAACTTTTCGAAGTTGAAAATACGTCCAACCCACAAGTGTAACTGGACCAGTGATGCCACAGGTCACATAACGCGGTGCCCAATCCCATCCATACTGATAGGGTGGTTTACGGGTGAATACTGCTTCCTTGCCCGGCAGAGTGTAACGCAGTTTTTTAGCCAAGCGCTGACCCTCCTTCACTGCAGATTTAAACGTGATGGTAAGGGTGTTGTTTGTGGCGAGTAAGGACTTCACATCAAGTGTATAAGTACGAAAAGCATTATTGGCAGAGAGGATGGGCTTTGCATTGAGGACGACTTCCGCGTAGGTATCTAATCCAGCAAACGAGAGGTCGATGTGCTCTTCTGATAAGAATTGCGGTGAACAAGTGAAGGTGGTGCTATACACCCAATCCCGTTCTTCAATCCATTGCAGTGATTTTTCAGTGGTGTCGCGATAAGGATTCGCAATTTTACCAGCGGCAAACAAGTCGGTATGAACAGTACCGGGTACCTTAGCAGGGAACCATTCTTTTTGTCCCGCTTCTTTAAAGGTCCAATTGACTAAAGGGATGTCAGCAAATTGGGCGTGGACCAGGTAGGGGAGAAGGAGTGTGAAAAGTAAAAGGCTTCTCATGCTTTTGTGAATTGGACCATCTGTGAAATCTCATGACTGTTAGGTAAATGGGTGGAATCGGTTATCGCTGCTGAATGAAAAGCATAACAATCGGTTAGTTCTATGAGCCGCTCCAGATTGGCAGCGCGAATGCCGCCTCCTGCAATAATTTGTAGTTTGTGCCCAACGGCTTTTTGCCACACGGCTATTTTTTCAGCACCTTCCATGGCCGTTTTTTGTCCACCTGAAGTGAGCACATGGGTTACACCCGATTCGGCTAAAATGGCCATTGCTTCGTCGGGATTGGCGCATTCATCCACCGCACGGTGGAAAGTAAAGTGCATGCCCTCGCTGGCAGCAAGCAGTGTTGACAAAGCCATTGTATCGATGGTGTTGTTTTGAGTTAACACGCCACTGACTATTCCTGCCACGCCCATTGTTTTAAAGGTTGCTATTGAATGAAGTAAAGCATTCATTTCAGTGGCGGTGTAAACAAAATTACCCCCACGGGGACGAATCATCACGTGAATGGGAAGGTTGACCTGTTGCGCCACGGCGTGCACCATTTCAACGGGCGGCGTAATACCGCCTAAAGCGTAGTCGGTACACAGTTCAATACGTTGCGCGCCATGTTTTGCGGCGATTAACGCGGCTTCAGCATTGAAACAGGCTATTTCAAGGAGTCGCTTCACAAGGTGCTCTTGGAATCTAGGAGTTGATTGGGGATTTCAGAGGAGTAAACTGCGTAATTGAATCCACCCTGCAAACACCATGCGCCATGCTCTCCTTTTTTGTTGATGGCTATGAAACCAATTTGAAAATCTTTAGGGTCCTTGTTCCGTTTTTTAAGCGACACAAGGATGCGTTCTACAGCCGTTTTGCAGGCCTTCTCGGGATGCAATCCCTGACGCATGAGTTCTACCACGGTATGTGAGCCGGCCATTCGGATGACCTCTTCACCGTGTCCGGTGGCTGTAACCGCACCAACTTCATTATCGACAAATAGGCCTGCTCCAATAATAGGAGAATCGCCTACACGCCCCTTCATCTTAAACGCCATGCCACTGGTTGTGCAAGCGCCCGATAAATTACCCTGTGCATCCATGGCCACCATGCCAATGGTGTCGTGGTTTTCAATATTTACTTTCGGTTTGTATTCTGAAGTCTTTAGCCATTCTTTCCACTCTGCCTCCGATTCAGGTGTCAGCAAGTTTTCTTTTTTAAATCCTTGACTTAAGGCAAATTCCAATGCACCTTCTCCAACAAGCATGACGTGTGGCGTTTTTTCCATCACGGCACGGGCAACAGAAATGGGATGCACAATGTGTTCAAGACAAGCCACGGAGCCAATATTGGTGTACTCATCCATAATGCAGGCATCCAAGGTAACACGGCCATCGCGGTCAGGTCGTCCTCCTAATCCAACACTGCGCTCATTCGGGTCCCCTTCGGGAATCTTTACTCCCGCTTCAACGGCATCAAGAGCACGTCCATTCTTACTCAACACTTGCCATGCGGCTGCATTGGCCTGAATACCGAATTGCCAAGTGGAGATGACGATGGGCTTCTGGACAGGGTTTTCATTGATAGCCAAGGATTCCATTGCCTTGCTGGTGTCGGTGAAGGCAACAGCAGAAGTTGCCGCAGCCATTTTAATAAATTCTCTACGTGATCCCATTATTCAATTATTATTTCATCGCAAAACAACCAACTGTCTTCACCAGCTCCAGGCTTACCTAAGGCGATTTTACCAGAAGGGTAGGCTGAGATGCGGACATAACGTACTGAGGTTTCACTGAATTCACATTTTACAAACCGTCCCGCTGCTTGAATTTGTTGACGGGTGGCAGAAGCAATGGGACGGTAGGTGATTCCATCCTTCGAAACTTCAATTAACAATGCTGCTGGTAAATAAATCCAATTGTGCTCTTCATTTAAAAAGCCTGATTCTACTTTATAAATAGTAGTGGACTTCCCAAGATCAATGGTCGCTACCATGGTATCGCCACTCCAACCCAGCCACTCGCTGTTTATACGAGGCGTTAGGGCTTTTACACCATTTACAAGGGTAAAGCCGCCACCGGTGTTGTAGTATTTACTGGGCGGATAGTTGAAGGCAATGTTCTTGCCGGTTGATTTTGAAAAGGTAAATGTTCTGCTAATAACTTTTCCGCGGAGCACCCCTTCATCCCATGTTGCGAACTTCACAGTCATGCTCTTTCGAATAGGAATAGGTTGAGTATAGACTGGCGATTCATTTGTTGGTGTTCGGCCATCCAGTGTGTAGATAATTTTTCCATTGAAGGCGCCCTTTGTTAGTGTCAACATGGGCAGATTGTCTTGTTCTGTGACTGTTGACGATGGCTGGAAGTAGGAACGTGAAACGGTATATCCTTTTTTCTCCAAAGTAAGAAGATGGAATTCGAGGCGTTTGAAAAAATCACTTTCTGATTTTTTCTCCTTCTCGGTCCACAGCACTTCAGACAGTGCCAACATTCTCGGCAATACCATGTACTCAGCGTGGGAGGCAGTGGTAATGTATTCTGTCCAAAGATTAGCTTGAGCTCCCAATACAAATTGCTGTTGTTCGCTCGTCAATGAATCAGGAATGGGTTCATACTTGTAAACTTTGTCCACAGGGGTTAATCCACCGATGGCCAAGGGCTCGTCCTGTGGTTGCGCTTGGTAATGGTCAAAATAGCAATGGGAACCTGGTGTCATCACCACAAAATGCCCTTGCCGTGCGGCTGCAATCCCACCTGAAACACCCCGCCAACTCATCACGCTGGCATTTGGAGCAAGGCCACCTTCAAGTATCTCATCCCAACCAATCAACCGTTTATTGTATTGTGCTAAAATCAATTCCATTCGCTTGATGAAATAACTCTGCAATTCGTGTTCATCTTTGAGGTGCTGTTCCTTGATGCGGTTCTGGCAGCGTTGGCAAGCCTTCCATGCTATTTTTGGGCATTCGTCGCCACCGATATGAATATATTCACCAGGGAAAAGCTGGGATACTTCTTGTATTACACCTTCTAAAAACTGGAACACACTGTCATTGGTACAAAATACATTTTCAAACACGCCCC
>CANGWA010000230.1 GCA_947457335.1 Sphingobacteriaceae bacterium
TGTGGCAGAAAAGATGTTCAACTTTGCCATGTATGGCAATACCGTGCTAGGTTTAGCTCCCAACATGAAGTCTGTTGATAACATTGAACTCGCAGATTTGAAAGAATACTATGAAAAATTCTATTCACCAAGTGTTTCTGATTTAGTGATTGTGGGTGATTTGGACGAGAAAGAGGCTCTTGCTAAATTGGCATTCCTGCAAAAGTGGGCAGCAAAAGAGGTGAAATTACAGCCGATTCCTGAACCTGTTCAAAATACCGAGCCAAAGTTCTTTATGTACCACAAGTCCCTTGCTCCATCGTCGGTTCTTGTTATGGGTTATCCATCTTTAAAGTTTGATGCAACTGGTGATTACTTTAAAAATCGGGTCGCCAATTTCATTTTTGGAGGTAATTTCAACAGCCGTTTGAACCTAAACCTTCGCGAACAAAAGGGGTATACTTACGGTATTTATTCTGCCTTTAGCGGTGGTAAGTACAGTGGTACATTCCGCATCCAAAGTTCAGTTAAGCGGCCTGCAACTGCCAATTCACTTGCTGAAATTATAAAGGAATTCAAGCGTTATCAAGAGCAAGGTATTACCGACCAAGAGTTAGAATTCACCAAGAACTCCTTGTTGAATGAAGAGGCTTTGAAATATGAGTCTCCACAAGATAAAGCAGCCTTTCTTGCTACCATTTCCCGTTATAATTTGGACAAGGACTATACCACAAAACAGAATGAAATGTTGAAGGCCATGAGTAAGGAAGATGTAAATGCGCAAATTCGTAAGTTCTTTGAGTTGAATAAACTCACAACTGTAGTTGTTGGAGATAAATGGATCATTGAGGCGCAACTTGAAAAAGCAGCAAAAGATGCTAATAATAAGGATGTACTAAATAAAGTTAAGTTCAAGAAGATTTCTATTGACTAATTCATCTAAATCCGTCATATTTGCATTGAACATCAATGCTTAAAAATAAAACCACTAATTCGTTAGTGGTTTTTTTTTAACACAAAGAAAATTATGAGAACAACCGTTGTAGCATTATTTATCGTTCTGGGTTCTGTTAGCTTTGCACAGAACATTCAGGTTCAAAACATGATCAACTACCTTAGGAGTAAGGAGTATGATAAAGCAAAAGCTTCTGCTGATGCAGCAGCCATCCATGAAAGTACCATCAAGTCCGCAAAAATGTGGATGTATCGAGGAAACGTTTACCGTGCTATTTATTCCGATACATCTGTAAGAGTAAGAAGCATTGATGCAGAAGCAGAGGAAAAGGCACTTGACGCTTATATCAATTGCCTCAAAAATGATAAAGACAATATTTATAAGGACGAGATGAAAGGCTACTTGGTAATGGCTGCTGGAGCAACCAGCAACAAGGCAAAGACGTATATCTATAACAAAGACTACGACAAGGCTTTGAAATGCTTCGACTTATTGGAGCAGTCTATTCCTTATGATTTTGATGGTGGTATCAAACGCAACAATATCACAAAGGACAAACTAATGTACAGTAAGTTTGAAATGTATAAGAACTCTGGCGATAAGGCTAAAACCATGGAGGCTGCAAATAAGCTCATTAGTATCCAATATCGAGAGCCTCGCCTTTATACCGACATGGTGCGTATTTGTATGTTGGATAAGGATACCGTTTCAGCACTTGGTTACATCGAAAAAGGTAAAGTACTTTTCGAGGACAATATGGAGTTGATCACAGCGGAACTTGATATTTACATAGCACGCAACAAAACAAATGAATTGAAGGATCGTTTAACAAAGGCACTAGAGTTAACTCCAGACAATGAAGTATTACACTTGGTCTTGGCAAACCTGTATCAGAAGACCAATCAAAAAGATATGGCTGAAAAGGAATATTTGGAAGCTATTCGCATCCGCCCCGATTATGAACCAGCTAATTATAATTTAGGTGTTTTGTATTACAATAAGGGTAAAGATTGGAACGATAAACTAAATGCTTTATCACCAAAAGATCCGAAGAACAAGGAGTACGAGAACAATGTCAATGAATCTTTCAAAAAAGCAGTGGTGTATTTTGAAGCTTCTTATGAGGCGACAAAGGATAAGAGGACAAAGCAGACACTAAGGCAGCTCTATCTGCGTTTGGGAGATACAGAGAAAGCTGAAAAATATAAGTAACATGAACAGAAACCGATTTTCGAAGAGTCTCTTTTTACTGGCTTTGTTCGCACATTTTATGGTCGTAGCCCAGAAGAGCAAAGTAAGTGCCGCATGGAGATTTTTAAGTGATTATGAAGATTCTTACCGTGATGGCAAGCCTGAAGAAGGATTGCTTTTCAAAGCAAATGAAGCCATTGATCTCGCACTTCAGAATGAATCCACTTCGAAACAGGTTAAGACCCATGCCTACAAATTGCGAATCTGTTACCACCTTTATCAAGCCAAACTTCGGATAGAGCAAAAAAATCTTGAAGCAACGGTTCAAGATAAGCAAGAGCGCATGTTGACGGCCTATGGAAATGTGGAGTTGGCTGATTTTGAGGCTGCATCCGCACAGGTTGAGCAAATTAAAAATCTTGATCCCAAATATTTTGAGTTGCTTCAGCAAGCAATTGTTAAGGGTAACTCAACAATGGACGGCGATGATATCAAGTTAGCAACTGCAATTCAACAGATGAAATTGGAGACTAGCAATATCGCCACAGGTAAATACAAAGCCAAAAAGTACGAAGATGCTGCTTCCTACTTTTACAAAGCAGGTGTATTGAATACATTGTTGTCTGGTATAAAAGACTCTGCCAGTTTTTTTAACGCTGGCATCGCTGCCGGTAAAACTAAAAACAAAGCGATTATACTGGACTACAACAAACGGATTATTGATGCAGGTGTTGCCAATGCGTCAAATTATGAATCCATATATTCAGCCTTGTTAGAGAAAGGAGACACTGCAGAGGCCTTGAATACCCTTAAAAAGGGTAGGGTTTTGTTTCCAGACAATTTGTCCCTTTTGACCGTTGAGACCAACAACTTAATTAATGCTGGCCGGGGACTAGAGGCCATATCGGCCTTGGTTGAGGCATTTAGTAAGAACTCATCCAATGGCTTTCTGGCTTTATTTATAGGAAATCTATATGATAATACTGCCAATCCGAAAGACAAGACAGGTAAGGAGTTGGCCAAACCCACCAATTTTGATGATTTATTTAAAAATGCAGAGAGTTATTATATCAAGGCAACAGAGCTGAATGGAGATAATAAGGAGTATCTCTACAATGCGCTCTATGACTTAGGTGCAATGTATAATAATTACGGTGGTTATCTCAGTATGAAGAAGGTGGCCACAGGTACAGATGGTATGAAGGCACAAAAGGAAAATGAAGCCAAGGCATCAGAGTACTTCAAAAGGGCTATTCCTTATTTGGAGAAAGCACTTACCATCAAGCCTGAGGATGCCTCTACCATGAAAGCATTGCGGTTACTTTATCTCAAAACGGGTGAACAGGCCAAAGCTAATGAGATGAATGAAAAGATTAAGCAATTAAAATAAAAAAGCCCCGAGAGGGGCTTTTTTTATAAAGGGATATTTCCATGTTTTTTTCGAGGTAACTTTTCCGCTTTGTTTTCAAGCATTTTAAATGCGCGAATGAGTTTCAAACGCGTATCAGATGGTTCAATTACTTCGTCAATAAAACCTCTCTCTGCTGCTCGGTAAGGGTTAGCAAACTTTTGTTGGTACTCCGTTTCCTTTTCCTTCCATTTTTGTTCTTTGTCCTCTGCTGCAGCAATTTCGCTTCTAAAGATAATTTCTGCTGCCCCTTTTGCACCCATCACTGCAATTTCAGCTGAAGGCCATGCAAAATTCATGTCTGCACCAATGTGTTTACTGTTCATTACGTCGTATGCGCCACCGTAGGCTTTACGGGTGATTACCGTAATTCTTGGTACAGTCGCCTCGCTAAAGGCATAGAGCAATTTTGCACCATTAGTGATAATGGCATTCCATTCTTGGTCGGTGCCGGGTAAGAAGCCTGGAACATCTTCAAATACCAACAACGGGATATTAAAACAATCACAAAAACGCACGAAACGTGCCGCCTTGGTGGAGGAATGAATGTCTAGTACCCCAGCTAAAACCGCAGGTTGATTAGCCACAATGCCAATGCTTCTTCCGGCTAATCTTGCAAAGCCAACTACAATATTTTCAGCAAATAATTTATGAACTTCTAAAAAGCTACCATCATCAACAATGGTCTCAATTACTTCTCGCATGTCGTAAGGTTGATTGGCATTGGCTGGGATGATTGCATTTAAAGACTCCCGGCGTTCATTCCCCTCAACATATTCAACATATGGTGCTTCATCTTCGCAATTTTGTGGAATGTAAGAGAGCATGTGTTTAATGGTATTGATGGCCTCAATTTCATTGGCACAAGCAAAATGAGTTACACCACTCTTAGTGGCATGGGTCATTGCTCCCCCCAGTTCTTCGCTGGTCACCTCTTCGTGGGTGACAGTTTTAACCACATTTGGACCTGTTACAAACA
>CANGWA010000231.1 GCA_947457335.1 Sphingobacteriaceae bacterium
ATTGATGTTGCAAAAGTATAGAGGGTGCATACAATCGCTTAATTTTGAAATATGAAGAAACTGCTGCTTAGTTTTTTAGTATTAACCTCCATTGGTCTTATGGCGCAGGATGATGATGAAGGAAAAAAATCCTTCTGTGGCGAGGTAAATAAAAAAGCAATGTCCCTTTATGAAAAGGGTACAGACAGAAAAAAATACCAAAAGCCTGAACGTCTAGAGTTTTTGCAAAAAGCCTTGGCCATTGAACCTGACTTTCCAGAGGCCTTGCTGGCTGCTGGATTGGAATTTGTAGTGCGATACGACCTCGAAAACAAACCGATTACACCCGCTTGTGCCTTTTTTACCAAAGCCATACAGCTCTGCCCTCGAGTAAGTAGCGAACCTTATTTCTATATCGGACGCGATTTTTACGAACGGCAAATCAATGATTCTGCTCTAAAATACCTTCAAAAATTCTTGGATTTTAAGGATGAAGACGGCACCAAATTCTCTAAAAACCACAAAGGTCAGCTGTACAATGCACAAATGATGCTGAAAACGGTAAAAGCCGAAAACGCACTGCGCAAAAACGTTCCTTTTGACCCCCGCGTGGTGAGAGGCGTATCCACTGAACGGGATGAGTATTTGGCCTATATTTCTCCTGATGACCGCTTTTGTTACTTCGTGCGAAGGGTGCCAATGGACAATAAAAATCAAGTCTATGCCAGTGACAAAGAAAAGGAAATGTTCATGTATGCAGCACGGGACAAGTCTGGACAATTTGACAAAGGTCAGCCCATGGAAGCCCCCTTCAATACAACAGATGACAACCAAGGGGGGTGTAGCATCTCTATTGATAACAAACACCTTTATTTTGCCATGATGCGTAACGAAGGGGGATTGCAACCCAATGTGGATTTATATGTCAGCGATTTTGCAAACGACGAATGGGGGCCCATTCGTAAACTCAGCGCCAATGTTAACGACCCGAAGTATTGGGACAGTCAACCCACAATCTCTTCAGATGGCTTGACATTGTATTTTGCAAGCGATCGTCCCGGTGGATTTGGTGGCATCGACATTTATTACACCAAGAAAGATCCCGCTACGGGCCAATGGTCTAAACCAATGAATTGCGGCCCGATGATTAATACAGCAGGTGATGAAAAAACACCTTTCATTCACAGTGACTCTGAAACGTTGTATTTCAGCAGCGGTCCGAATAAACGCACTGGAGGCGGATTGCTTGGTTTTGGCGGCGCCGATATTTTCTTCACGCGCAAAGACGAAAAAGGAGAGTGGATGGAACCTGTCAACATTGGCTCACCTATCAATAGTGAAGGCGATGATACTGGGTTTTTTGTGAGTGCCGATGCCAACAACGGGTACTTCTTTAGCTTTGATGAAGGCAAAGTAGCAGGAAAAGGCGTGGGCCGATACGACCTATTCTCGTTTCATTTATATGAAGCTGCTCGTCCCAGTGAAATAAAACTGATTAAAGGCTCGATTAAAGATGATCAAGGAAATGCAGTCGCTGGAGCTATTGTAGAAGTGAAAGACCCTACCACTAAAAAAACCAGTTTTGCAACTGTTGATAGTAGTAACGGTGAATTTATGGTTGCTGTTAAGGCTAAGAAACATGTATTATTGACAGTAAAAAAAGATGGTGTTGCCTTTAACAATATGAAAGTGAAGGCCGATTCTTCAAGTGATTTGCAAGTAAAGGTCAAGGAAACAAAGGAGGGTGCAACTTTTGCTCTTGATAATATCTATTACACTACCAATAGTGCTGAATTAACTGATGCTTCCTTACCCGTTTTAGAAAGTTTTGCGAAATGGCTGAAAGAAAACCCCACGGTAAAAATTGAAATCCAAGGTCATACCGATAATGTAGGTAACCCTAAAGACAACGAGGCACTCAGTAGTAACCGTGCTTTTTCCGTTAAAAGTGCTCTTGAAGAAATGGGCATTGCAGGTGAACGCATTGAAGCGAAAGGATATGGCTCGTCAAAACCTTTGGCTGACAATGCTACTGAAGCCGGTCGCGCCCGTAACCGCCGCACCGAGTTCATGGTGTTAAGTCGCTAAAGCTAGTTTATTTACCGACGCTTCAAAAGCGAATACCGACTCCTTATTCGGCTTTTCAGTGAATTGACGTAACTTCAAGGCATGAAAAGCAGGTGGATTCAATTGGCATTGGAACTAACAGCATGGGTTTTTTTTCTATTATTTCCCGTCATGCTGTTTCCTTCGCTGCGACCATTTTACAAGGAAAACCAAGTCAACCCCGTCCTTACCGGCATGATCCTCACCAATTCATTGCTGATCTGTTTTTACTACGTTAATCTCTACCTCCTCATCCCCAAATTTTATTTCACCAGCCTTTTTAAACAGTATAGCCTTATCATAGGGGGCTGCTTGGTACTGATAACGCTAACCCTTCAGGTCAACCCCCATTTCAACCCAATTCCTACACCACCTTTTGAGCATGCCCGATTAGCCTTTATCGGCAGCATTGTCATTCGCTTCATCATGATCTTTTTATTCTCGCTCGGCATGGCCAGTCTCAACCGCTTGCGTCTTACACAAAAAGAAAAAATATCATCGGAATTAGCTTTGCTGCGTGCACAGGTGAATCCACATTTTTTATTCAATACCCTCAATAGCATCTATGCCCTCTCCGTTACACGCAACGACAAGGCGCCTGAAGCCGTTTCACAACTAGCAGCCATCATGCGTTACTCGCTCGAGTCAGCGAAACAAGAAATAGTCTCTCTTCATCAAGAATTGGAACACCTAGCAGCCTACATAGAATTGGAACGCATGCGCCTTAATGAAAAAACGTTAGTGCATTTTAAAGTTCAAGGTCCAACCGATGGCCATCAGATTGCCCCCATGGTGCTTTTGCCGCTCGTTGAAAATTGTTTCAAGCACGGTGTCAGTACACGCGAAGCATGCACCATTGATATCACTATTAAGATTGAGGACAAACAGCTATCCATTCAAACCTGTAACCGCCTCAACAAATTGGATCACTCGGGAGGCAGCGGCTTAAACAATCTCACCAAGCGCATGGAAATTCTTTATACAGGCAGGTACCACCTCCGACATGCAGAAACCAATGGTTACTTTATCGCTGAATTGAACCTGCAATTATGATCCGTTGCATTGCCATAGACGATGAACCGCTTGCACTCATTGTGCTAAAAGAATTGTGCAAAGAATTGGAATGGCTTAAACTCGAACGCACCTATACCGATACAGAAGAGGCCGCTCGTTATATCCGCCAGTTTCCAGTAGACCTGATATTCCTTGATATTCAGATGCCAGAAATAGACGGGCTGCGTTTCTACAAAAAATACGGACAAGATATACCCGTTATTTTCACAACCGCTTTCAGTCAATATGCAGTAGAAGGATTTAACGTAAATGCTGTTGATTACTTATTAAAACCGATTGAGAAAACCCGATTCCTGCAAGCTGTCAATAAAGCCAAGGAGTACATTCACTACTTGCACGCTGCGCCGCAACAAGAGAAAAATATATTTGTCAGGTCCAACTATGCATTGGTAAAGATTAACATGGAGGACATTCAATACATTGAAACCTTAGATGATTATCTTAAAATCCACACCAACACGGGTAAAAAGCCAATATTGACCAAAATGAATCTTAAAAACATGGCGACACAATTGGACGAATCGCAATTCGTACGCATCCACCGCTCTTATATTGTCAACCTAAAACGAATTGATGCTGTACGTGGTAAAAACGTCTTTCTCGGACCCATTGAATTGCCCATCGGACATAGTTTTGAGGCTGAATTTCTATCAAAATACAAACCTTAATTACCGACCAATACCGTAGAATCTCCGATTTCATTTCCGGTTTCCGCAAGATAAGCAGTACTTTGTCCCGTGAAACAACTCTTCATCTTCATCCTGATGATCCCGGTCTTCACACCGGCCCAGGTCGCCTTTAACAACGAGGACAGTATTTTCTCCTTCCTTAAACGGCATAACATTACTGCAAAAATTAATGCCTTACAAGAAGAACAAGCAATTGCAACACGCAATGCGGCTATCGCTAATATCATCAATTTTAAAAACCCACTCAATTTCTCAGCTACCAACAACCTCCAATTACCAGTCAACTTTATACTAGCAGAAGCGTTTGGGGGACCAACAGGTACTTACAAAACCATTACATTGGGACAACAGTACGTTAGCAATTTCAACTTTACACCACAGATTGATCTTATCAATCCACAAAGTTGGAGCAAATTGCGGAGTGCAGAATTAAATATCGAAACAACGCGTCTTAACAATCAATTAACGATGCGCACAGTTTATGAAACGGCAACTGCTGCTTACTACAATATTGCCTCATTGAATGACCAAATAAGTTCAACAGAAGAATTGATCAAGGGAGCTACAACCATCCATCAAATTGTTTCTCAAAAATTTCAAACTGGCCTGGCACGTTCACAAGAGGTGAATAATGCCAATGCAACA
>CANGWA010000232.1 GCA_947457335.1 Sphingobacteriaceae bacterium
GGTGCAAATATATGTAAATATTGTTTGACTTGGAATATTTTTCGACAAAATTATTCGGGGGGTTGATTTTCGGGGGAAAGGCTAGCACATTTAATCCTCATATTTCATTTTTTGTGGATTTCTTTTGTTTTTTAAAATTGTTTAACTACCTTAGCCCCGATTCAGTGTGTTCAGTTATGAGCGCATTGTTATTTATTCTTAAGGAAAAAGTATGAAAAGACTCTTCACAAAGATCGCACTTCTGGTTGCTGGAATCACTGGTGTAGCTAAGGCTCAGCAAGATCCTCAGTTCACTCAGTTCATGTACAACAAGCTCATCTACAACCCTGGGTATGCAGGTACCTCTGGCTCCATGTGTGGAATGATGCAATTCCGTCAACAGTGGTCTGGTTTCAGCGGTGCGCCGCAATCAATGGCTTTGTCAGCAGATATGCGCCTTCCTAATGAACTAACGCCAATTGGTGTTGGTATCAATATCATGTCAGATAAAGTGGGACCTATGAACACCATGTTCTTACGTGCCGCTGGTTCTTACAATATTTTAAAGATTGCTGGTGGGACCCTTGGTTTGGGGCTCGATTTTGGAATGCTTCAGAAGAGCATTTCTAATACATGGATAACACCTGAGCCACTGCTCATTGACAACTCCATTCCAGGTATTTACAGTGCTGGTAATAACCCTGCGCTCGGAAAGGCGTCTTTCGACCTTGGTTTTGGTGCGTTTTACCAAATTCCTGGAAAATTTTATGCTGGTCTATCTTCAACCCACTTGACGGCGCAAAGTTTGGCGGACAAAACGCTTCCATCTGTAAAATTTCAAGTAACCCGTCACTACTACTTCATGACAGGTTACACGATGCAGCTAAATAAGTGGAGCAAGCTTACGCCGAATATTTTGTTTAAGTCCGATATCCGTTCTTCTTCAATGGATTTGAACTTGACTTATTTGTGGAGTGACATGGTCTGGTTAGGCGGAACCTATCGCCTTGATGATGGTTATTCTATTCTGTTGGGTTACCAAGGTAAAGCAATGGCGGACAATAAGTTAGGGTACAAAATCGGTTACTCTTACGACGTACCAGGCAACACTAACTTAGGTCGTTATGGTTCCCATGAAATAATGGTGAGTGTTTGTTACACACCGACCAAGAAAATACCTACAGTTTATTCAGATCCACGCTTTTTGGATTAAAACGAAACCTTTTTGTGATATTCTCGTTTAAACCACTTAATACTAACAATGTATGTTAATAACTCCGATGTCAAAAGTAAATGTAACTTTGCACTCGGTAGGTGGTTATAAACAAAAGAAGAAAGTATGAAAAAGATCCTGATTTTAGCTTCATTCGTGGCTGTCGTTGCAGGTTGCAACAAGCGCTCCGGGGAACTGGTAGGCGTAGTCGGCCGTGAAAAGTGGTATCAGCCTGATCCATTTGGTACCTTGTTCATTCCGATGGGCAGTTACCACATGGGACCTGATGATGAAGAAGCTCCGATGGCGCACACAACCAAATCAAAAATGGTTTCAGTGCAGGCCTTCTACATCGATGATTCAGAAATCTCGAATAACGAATACCGCCAGTTCGTCTACTGGGTTCGTGACTCGATTGCCCGTCGCTTGTTGATTGCAGGCGGACAGGAGGAAGATTTCGGTTTACCGCAAGAAGAATTCCTCAACATGTGGCCTGTCTATACAGGTGACAATAACCTCCAAGATCCATATGTCAACTGGGATAAAGAAGTTGATTGGGGATCAAACAACGAGGACATTCGTGCAATTTTACAACCAATGTACCTGCCTGAAGTTGAACGTTATAACAACCGCAAGCAGATCGATACCCGTAAGTTAAACTACGAATATTATTGGATTGACATCCGTTTAGCAGCATCTAAGAACAACCGTTTTGCTTCTAATAAGAGTTTTGACAACCAAGATCCTGCACATGATTATAAAAAGTCCGAGTACATAAACGGCGTTACCCTTAACGACGGTACCAATGGGACAGCTGGTTCTCCATCAACTCCTGTAACTGACCCGACTAAGGATAATAAGACCATTGGTACTTATAATGTGAAGGATGAATTGGCTAGTGGACAAGGGAATTACCGTGCGCGTGAGCGCAAGAACGTGGACCGTTCTGTCTTCGTGGTTAAGCACGTAATTAATGTGTATCCTGATACGCTGGCTTGGGTGCATGATTTTACTTATGCATTCAATGAGCCTCTGACCAATATGTATTTCTGGCATCCATCTTATGATGATTATCCTGTAGTCGGTGTAAGTTGGAAACAAGCAAGAGCCTTCAGCATCTGGCGTTCGCACCTGTTGAACAATTACTTGATTGGTACAGGTCAGTCTATCGTTAACGATTTCCGCTTACCAACAGAAAGTGAGTGGGAATATGCGGCACGTGGCGGCCTAGAAAAGTCTCCATACCCATGGGGTGGCCCATATATCCGCAACGCTAAAGGTTGCTTTTTAGGAAACTTCAAGCCAATGCGCGGGTCTTATGTCGATGATGGAGGATTCCATACGTTGTATGTATATTCCTATAATCCGAATGAATACGGTCTTTACTGCATGGCTGGAAACGTTTCAGAGTGGACAAGCAATGCATTTGATGAATCCGCTTATGATTTTCAACACGATTTGAATCCAGATTACGTCTATGAAGCTCAAGATAAAGAGGAGAACGTATTGAAGCGCAAAGTTATCCGTGGCGGTAGCTGGAAGGATGTTGGCTACTACTTGCAAACAAGTGCCCGTACATACGAATATCAAGATACAGCTAAATGTTACTTAGGATTCCGTAACGTCATGACTTACCTCGGACGTTCGAAATTTGACAACTTTTAATTTTTCAACCAATCCATAACAATCTAACAAAAACACAAACCATCTAGCACAAACACCGTTATGAGTAGATTACCTAAAGTAAAAGGCATGAAAAAAGTGATGCACCTAGCCTCTTGTTTTGGTGCAGCAATCGTGATCCTCGGAGCTCTCTTCAAAATCATGCACTATCCTGGTGCTGGTATCATGTTACCTGTGGGTCTTATCGTAGAAACATTACTTTTCGTTGCCTTCGGTCTCGATATTCCTCACGAGGAAGTGGATTGGACATTGGCTTATCCTGAATTGGCTGGAATGGGACATGATGAAACACATCATGCAATCGAAGAAGCCGAGGAAGAAAATCAATTACCTGTTACTGCTCAATTGGACAATCTATTAGCGGATGCTAAAATTGGACCTGAGTTGATCGAGAGTCTAGGATCAGGAATTCGTAACCTTACCAATACTACAGAAAAAATTGCAGACATTAGTAACGCTGCAGTTGCTACAAACGATTATGTTAACAATGTTAAGAAAGCTTCAAGCAATGTCTCTGAATTAGCAGATACATACAAGGCTGCGGCGGACTCTATGTCTTCTTTAGCCTCTAGCAACGATGCGGGAATCAACATTGGTCAGTCTTTGAACAAGGTTTCTGAAAACCTTTCTGCATTAAACGCAACGTACGAACTGCAATTAAATGGCAGCCGCATGCACTTGGAGGCTACATCTAAGTTTTATGACGGACTTGGTGACTTGATGCGTAATCTTAACGATTCTGTTGAAGATACTCGTAAATACCGTGAGCAGATGGCTACATTGTCGAACAACCTTACTGCGTTGAACACTGTGTATGGCAATATGCTTAGCGCTATGAACATTAAGCCCTAAAATTAATTTTTGAGTAATTCAAAATAGTATCACCTCTAAGGAAACTAATTAGAAAATGGCAGGCGGAAAAGAAACCCCCAGGCAGAAGATGATTGGTCTGATGTACCTTGTACTCACGGCCATGCTCGCACTCAATGTATCCAAGCAAATTTTGCAGGGCTACTTGTCTGTGAACGACAGTTTGGAGAAATCAAAGGTTAACATCGAGGAGAACAACAAGCGCGTAATGGAAGCTTTTAAGGCGGCCATTGAAGTAAATCGCGCAGCTGAGCCTTACTATCAAGAGTACATTAAGGCACAGAAAGATGTTGAAGAACTTTATCATTATTTGGATGACGTAAAGGGTAACATGGTTCGTGCAGTTCTTGGTTTTGAAGAGAGCGTTAAAGTTCTTGGTGATACCATCAAATTGCGTAACCATCCTCAGAAGGACAAGATTGACGACTACGATATGCCAACCACAGTCCTTCTTGGTCCAAATTTTGAAGAGGGATTAAAGGAAGGTCCTTTAACTGCAAAAGAACTTAGCGAAAAGTTGAACGCCCTGCACGACAAACTTGTTGCGCAAGTGGACAGGATGGCTAAGGAGTCGAAGACCTACATTCTTCCAGATGAAGTGGCTAACCTGAAGAAGAAGATTGCGCTGGTCAAACCAACAGATTCAGGACGCGAGGAAGACGGTGTAAAATACACTTGGCCCCTCGATAATTTTTACCATTTGCCAATGGCTGCGGTATTCGTGAA
>CANGWA010000233.1 GCA_947457335.1 Sphingobacteriaceae bacterium
CTAAATATTAACGTCACCGGTTCTTTACAACCGGCAAACCGTCATTTACCATGAGACACGGAGATAAAATAAATAACCTCGGAAGAACAACAGCACACCGCAAGGCCCTAATGATGAACCTTGCCATTGCGTTGATCGAGAACAAACGCATATTCACAACTTTAGCTAAAGCTAAAGCACTTCGTACCTATGTGGAACCACTCATTACACGTAGCAAGGAAGACACTACTCACAGCCGCCGCTTGGCGTTCAGTTACTTGAAAAACAAAGATGCCGTTAGCACGTTGTTTAAAGAAGTAGCTGGAAAGGTTGCAGAACGCAATGGTGGATACACCCGCATCATCAAAACCGGTAACCGTCAAGGTGACGCTGCTGAAATGGCCATGATTGAATTGGTTGATTTCAACGACATTTACACAGGCAGTGGTAAAAAGAAAGCGGCAACTACTAAAGCGAAAACAACTCGCCGTAGCCGTGCTAAGAAAGCTGCTCCTAAGGCAGATGAAGGCACCGCAGGTGACGCTTCAGCTGAGTAAGCTTCAGATTTGACAAATTAAAAATCCCGCTTCGGCGGGATTTTTTTTTGCTCCTTGACTTCCCTCAAAAAAGGCAATGCAACCGTTTAGCGCGCTTTTAATTCACCTACACATAAATACTTTTCTTAAATTAAAAGGTACGGTATTGGGTGTATTATGGGTGTTTTAGGGGCATTGCTGTTGCTCAGTCTTGGAATTCCCTACGTCAAGTCCATTACTATCCTGTTACAAGGTTAAATGGACTGGAGTGTGGGTTGAATTATTTTTTTCTTACGATGGTTAGTCCATCACGAACCGGCAACATAAGGCTTTCTACTCGGTGATCTGCTGCCACTTGGGCATTAAAGGCCCTCATTAGCACAGTGTCGCTGTCATTGGTGGATGAAACCACCTTTCCACTCCACAAAACATTGTCTGCAATTAAAAGCCCCCCTTGGCGTAATTTAGGGACAATCAATTCGTAATAAGTGGCATAGGATTTTTTGTCAGCATCCACAAAAGCCAAATCCACCGCATCTTGAAGGGTTGGGATAATTTCGGCGGCTTTTCCCGTAATACTCTGAATTTGATGGCTGAAAGTGGACCTACGGAAGTAATTTTGAGCAAAGGTGTTGGTTTCTTCATTGGGGTCAATGGTGACTAATTTGCCATCTGGCTTCAGACCCTCGGCTAAACAAAGTGCACTATACCCCGTGTAGGTTCCGACTTCGAGAATAAAATTGGGCGCCATCATTTTGGATAAGAATGAAAGTAACCGGCCCTGTAGGTGACCACTGAGCATGCGTGGACTCATTACCTTTAGGTGTGTCTGCCGATTCAGTTCGTGAAGCAAGTCTGATTCTTTTTGACTGTGGTTTTCACAGTATTCTAGCAGTTCTTCAGCAATAAATTCCATTAGCCTAATCGTTTTCTTATAATTTTGGTTACGTTACCAAACACCTGTCCCGGCGAAAACCTCCGCCATTCAAAATCATCGAGTTCTCCTCCTGAAACAAAAAAATAGTCTATTCCGGCGCGCATAAACTCTGCGAGAACGTGCTTTCTAAAATTCATGAAGACCATCCATCCATCTTCACCATTATCATCAAACCACTCCTCATAATAGCTTTCATCGCTGTAGTGGAAGTTCAACACATTCTCACCAATGAGTATGAATTTATTGATGCCATACTGCAAGAGTTCATCAATATAATCCCTTTTCAAAAGCATAATATCGTTGTTGATGGCATCATTCCATTCCCCAATCAATTCAATGATGGCATATTTTTCTTCATAATCGGCAAACAGCACCTTTAGATAAAGCGTTTCTGAGCCGATATCATCCCATTGGGGATGAATGTAGTAGTTATAGATGGTGTTGCTAAATTCAAATTCACTGTATTCACGTCCATAGAAAGGTGAATCAGGATCCTCTGCAGCGACATAGAGGTGTTGCCAATTATAAAAAGGTTCAATACTATGCATTTAAGGGGAATTGGCTTATTGATTTCCGGGCACTAAAATTACCACAAATGCACATAAAATCAGGGTATTTTTTCAATGACCAGATTTTTGAAAATCAAGAAGCGCTTTCCGTTTCCATGGGTAGTGTTTTGTATGGTAATGGTATTCGTGCCGCTAACCATGGCCCACTTGAGATCGTTGTAGCCGCTGTAGAGATGGGTGCTATTGAACGTTCCGGCCAATTTACCATTAATGGTCACCATGGCACGGGCATTGGTGTCATGAATGGGTTTTTCAGGAAGTGATAAGGTGGTGAAATGGAGGTTGTAATTCCCTGAATCAAGTGCGACAGTAACAGATGCTGGCGCATTTACGACACACATGCCAGAGGAGAAATCAGCATTACTAAGGTTGTGAGGAGCGATAAATGCACCATCCTGTGGTAGTCGCTTGAAGTGAATGGCTTGTGTTTGGTTTCCGTTTTTCCAAAAATCAGTATAGTAATTTTGAAACAGGAATTCACGCTCTTGGTCATTTAGCTTGAGATCGTTTTCCCTCACCCCACAATACCAAAATGAACTGGGTAGTGTTTTATTTTTAATGGAATTCATATAATTACCAAGTGGCATATACTCCACATCAGCAATAAAGTGTCCGTAATGCCATCCTACCTCAGCTACCACTGGTTCATTCGTTTTCCGTTGTGAAAGAATTAATTCAGTATTTCCTCTATAATCTGGCTTGGTTATTTTGAAATAATAATCTGTTACGATTATTAGATCACCCAGACTAAACAAGGTGAAAATGCCAATGGTAAGGAAGCGTGTTGTTTTATCGGCGATGGTGGCGATGGCGGCACTCATCATGATAATCACCACAGGTAGTAAAGGTAGCAGGTACCGGTGCACAATCATGGGCATGGTGGTGTAGGTTCTGAATAAAGGAATCACCAAGAATCCAAATAACCAAAACAGTAAAAGGTGGAAATTGGCGTTATTTAATCTGCCGCTAAAGACCTGAACGATAAAAAGCAAAAGAAGTATCAATGCCATGGCAATGGGCACTTCGGCTTGTCCAAGAAATGCATGAAAGGTGTCATTGAATGGTGTTAGTCCCGGTAACGTAATCCAACTAGTGCGTGCCTCACTATTCTTCAAGAATTGGGGGAGTGAAGGATAATGTAACAAGACGATTAAAAAGGGCACCGGCCAGAAATGCTTGAATAACTCCACTCGATTTGAAGCATTTGAAAAAAGTCTGAAGAAGAAGTAAAGAATTTGGGCGAAGAGAATAAAAATGCCAAAGAAATGAGCATAGATAAGAAGCGTTGTATATAGGGTATACAGAAGAAGGTTGCGGTTACAAGGATTCTCAATACTATCGATTAGTTTTGAAAAAGAAAGTATAGTAAACAATACAAGTAGGGTATAGGGGCGTCCTTCTTGGGAATAATAAATTAACATGGGATTAATGGCCAAAATCCATGCTGCCCCTTTTGCCACCGTATCATCAAATAATTTCTTGCTGAGTCTGTAGATAGCGGGAATACAAAGGATGCCAATGACTGCAGAGAAGGCACGCAGAACGATGGATTTATAACCGAAAAGGAGCATCAGGTACCTCAGCACAATAAAATAGAGGGGAGGCATGTTGTCGTTCTGCATATAAACCTCCCAAGCGGCAGAAAAATCAAGTGCTGGGTTCGCTTGAATCATGGTCGCTATTTCATCGTCCCAAAGGGATTGATAGTCGAGGTGAAACAGCCTCAATGCCGCGCCCAGTGAGATTATCAGGGCTAATAGAAATTGGGTATGGTTTTTTTGTAAAGCTTCTTTCATGCCGTTAAAATTGGTATGAGCCAACAATTTACAAAAACAAATAAGCGGAATAACGGGTTCTTGAATTAACCCTGGCCTTTGGGTAGTTTTTTGCTGATTTTGATTTTCAGTGCTTCCCGGATGGTCTCAAGTGCGGTGAGCAATATTATTTTCACGTCCATGCCAATGGTGGCGTGTTCAACATAATAAAGATCCCATTGTAACCTTTTATAAACGGAGCGTACGTTGGGGGTAGGACCTCTGAAGCCATTAATTTGGGCTAGACCAGTGATACCGGGTGCCATTAGGTAGCGGCTATAATAACCTGGGAATAATTCGGAGAAGGATTGAGAGTCTTTGAGCATGTGGGGACGGGGGCCAACAATGGACATGTCGCCAATTAGCACATTGATAAATTGAGGCAATTCGTCGAGGTTGGAAATTCGCAGAAATTTTCCCATTCTGGTGATGCGAGGGTCGTTAAGGGAGGCTTGTAGGTCGTTGGCGTTTTTATTGACCTGCATGGTTCTTAATTTGAAGCAGTTGAAAGTCCTACCCTTGTAACCCGTACGTTTTTGTCGAAAGAACACCGGTCCTCGTGAATCCAATTTGATCAAGATGGCCAATAAAGGCAGTAACCAAGAGAGA
>CANGWA010000234.1 GCA_947457335.1 Sphingobacteriaceae bacterium
CCCGATGACGATTGATGTTAATGGGGAGCAGAAATTATTTAGAAGTGGAGGTATGTATGAAATCAGTGCCAGGGATACCGAAGGACGGCCCTTGATGACAAAGAACGACTCCTGTGTGCAAGTGAATTACGCCACTTCCGATACTGCTTCGGATTTTGCCATCTACCAATTGAATAACCAGCAATGGATAAAAACCACACAGCCGGTGGTTACTAAAAAACGTCCCCGCGTAGATTCGCTATCCGCTGCCGAAGCTGCATTCTATAGCAACATGGCGCGAAGAATCACTCTAACGGATACCACTGTTTTTCATGACCGCTTTCCGACCACGCGTTACTTTTACATTTACGATAGTGTTTGGTTTAGATCGATTGGTCCTAAAAAAATGATTGCTTCTAGGGCACAACAGGGCATACAACTAACGAATAAGGGACGCTTAAAAGACCACCGTCGCCTCATTCGTATAGAAAACGATTTTGCATTAACGGATTGGAACATGCCGTACCTCCGCCCATTTGTGAATCGGCTATACGTGGTTCAAGATGGAAAGGATAGATCTGCTATTCGCCAACTTTCTAAAAGCGGTATTGTCGATGCAAGGATTGACCAACAGGGGGATGAATTGGTGCTCACGCTGAAGACCGTAAAGGGATTTGATACACTTCGTATCACAGCAATGAAGTCTTATCGAAACGGTAAGAAGGAAGAGAATTATCAGCTGCATACACAATTGATGAAGCGCTATAACCGTATCTTAGCGCACACAGCAAAAAAGTTTGATCGTCAACGCCGCTTTTCGCGCAATGGATTCACGCGTTTCAGCGCAGCCTCCTATAATCAAAACAGGCGGTTACCCGATAGTATGTTGTACGAAGCGGCGTATCAAAAGGCCTTGCCATTGATGACGCCTGAAGAAAAACGCATGGGTAGAAAGGGCTTTTACGAGGCGGTAGTGAGCAAACTAAAAGCGTTATCGTATCATAATTTTGGCATCGCTTCCTTGAATAATGTACTGGTTAAAAGTGGCATGGGAATTAGCAATATTGATGGGTACTTGCATGCGGGACAAATGCAGCCGGTTTATGCAAAGGTGCAACAAGCGCCTACTGATTCATCGGATGTAGATGCTTCGGTGGTTGTGTTTCGAGACATAAAAACAAGTAGTCCCGTGCAATTAATTGATCGTCATTTTTACGAAGGGTACCGCTTTTATAAAGGTGAAAATTACCTGGTACAGTTTTCTGATGACCGCTACATGACCGTTTATAAACTAGAGTCCACTCCAACCACCAAGTCGCGCCCACTTTCTTTTGCTAAAAGTCCCCCTATCGATATCTATGGCATGACCAGCGACGAGGTGAAGCGGTTGATCTATCAGCAATAAGTCCTGAACGCTCCCCTTGTTAAGTGATAGGCACATCACTGCATTGGCTTTGGGGGCAACGTTAAAAAAACGCTTATAAAATCTTTTACCTGTTCCATTCCTTTTCCGATTTTTAAGGGATGAAGGAAATCGATCAAATTCTGCTCGATCTAAAACGTAAGATTTTTAAACCGGTCTATTTTTTGTCTGGCGCAGAAGCGTATTACATCGATCAGGTTAGCGATTATATCGAAGAACATGCTTTGGAGGAGGAGGATAAGGGTTTCAATCAGACGGTTGTTTATGGAAAGGACGTAGACTTGATTCAGGTGGTGAATCTGGCTAATCAGTTTCCCATGACAGGTTCTTATACGGTTGTGATTGTAAAAGAGGCGCAGGACATGAGGGAATTGAGTAAGAAAACGCAGGAAAAGGAGGGGGGAGAGGCCAAGGAGAAAAAGGAGAATGCTCCTGGTGTTACGATGTTGATCAATTACCTGAAAAACCCACAAAAGTCCACCATACTTGTTTTTTGCTACAAGTATGGCACCATCGATAAACGCAGTGCCTTGGCTAAATCCATTACCAAGGAAACGGTGTACATAGAAACGAAGCAGCTGTACGATAACCAATTGCCGCAATGGATTACGACGTATGTTACGGATAAAGGGTATAAAATCAATCCCCGTGCAGCAGCCATGTTGGCCGAACTACTTGGAAATGATTTACCCAAAGTGGCCGGTGAGCTCAATAAATTATTTATTGCGCGCGAGGCCTCACAAGAAATTACGCTGGAACAGGTGCAAGATAACATTGGCGTGAGCCGTGACTTCAATGTCTTTGAATTGCAAAAAGCGTTGGGCACACGCGACATATTAAAGGCCAATCAAATCATTAATCACTTTGCCGCCAACGAAAAGGAAAACCCAATGCCAGCGGTCCTTGCCGTACTGCATGGATACTTTGTCAAAATATTGAAATACCATTTCCTGCAAGATAAATCTAAGTTTGCTGCAGCTGCCGCCCTTGGGGTAAATCCTTATTTTGTTGAGGATTATGTGCGTGCCGCTTCTACCTTTTCAGTGCCACGCTTAAAAATGGTTTTCCGCATCCTGCGCGATGTTGATCTTAGAAGCAAGGGCATTGACAACTATAGCATCGGTAATGGGGAATTGATGAAGGAAGCAGTCTTTAAGATGTTGCACTAGGAATAATAATTTAGTTGAGAATTGATAGTTGAGAATTGATAGTTGAGAATTGATAGTTGAGAATGGATAGTTGAGAATGGATAGTTGAGAATTGAAAGGACTGTCACTCGATACAACTTCAATTTTCTACTCTCAATTTAAAGTTTGGCGCATGCAGCATTAAAGACATTAACAATTCACCATTACCCATTAACAATGGATTTCAGCGTTCACCTCATTCACCATTCATCCTTTACAATTAACCATTCAAAAGTAAAGCTCTTTCCCTCACCCAGATTTCAATTCTCAACACTACCCCAATTGCATCAGCGCCTCTTCTAGGCTCTTCAATACTTTCGGAATGTCTTCCATACTACACGTGCCTACCGATAAACGGTACCAGTCTGAATTATCAGAAGCACCAAAAGCGGAAAATGGAACAACTGCTAATTGTGCTACATTGAGTAAGTAAGAGGTGATATCCTTTGTCGTTGCTAGTACCGTACCATCCGCCGTTTTCTTGCCATGCAATGAAAATTGAACGGTTAAATAAATCGCCGCTTGTGGTGCAATGGCATTCACTGCAAATCCCTTCTGTTTCAGTGCTATCAATCCAGTATAAATGCCATTTAAACGGCTTTCAACGCGCTGCTTTTGGTCAACCACAAAACGGTTGTATGCCTCTTCATTATTTAAGAATCTGGCACTAGCCAATTGCTCGGCTTTAGGGGCCCAGGCACCGACGTGGGTGAGAATGGACTTCATTTTATCCACTATATATGCAGGCCCCATGCACCAGCCTACACGAACACCAGTGGCAGCAAGCGATTTAGAGATGCCATCGACATAGATGGTGTAATCACGCATTTCGGGACGCAAGGTGACAGGGTCATAATGCGGTACACCATACGTTAAGGCCCAGTAAATTTGATCGTACATCACGTACAATGGTTGATGTTGAGGTCCTCTGCGTTTGTTTTCGGCAATAACCAAATCACAAATGGCTTCGAGTCCTTCTTTTGTAAAAACAGTGCCTGTTGGATTTTGTGGTGAGCACAAGGCTAATAAGCTGGCATCTTGAACGTGCGGCGCAATGTCGGCTGCATCGGGCATGAAATTTTTCTCAGGACTCGCTTCAATGACCACTGCTTCCGCAAAATTAAGGTAAGTATAGTGGTTGTTGTTCCACGATGGCGTACCAAAAATTACTTTGTCGCCGGGATTGACCAACGCCCTGAAAATGGTATAAATAATGGGACGTGCGCCTCCAGCGATTAAAATTTCATTGTTCGCATAGTGCAAACCCAAATCACGTTTCAGTAAATCCGATACAGCATTGCGCAGCTCCACCACGCCGTCGCCAGGAGGGTAATTGGTAGCTCCGTTCTGATATTCTTCAATAATGTAATCGCGAAGCGCTTCCGGTATTGGAAATTGTTTGGGATTAAAATCACCAATGGTGAAATTGTAAATGGTATGTCCCTGGCGAATCTTCTCGTTAATTTCGCCTGCTAGCTTGATGATTTCAGAACCGATGATGTTTTCGGCCAGTTTCGATACGTACATGTGAAGGGGTATTACAGCAACTCGGTTTAGTTGCCAATGTGTTTTTGTATGAATTTATTGATTTCTGATTGAATGACGCGGACCTCCTCATCAGACACTTGCATGGCAAGGCGCACCTCCTTGCCCTGACTTTCAAATTTTAGTCGCTCTCCGCCCTTCACCCAAAAACTTTGGTTGATGGTGTCGCTGAAACTGGTTTTGCTCAATTCAATGATTTCTGGCTTTGACATCAAGTGAGCGTCATACTCCTTTATCTTGCCCCTGCCAGAGATCTCCCGCTGGTAATAGAGTTTTCCAGCCTGAATCCATATTTTTTCCTTACCAC
>CANGWA010000235.1 GCA_947457335.1 Sphingobacteriaceae bacterium
CGGTACATTTGAGCAAGTTCTCTATGCACGAATGGTTCAATTATAAGGACATAGCCCATGTTTTCATGATCATCTCGCTTCTATTTATTGGAAAAGGCATACTTTTAAGTAACCAGGAAACACTAAAAGAAGAAGAGGTTGAAGTCCTTAATTCCTAGCCTTATTTCGCCATTTGCTGAACAATTGGTTAATGCTTTCAAACTCTCTGCGGTAGAAGAATCCAATTCCTTGTGTATAGGGACCACCAGCCACTGCTAATTGTGTAACATCATTTGTTCTATTAAAGCCTTTTAGACGGTACCGGCCATCTTCTGATAATTTATAGTCGATATTCACATCGCCAATCAATGTACCCGTTCCTTGGTTTTTATTACTGTTCACACCAATGTTTCCATCTACTGAAATCTTATTATTAAGGAATTGCTTACTAAGAGCAATATCCACTGCATCCGAATTGTTAACTCCAGAGCCTGCTTTATAATTAAGACCTAACTGGAGATCACGTAACCCCGTGAGATTACCCACGTAAGTATTGAGAAATTCGCTCACGCGGTTGCTAAGTAATTCACTACCTGTAGAAGCTGCTGCCACGCCCGCGGTAACACCGCCACCATTCACATTATAAATTAGAGGAGAGATGAATGAACGAAATAGCAAGAAGGAGAAGACTTGTCGGTTAAGCTCAGCTTCATCGCTTAATACGTTGTCAATAGATGCCTTCGTATTTGCATCAAGGTTTGGAAAGTCAATTTTGAAGCGAATGGCTGGTGAAAATAGTTTTCCGTTAATTAGTAGCTGGCAATCAACAGGAGTACGGCTTTTATCACCAGTTGAACCATTATTAATGAGTGGTGCTACCGACACGCGTTGCTTGTAGGAGGTTATCACATCAATATCTGCATTCATTGGACTTCCGCTCCAACCGATGCGACTACCAGGCTCTATTTCAAACTTTTTACGGATGACATTTTCAAGCGTGAATACATAATCTCCTCCACTTAAAATGTAATCACCATACATCTCAAACTTTCCAAATGTATTGATACGCAAATTCAATAATCCCCTTCCGTTTGCTGTCAATTGATCCCCAGTACGTTTATCAAGAATGATATGTGCAGTTGCAGAAGGCGTTGCATATAGGTTTAGGGTAAGGTCAAATCCAGTTATTTCAGTCTCCTTTTTTAGGTTGGAGGTGTCTTTGACCACAAAATGTATGAAATCGTTTTCATCTACTTGTGCAGGGCCATCAAGTGGCATGTAAAAGTTGGAATTGCCTGTAGTTGTATTGGTGATGACCATGTGAAGATCGTTGAGAAATCCATAAATACCAACATTTCCACTGCTATAAATTTTTCCATAAAACGTTCCATTTTCCTTTTCTGTGGTGTTTAAAACCAACAGGTTGTTATATGTAACGTCATAATCGATCTGCATTTTACTGAAATTAGTGTGAAAGATGTTGCCATTGATAGTGCCATGGGGCACGCTACGCGATCCTTTTTCGCGCATCAGTAAATCTGTAAAACGAATTTGATCTGGCATTACTTCAATTCCACCTGTGACTTCGTATGATACATTGGAATAATCGACTTTGACTTCGGTATTAAACAGTGTGAAATTGCCATCAATTTTTATGTTTTCTGGGGAACCATGGACTTTTCCTTGACCTTTTACGTAGCCATTTTTAATCGTTAGTATCCCTTCTAATAATGGGTTTAGTAGTTTAATATTAGCAGGGTTGGCGGTAATAGTAATATCGATTGGCTCTTCTTTTTTGTCAAAATAATAGAAGCCAGCAAAGTCAATGTTTTTGATTTGGTTGCCAAGCGGATCCTTCAAACCAAGCGAAGTAAATCCAGAGAGTCTTAATTTATTGTGTGCAGGATTATAGGATGTTTTCACTTCCAAGGCACCAACGACGTTATCATTGGCGACAAAATTGATAATACTGAGGTCACCATCAACCGTGATGTGCCCTTCTTCATGTGCCAATTTTACATTAGCATTTAATTCACCTTGCAATTGAAGTGAAAGATTATGAAGTGCAGGGTTGAATTGATGCAATTGTAACTTTCCAATTCTAATATTTAAACTATCGGCAGGATTGGAGGAGTATCGACCTGAAATGCCTAACCATTGTTGGTTGTTGGAGATTTTGAAAGGATGAATGTCAAGTAAGCCATTTTTGCTAAGGTTCATTTCTGCTGGTGCCTCTTGCTGCCATAGGCTATCCCTCACAACGATTTTTAGTTTTTCGTTAACAATTTGTATTTTTTCTGAATCAAATTGAAGCGCGCCCTGTATGGAACCTTTATTTGCTGGTGAGGTTAGGTTATCCCAATCGAGCATGTAACCTGATTTTGAATCCAAAGAATTCACCACAAGGTTGAAGTTTTTGAATTCAAGGCTATCGCCTATACTGAGCATTCTTCCTGAAGCCTCTGCTAGAACGGTATTCTTATTTTCGTTTAAGATAACTAGTAGATCGTGGCATTTAATGGAATTATATTCGGCAAGGCGACTGGTGAACTGCAAATTAAGTTTGTTTTGAAAAGCATCAAAAGTTCCTTCTATTAGCGTACCGGGACTCATCATTACTTCTGGTAAAAACAAATCTCGGATGGTGTTGAATTTTTTTATCGATACCTGCATCATCAGGGAATCCTTGTACACCGTATTCTTCGATGGTTTTTGGAAATAGGTTGGGTAGTAACTATATAGGAGGCTTTCGAATGCAGGTTTTAAGGAGGTGAGATTAAATTTACCCCTGACAAATGCATTGATGTACTCTGAGGTTAAGCGGATGCGTTTGTCGGTTTTGGACTGATCGGCTTGTATGTTGAAGGTGTTCAACTTAAATTTTCGAGTTCTGGTTTGGTATTCTGTCCCGTCAAAGTGAATTTGCCCAGTCAAATTATCAAGATTAGTGCCATGCATATTGATTAGCATTTGAGTCGACAAAGCACCACTATCAGCTTTATTGGTGAAGTTTAGTTCACTTAGTTGCAACCGGTTAATGGTGGCAATAAAGTCGGCCTCTGGTGATTCTTTAGCGAAATTGATAATTCCATTGAAGTCAAAATTTGCATTCGGGTCTCGGGAAAGGATATTACCATTAAATATCCTATTGCTGACCCTACCATTCATATTAATTTGCTTATAATGGTAATTGTTATATGTAGCACCGAGGATATTGGCGTCAATTTTAGCATTGAGTGATGCTAGTGTGATTCCACTACCGTTGATTTCACAATTCAAACTAAGATCATTCAAATCGGTAGAGGCTACTAATTTGCCAACATTAAAGTGGTCGGTTTGAAATTTCCCATGATAACTTATTTCATTCGCCTTGCCTGGACGGATACTCAATTGTGTAGAGAGGTTTCCAAGAGCAGTTTTGATAGTACCATAGGTTGTAAAGTCAGTAATGAATCCATCGAATTTACCTGAATAATCGACCACACCCAAAGCACTGAGTTCGGCTGGTATTTGCAGCAATTGTCCACTATTGAAGGGGTAGGTTGGGATGGCAGAGAAGTCCTCGTAGCAGGTTGAAAAATGTTTCGCACTAAAATGAATATATGCTGTTTTTATGTCTGGTAAACCTGAAATATCGAAGTTTCCTTTGAATTGGGTGTGATTTCCCAACTTAAGATTCACATCCTTCAATCGCAGGTCACTAATGGCACCACGAATCAAACCGTTAATAAACAGTTTTTGATTCAGACCAAAGAGCTCAGGAACAAAGAAGGCAATGTCATTGGAATGCACATGGGAACTATCCAACAATTTTGCTTTTAACTGCACGGCATTTATAAAATCAGCTTAGTCCTTCCATTCATTCGTTTGAAACCCAATTGTTCCCTCTAATTTGGATAGAGGAGTCCTAAGTTTTAGTGAATCACAATAAATCCCCTTTGGGGAAATGGTAGCATGGGTTGTCAATTCTTCTAACGTAAATCCTGATTTTTCATGAAAGGCAAGATGGTTTGTTTTAAACCGAATGGTATCCCCGCTGAGTGTCATTTGTTCAATTGATCCATTGATGGCATTTAGGTCGATGTAATCGAAATCGATACTATTCGGGGGCAATTCTCGTTTTTCCGATAAATGATAGTGGAGTGAAACGTTATTGAGGAAAAAAGTTCTGTAGCGAATGTCCCAAGTCGCACTGGTTGTGTCTTTTGGTGTATCAGATGAAAAATAATCTACCAAGAATTCATAGTTCATTACCGAATCGTGCCGTAGTTTCTGAATAGTAAGTCGACCATCGCTTAACTCTAATTTATCAAGGACAAGGGTATGTTTTTTGTATTCAAAATTAGAGATGTGCACTGTTAACTGTCCGTAGAACAAGGTGTCATTTTGCTGATCCTTGATTAAAATACCCTTAATGGTACCACCCTCAAAAAAGTCTAGTTGAATGGCATC